>NZ_JBICVV010000019.1:0-166814 GCF_043199295.1 Streptomyces sp. NPDC048612
AGTATCGGGGCGACCCTCCGCCTTGCGATCGCACGCACCAGACGCCGCGGGGCCGCCCTTCGGGCGAACGACGGGAGTTTGACGACAGGCCCTAGAAGAAGGTGCGGATGAAGTCCGTGACCGTGCCGTCCGCCTCGACCAGCGGGATCAGCTGCCACTTGTCGAAGGAGGTGCAGGGGTGCGACAGGCCCAGCCCGATCCAGTCGCCGACCTCCAGGTCGCCGGCCCGCTCGGTGCTGACCCAGGCGTGCTGGTCGGACAGCTTGGTGACGGTGAGCCCGTCCGCCGGGCGCAGGCTGCCGTCCCGGCCGGACCGGACGACCCGGGCCTGCGGCAGGTCCAGGTCGTACGCCGCGTCCCGCTTGCCCGCGTTGAGGAACGCCTGCTCGGGCGTGGGGCGGGAGACGACCTGGGACCAGAGGCGGAAGGCGGGCTGCAGGGCGCCCTCGTCCGGGACGCGGTTGAAGGGGGTCAGCCGGCGGTAGTGGCCGTCGTCGTGCGAGACGTACGCGCCCGAGCGCAGCAGCTTGAGGACCGGCGCGGACAGCTCCGGCAGCTCGTCGAAGACCTCGGAGACCGTATCGAACCACGCGCTGCCGCCGGCGCTGACGACGATCTGGTCGAGGTCGGCGAACCGGCCCGCCTCGTCCAGCGCGGCGGCCAGCGCGACCAGCCGGCGCAGCCAGGCGGCCACCCGCTCGGCGGTGGCGTCCGGGACCTCGCCCTCGTAGCCGGCCACGCCGACCAGCCGGAGGGTGTCCACGCCCGCGATGGCGTCGGCGAGTTCGAGGCACTCGGCCTCGGTCCGGACGCCGGTGCGGGCGCCCTCGCCGGCGCCGAGTTCGAGGACCACGTCCACCGGGCGGACCGCGCCGGCCTCGCGCAGCGCGGTGTCCATCAGCTCGATGCCGCGCAGCGAGTCGACGTAGCAGACGAAGCGGAAGCCGGGGTCGGCGGCCAGCTCGGCGGCGAGCCAGCGCAGCGCGGCCGCGTCCACCAGCTGGTTCGCCAGGAAGATCCGCTCGATGCCGAAGTGGCGGTAGACGCGGGCCTGGTGGGGGACGGCGGCGGTGATGCCCCAGGCACCGTGCTCCAGTTGGCGGGCGAAGAGCTGCGGGGCCATGCAGGTCTTGCCGTGCGGGGCGAAGGCCAGGCCGTGCCGGCTGGAGTAGGTCTCCATCAGCGCCAGGTTGTGTTCCAGCGACTCGGCGGAGAGCGCGAGGACGGGGGTGGTGAAGCCGTCGGTGAAGAGGTTCCGGCGCTCGGCGGCCAGCTCGCCGACGGTGCTGCCGTCGGCGTCCGGGGGGAGTCCCTTGAAGCGGTGATCGACCCGTTCGTCGGTGAGTCCCTTGAGTCCCTGTGCGAGCCGTTCGCCGGCCATGGGGCCTCCTCAAAAGATCGTGTTGCACCTTCTGCAACGCTCATTGCGCGTATCGCTAACCGCTGTCTAACATCCGCTGCATTGCCCGGTCAACGGTGGACGACGCGGCGGGCAACGACCGGATGACCGCGCCGCGCGCGGCCCGGACGCACCGCATCGAAGGAGCGGAACCGATCGTGATCCAGCCCCCCGAAGTCAGCGGCACCACCGGCCCGGACGGCGCGCCCGCCCCGGACGTCGATGCCGTCTGCCTCGGCGAGTCCATGGTCACCTTCCTGCCCCGCCTCCCCGGGCGGCTCGCCGACGTCCCCTCCTTCGACCGCGCCATCGGCGGCGCCGAATCCAACGTCGCCTGCACCCTCGCCCGCACCGGCCACACCACCCGCTGGATCTCCCGGGTCGGCACCGACGGCTTCGGCGACCACCTGCTGGCCGCCATCGCCGGCTGCGGCGTCGACGTCGGCCACGTCCGCCGCGACCCGCGGCGCCCCACCGGCGTCTACTTCCGCACCGCCGGCGACCGCGCCACCGCCACCCACGAAGTCGCCTACTACCGCGCCGGTTCCGCCGCCTCCGCCATGACCGCGGACGGTCTGGACACCGCCGCCGTGCACTCCGGCCGCATCCTGCATCTGACCGGCATCACGGCGGCGCTGTCCGCCGGCTGCCTCGGCCTGCTGCGCGAGCTGACCGCCCGCCGCCCCGGGCGCCCGCTCCTCTCCTTCGACGTCAACTACCGGCCGGGGCTGTGGCGGGACACCGCGCGGGCCCGGGTGCTGCTCGACCTCGCACGCGGCGCCGACCTGGTGTTCGTCGGCGGCGACGAGGCCCGGGACGCCTGGGGCCTCACCGGCCCCCGCGCCATCCGCGAGGCCCTGCCGGAACCGCACACCCTGGTCGTCAAACAGGGCGAGACCGGGGCGACCGTCTTCCGCCGTACGGGAGAGCCGGGCGCCCGCCGCGACGACACCACCTTCGTCCCCGCCCTGCACGTCGACCCCGTGGCGGCCACCGGCGCCGGCGACGCCTTCGCCGCCGGCTTCCTCTCCGCCACCCTCCGCGGCCTCCCGGACCGCGCCCGACTCCGGCACGGCCACCTCCAGGCCGCCGCCGCCCTCACCGTCCCCGGCGACCTCGCCACCCCGCCGGCCCGGCCGTACGCCGACCGCCTGGCCGCCCTGGACGACTCCGCCTGGGAGAGACTGCACCTCGCTCCTGGCTGGACCGACGCCGACGCATCCGGCCACAGGGCCGAGGAGGAGGTACCCACGCAATGAACGAGCGAGGCGACAGAACCCCCGGGCGGTGCGCGCCCGGCGCGGGCGGGGCCGGGCGAAGCGAGGTTCCGGCATGAGCCAGACCGTCGACCGGGCACTGAGCATCCTGCCGCTGCTCGCCGAGGGGCCCGCCGACCTGGGCCAGGTCGCCGACCGGCTCGGCGTCCACAAGTCCACCGCCCTCCGGCTGCTGCGCACCCTCCACGAACACGGCCTCGTCTACCGCCAGTCCGACCAGCGCTACCGCCTGGGCGCCCGGCTCTTCGCCCTCGCCCAGCAGGCCGCCGAGAACCTCGACGTACGCGAGATCGCCCACCCCCACCTCGTCGAACTCAACGAGAAGTGCGGGCACACCGTCCACCTCGCGGTCCACGAGGAGAACGAGGTCCTCTACATCGACAAGGTCGAGAGCCGCTACCCGGTCCGGATGTACTCCCGGATCGGCAAACCCGTCGCGATCACCGTCGCCGCGGTCGCCAAGCTGCTCCTCGCCGACCTCCCCGAACCCGAGCGCCGCACCCTCGCCGAGAAGCTCGACTACCCCCTCTACACGTCCCGTTCGACCCCGCACGCCACGGCGTTCCTCGCCGAACTGGCCAAGGTCCGCGAACAGGGCTGGGCCACCGACCTCGGTGGCCACGAGGAGTCCATCAACTGCGTCGCGGCCCCGGTCCGCGGCGCGGACGGGCGCCTGGCCGCCGCCATGTCGGTCTCCGCGCCGAACGTGGTCGTCAGCGCCGAGGAACTCCTCGGACTGCTCCCGCTGGTGCGCCGCACCGCCGACGCCATCAGCCGGGAGTACTCCGGAACCGCCGTACCCGCCACCGACCCCGTACAGGAAGCCTGAACACCATGACCGAGAAGACCGCGCTCACCCCGGCCACCCACACCACCCCGCCCGCGAAGTTCTCCCACGGGGTCAAGAAGGGCAACCTCCTCCAGGTCGCGGGCCAGGTCGGCTTCCTCCCCGCCGTCGAGGGCCAGGCCCCCACCCCGGCCGGGCCCACCCTGCGCGAGCAGACCCTGCAGACCCTCGCCAACGTCAAGGCCATCCTCGAAGAGGGCGGCGCCAGTTGGGACGACGCGATGATGATCCGCGTCTACCTCACCGACGTGGCGCACTTCGCCGAGATGAACGAGATCTACAACGCCTACTTCGAGGAGCAGGGCCTCAAGGAGGCCCCCGCCGCCCGCACCACCGTCTACGTCGGTCTGCCCCAGGGCCTCCTCATCGAGATCGACGCCCTCGCCGTCCTGAGCTGAGCCACCCGCCGCGCCCCTAGTGAGCCAACCGCTGTGCCGTTAGAACGTCCGCACCACCCGCCGCACGGCAGGGCACCCCGCACCGGCGGGGCGCCCTGCCGCGGTCCCCCCTACCTGGAAATCCCCTGCCTGCCGACGGAGTTCCCCCATGCACCTCGCCGCCACGACCGCCGCCCCGGCTGCCCCACCGCCTCCGCACACCGGCGGACTGCTCGCCCTGATACCGGGCACCGCGGGCCTCCTGACGGTCGCCGCCCTGGGCATCGCCCTGCTCCTCGTCCTCATCATCAAGGTCCGGCTACAGCCGTTCGTAGCGCTGCTGACGGTCTCCATCGCGGTGGGCCTCGCCGCCGGCCTCTCCGTCACCGAACTCTTCGGCACGGTCCAGAAGTCCGACGCCGTCTCCCTGATCGAGACCGGCATGGGCGGCATCCTCGGGCACGTCGCCATCATCATCGGCCTGGGCACCATGCTCGGCGCGATCCTGGAGGTCTCCGGCGGCGCCGAGGTGCTGAGCACCCGGCTGCGCCACCTCTTCGGCGAGCGGCGCGAACCCCTCGCCATGGGCCTGACCGGCCTGATCTTCGGCATCCCGGTCTTCTTCGACGTCGGCATCTTCGTCCTCGCCCCGATCGTCTACGCGGCGGCCAAGAGGTCCGGCAAGTCGATCCTGCTGTACTGCATGCCGCTGCTCGCGGGCCTCTCCATGACGCACGCCTTCCTGCCGCCGCACCCCGGCCCGGTCGCCGCCGCCGGCCTCTTCAAGGTCGACCTGGGCTGGATCATCCTGATGGGACTCGTCTGCGGCATCCCCGCGGTGCTCGCCGCCTGGGCCTACGCGGCGTGGATCGGCAAGCGCCTCTTCGTCGGCGTCCCCCAGGACATGGTCGAGGCCGCCGACGAGGCCAGGGCCGCGGTCACCCGCGAGAAGGCCGCGGCCGGCGTCACGGCACACGAGGCCCAGGTCCCCCTGGCCACCGTCCTCACCATCATCGGCACCCCGCTGCTCCTCATCCTCCTGGCGACCTTCTCCTCCATCGCCCTGGACCCCTCGCCCGGCCGCTCGGTCATCGAGTTCTTCGGCCACCCCTTCGTGGCCCTGACGATCGCCCTGCTGCTCTCGTACTACCTGCTGGGCCTCCGCCGCGGCTGGTCCCGCACATCCCTCCAGACCGTCTCCACCGCGTCGTTGAAGCCGGTCGGCAACATCATCCTGGTCGTCGGCGCCGGCGGGGTCTTCGGCGCCGTCCTCAAGGCCAGCGGCGTCGCCACCGCCCTCTCCGACACCTTCCACCACGTCGGCCTCCCCGTCATCGTCCTCGCCTACCTCCTCTCCCTCGTCCTCCGCGTAGCCCAGGGCTCCGCCACCGTCGCCATCGTCACCACAGCCGGCATCGTCGTCCCCCTCGTCGAGAACCAGGGCCTCTCCCCGGCGCACCTGGCCCTGATCATCATGGCGATCTCGGCGGGTTCGATCTTCGCCTCGCATGTGAACGACGGGGGATTCTGGATGGTCAGCAAGTACTTCGGCATCTCGGAACGCGACACCCTGAAGTCCTGGACGGTGCTGGAGTCGGTGCTGTCGGTGGCGGGGTTCGCGGTGGCGGCGGCGGTGAGTCTGGTGGTGTAGGCACCGGCGGGAAGGGCCCTCCACCTACGCGGCGGGACGGCCCGGCACGGCGTCTGAGGGCGGCACACCACTCCCGTACTGCCGCGCACCCGCACGCGGCAGTACGGCCCACAACCGCGTCCCGTTTCCGGGCTCCGCCGACGCCGTGACTACGAAGCGTCGAAGAGGGTCAATTCCTCTGCGGGTTCACGCTGGATGGGCGCATCCGGCATTGTTCCACTCGGCTCGTAGGTCGTGAATACCAGATCGACGCTACCTCGGCTCTTCGCCTGGAGATTGATGTCTCGGCGGGTCGCCATGGACAGAACGTGGAATTCTGCGAAGATGTCACGAGTCAAATCGGTATCACTGTTAGTCATCGTGACATAAACGCCTCGCCGGGCCGCTTCCCGCATGGATTCAGCTAGGCGACGCTGGTCTTCCTCGCCGAACTGGCCAGGCGTGTAACGCTTGAAGTCCGCCCAGCCGCCGAGAGGGATGTATGGAGGGTCCAGATAGACCCAATCACCGGCCTCTGCTTCCGCCAACGCTTCCGCAAAGTCGCGACATTGGACCTCCGCCCCCTGCAGCGCAGCGGACGCGTTGAGCAACGTCTTCCGATTGTAGTAGGGGCGGTCATACGCACCGTACGGCACGTTGAACTGCCCCTTCCTGTTGACTCGCCACAGCCCACGGAAGCCCGTTTTATTTAGATAGATCACTCTCGCAGCGCGCTCCAGATCAGACATGTCACCGATATCACGCGCACGCTCTTCGTTAAAGAACTCGCGATTGTTGGGCATGCGATCAAGAAGGTCCATGACCTTTTCTGGGCTCTCGGCCACTTGTTGAAAACAGACGGCCAATTCTGGGTTCGCATCCGAAAGCGACGCCCCCGATGGGCCGATTTCGAAGAATAGCGCCGCACTTCCCATAAAGGGCTCAAAATAGCGCCCCTTGAACGGAGGGGCCATCGTGGCGAGCCGATCCGCATACCGGGTCTTCCCGCCGGCCCACTTCAGGAAGGAGCGCCCATCGCCGGAGCGATTGCTACTCATAGTCTGTAGACCCATCGTCGTCACGACCGGAAGTGTACAGGTCTTATGGAAGATCGTTCAGTCTTGGCTCGGTTTGGACTGCGCGCTAGGGAGCTGCGCGAGGCCGCCGGCTTATCGCAAGAGGGGTTGGCGCACGCAGCCAGACTTCACCGCACATACATCGGCGGGGTGGAGCGCGGTGAACGCAATGTCAGCCTTTTGAACATCATCCGCATCGCGCGGGCACTTGACGTCAGCCCTGCGACGTTGCTGACCGGAATCTGCGAGGGTGATGACAAGTGAAGAGGGAGCCAGGCTTCGAGTCTCCACGATGGAGCGACCCTTTCTGGCATGTCGTTCGAATGCTGGCCGATCAAATCAACGCCAAACATCGATACGCCGAGAAAATCCCCGCACGTGAGATCATTCCGGTGTTGAGGAAAGCCAATTCGGGCGCTGCGGATGGACTCATCCAATACCTCGACGGGCATAGCAGCATACTTGACAAGCTGTCTGACTACTGGTGTCGGCGAGGGGAAGCCTCCAAAGAAGCCTTTTCCCTACTTCGCACGGAGGATGAGGCGAAAAGCGACTACAGCATGGTGTCGGACCGCGCCCTCCAAAGCTACGGGGTAAAGCTTGAGGGCTACCATAAGTCCTCCAAGGCGCTAGTGAATACCGTCGACGCCATCGTCTATGAAGAGCAAAAGGCATTCGAGGTAAGCGTCAACACGAACCCGCAGAGCCGTGCAGCCGTAGTGTCGGGTGAGCACATCTGGGTCTCCCCTCGAAGGCTCGACGGGGCTATTCCCGGACTCTTCAACCCTACAGCTCTCTGGGAGATTAAAGAATACTGGGGGAAAACCCTGGGCGGCTCAAAAATGTCAGACGCCATCTACGAATTGCAGCTGGTTGGGACGGAGCTGCGACTCTTCGAGGATGAATTCGACATTCATGTAAGTCACTTTGCAATTATCGACGGGCTCCGGCAATGGGAATCGCGAAAGTCCGACCTCAGGCGCGCGATCGATCTCCTGTACTCAGGCCTTCTCGACGAGCTGATTGTCGGCCGCGAGGTACTCACGGAGTGGCCGCGTGTCGTGCGTGAGTGCTTTGAGCTTGCGCACGCGCAAGGGAAGTCCGGTGCGAAGGGTGAGCAACAGGAATCGCTCTTCGAGTGATCGGCGCCAGTACGGCCGACGCAACCACTGGCCGGGGGCCAAGGATTAGCCTCGATCGTTCATGAGTCCTCGTCGGTTGGCTGACGGGGATTCTGTGCTTGTGTGGTGCGGTTACTTCTGCGCCGGGGCAGGGCTGCTGTCCCCGCCGCAGGTGTTTGGGGATGTGGGCCAGGGCGAGTTGGGCGGTGGTGATGTGGGCGTTCGCGGTGTTGGAGCCGGCGTTGCCGGGCAGCAGCAGCGCGGCCACCGGCTCTCCGGAACCGGCCTGGGAGACGACACCGCGGCCACTGCCCTGGAGCCGCACACGCGGATATCCCCGCTGCTCTTCTTTACCTGGACAGACCGGCGCTGATCAGCCAGATGCGTTCGCAGGTCGCGGATGCCCCTTGCAGCGTCTCGCGGGACTCTTGTGAGGCGTGGTAGAACGTCCGCTCGACCATCCAGCACAGGGCGCGTGCCATCGCTGAGGCTTGTTCTGGTTCGGTGCCGGCCTGGATGCCGGCCCGTTCCAGGACGGCGGTGATGGCCGTGATGAACAAGTCCGCTGTATGGCTCCACAGCTCGCCGATCTCCGGCACGGTCAACGACAGGTCGATCGCCGTGCGCATGACCAGGCCGTGCTCGTTCCACAGCTCTACCGTGCGCTGCATGGCTTCTGCGATGGCCTGGCGGGGCTCGTCGGTCTGCGCGGTGGTCCGGGACCGCTCCCACAGATGCTCGACGGTACGCGCCACGAGTGCCACCACTACTTCTTGCTTGGAGCCGAAGTAGAAGTACAGGGCGCCGCGTGTGATGCCGGCGCCCTGGGCGATGTCGCCGACGGTCATGGCGTTGTAGCCCTTGTCCGCGAGCAGGGCTTCGCAGGTGTCCAGGATGGCCCGCTCCCGCAGATCGCCCTTGCGTTCGGTGCTGCGCCGGCTCCGCGCGGGGTGGTGGCTGGGCATCAGAGCTGAGCACCCTCGTCGAAGTCGGTCGTGCGGGAGAGCGTCTCCCATGCGCGGATGTCCTCGTCCACGGCAGTGCGCGCAGTGGTGACCAGCCGCAGCGCGTCCGAGCCCAGGACGAGGTGGGCCGGCGGCTGGTCGACCGAGGCGATGCGCACGACGGCTTGTCCAGCCTTGGCCGGGTTGCCGAGCTGGTTCCCGCTTGCCTTCTGCCGCGCTTCACGGATGGGATCGAACAGCTCGTCGTAGTCGTCGATGGTCCGCGCGGCGCGTGTCATGGACCGTCCGGCCCAGTCGGTGCGGAAGGAGCCGGGCTCGATCGCCGTCACGTGGATCCCGAACTGTGCGACCTCCTTGCCCAGTGCTTCGAGGATGCCTTCCAGGGCGAACTTGCTGCCGCAGTAGGCGGACATGCCGGGCACGGCCATGAGTCCGCCCATGGAGGTGACGGCCATCAGGTGTCCGCGGCGGCGTCGGCGCATGTGGGGCAGTGCTGCCTGCAGGGTGGCCACTGCCCCGAATACGTTGATCTCGAATTGCCGCCGCACCTCGGCCAGCGGGGTTTCCTCGAAGGTGCCCTCCAGGCCGTAGCCGGCGTTGGCGATGACGACATCCAAGGGGCCGACGCCTCGCTCCACCTCCGTGATCACATCCGAGACGGCGTGGTCGTCCGTCACGTCCAGGATGCGGCCGCGAGCGTAACCGGGCTCAAGCCCCTCGAAGGCCCGCAGGTCCTCCTCGGAGCGGACCGTGCCGACAACGGTGTGACCGGCAGCCAGGGCGGCCTGGGCGAAGGCACGTCCCAGGCCCGTGCTGACGCCGGTGATGAGCCAGTTCTGCCTCTGCATTGCTCCTCCAGGAAGGTCTCGCTGGGAGCAGGACTGCTCCCCGCCCAGAAAGTCTACACAGCGTCAATTTTTACCTTCGCCACGTTGGTTCTGGGTTACTCAACGGCATCACGCCTGGCCGGGAGAGATCCGGCCGCACCGAGACCGGGGCCCGCCGGCGCAGGCCGCTGTGCGCACTGGCTGGTGAGCTGCGGTGCCGTCCCGCGAAGTCACTCCGGCCGTCACCGTCCACATCCGGCAGGTCGTGGCCTGGCATGGTCTGGCGTCGCGGATCATTACCAGGATGCCGAGTTGCGGTGGCTGAGGGACGCCTCGGTGGGTCCTGCCGGCGGAGACGGGCTGATCAGCGTCAGGTGGCTGTTCACCTCCGGGATCATTCCCACGTGTCTGGTGTGATCACGGCGTCGAAGTCATCCTGGACAGCCCCGTTCACCGGGCTGAGCCCACAGCAGTTCGGCAAGCTGATCACAGCCTTGCAGCGCGAAAGAACCGACCAGGCACGCAGGGGCCGGCCGTGGAGCTTGCCGCTGGAGGACCGGGTCCTGCTGGTCGTCGCG
The DNA here is from genome assembly GCF_043199295.1 of Streptomyces sp. NPDC048612. Classification (NCBI taxonomy): domain Bacteria; kingdom Bacillati; phylum Actinomycetota; class Actinomycetes; order Kitasatosporales; family Streptomycetaceae; genus Streptomyces; species Streptomyces sp. NPDC048612. Next base: position 10,098 of record NZ_JBICVV010000019.1, read on the forward strand.
TATGGGCGGACGAACCTGACCTTTCGGCAGTTGGCGGTGGAAGATCCTGCGCGACTGCCGCCTCCAACGCGGCGGTGTCCACTACGCCATGCTCGGCATCGCCCGTCTGCACAATCTCACGCCGGCCGGATAGGAGGAGCCGCCCTGGCCCACCATCACACCGGAGGCCGTTACGGGACAGCCCTTAGGTGCACCTCGCACCCGTCCGGGGCGCGGCGGGCCGCGTCGTAGTGGACGCGGCCCGCCTGTCGTCCCGGTAGTGGTGGGTCAACTGCCTTGGCAGTACTGCCCTTCCTTCCCGATCGCCCGGTACGGGCAGTCGGCGATCTCCAGGAGTCGGAGGACCGCCTCCCTGTTCCGTGACGTCTCCTTCGGGATCACCGAGTCCTTCGGGTAGAAGCCGCCGCCGAGGAAGGACGACGGGTACATCTCGAAGGTGTAGGCGAACACTTTCTCCTGGCCCCACAGCCAGTCGTCGATCGAGCCGTCGGTGATGTACAGGTCGCTGGACTGCTCGGGGGTGTAGCCGTTGGTGGCGGCCATGTTCTTGCCGATGGTGGCGAAGGCGTCGTGGTCGTCCTGGGTCATGCCGGGGCCGGTGTCGTCGTCGGTGTAGCCGAAGGGCCAGAGGACGAGTTCGCTGTAGGTGTGGAAGTCGATGGCGGCCTTGATCTGCTGGGTGCCGCCCACGTTGCGGCTGTGGACGAACTTCGAGACGACCTGGACCTCGGGGGCGGAGGCGGGGGACTTGCCGCGGTAGGTCTCGGAGGAGGGGCTGGAGGAAGAGCCGCCGCAGCAGCCCCACTTGAAGTCCCAGTTGCGGTTGAGGTCGGTGCCCGCGCTGCTGGAGCCGGCGTTGGGCTGGCGGTTCTTGCGCCAGCTGCGGAACGAGCCGGAGGCGATGTCGTACGCGCCGCCGTCCGGGTTGAGGTCGGGGATGATCCAGATCTCGCGGGAGTCGAGCATCTTGGTGATGCGGGAGTCGCTGCCGTACTTCGAGGTGAACTCGTTGAGCAGGTAGAGGGCCATCTCGACGGTGAGGTGTTCCCTGGCGTGCTGGTGGGCGGTGAAGAGGACCTCGGGTTCCTGCTCGTCCTTGGTGACGTTCTTGCTGAGTTTGAGGGCGAGGAGGGCGCGGCCCTCGTGGGAGGTGCCGATGACCTGCTTGCTCAGGAGGGCCGGGTACTTGGCGACGAGGGCGTCGATCTCCTTCGTGGCCTCGTCGTAGGTGTGGTACTTCGCGTAGCCGGCGGGGAAGTCCCTGGCCTTGGTGCCGGAGGGCGCGGGCCTGGTGGCCGGGGGGTCGGGCAACCTGCGGAGTGCGTGGCCGAGTTGGCGGGCGGCGGCGGCCTGGGCGCGGTTCGCCGTGATGACGGCCTTGCCGGCGTGGACCTCGTCGATGGTGGCGCCGGTCGCGGTGAGGGCGGTGCGCTGGGCGGGGGTGGCGAGGCCCGTCACCTCGTACTGATGGGGGAGTTCGGTGCTCGCCGCGGAGTCGGCGGCGGGCCGGGGCGAAGGCGCGTCCTGCGCCTGTGCGGCGGCGATGGGGGCGGCGAGTGCGAGGGAGAGGAGTGCGGCGAGGACGGTGGTGCGTCCGCCGCGGATACGTGGTCGCATGCGGTCTCCTGTGGGGTGTGAGCGAAGCGACGGCGTCAGTTTTGGCCGATGTCATGGCCGTGACAAGGGCTCGGACGGCCATATGTGGGGCGCGCGGGAATCGGCCACCGAATCAGTCACCGGAACCGACCACCGGAACCGGCCACCGAATCAGCCACCGGAACCGGCCACCCGGACGTGGCGAATCCCTCAACTTCCTCCTGAGGGGCGGAAATTGATTGCCAGGCGGTGCCGAGTCGCCAACAATGCGCACGACAAAACCGAAGGCCCGCGCAGGGTTTTTGGTGACAGACACTGAGAGGACCCCCACATGAACCGACCTCTCGTCGGCACCCTGGCCACGGCCGCACTGGGCGCCGCAACCCTGCTGGGCACCGTCGGAACGGCGCACGCCGCGCCGCAGGACGGTGACCGGCACCCCACGCAGCAGAAGACCAAGGCGGTGGACTTCGCCGGCAGTGTCGCGCTGAGCAACTGCTCCGGCTCGGTCGTCCGGATGCCCGGATCGAAGGCGGACGACCCGGCGCTGGTGATGTCCAACGGGCACTGCCTGGAGGGCGGGATGCCCGGCGCCGGTGAGGTCGTCGTCGACAAGCCGTCCAGCCGCAGCTTCACCCTGCTGGACAAGTCGGCCGGCAAGCTGGGCACGATCAAGGCCACCAAGGTCGCCTACGCCACGATGACCGACACCGATGTCTCGTTCTACGAGACCGGGTCGACCTACGCCGAGATCGAGAAGAAGTACAAGATCAAGCCGCTGGAGCTGGCTACCGAGCACCCCACCAAGGGCGCGAAGATCAGCATCGTCTCCGGCTACTGGAAGAAGATCTACTCCTGCGGCATCGACGGGTTCGCCGCCACCCTCAAGGAGGGCGAGTGGACCTGGAAGGACTCGGTCCGCTACACCCCGGAGTGCAAGATCATCGGCGGTACGTCCGGCTCGCCGGTCGTCGACACCGCGACCGGCAAGGTCACGGCCGTCAACAACACGACCAACGAGAGCGGCGAGAAGTGCACCCTCAACAACCCCTGTGAGGTGGACAAGAACGGCAAGACCACGGTGCGCAAGGGCATCGGGTACGCCCAGGAGACGTACCAGATACCGAAGTGCTTCGGCGAGGGCAACAAGCTGGACCTGAACGCCGAGGGCTGTGCGCTGCCGAAGCCGAAGGCCGCGCGCCGCTGAGCTGAGGCAGGTGCCGCACCCCGGGTCCCGTGCACGCAAGGCGCGTGGGACCCGGGGCGCGGCGTCCGGCCCCGGACGGGATGCCCCGGACGGGATGCCCCGGAGGGGACGCCCCGGGACGGGGACGCCCCGGGGCCGGTTACGGGAGGCCATGGACGTGCGCGCCCACCTGGTTCGCGAAGGCGTTGCCGTTGGCCGCGTCCCAGTTGGTCGACCAGGTCATCGCGCCACGGAGCCCCGGGTAGGTCCTGGAGGGCTTGAAGGAGCCGCAGCCGCTGCCCCGGGTGAGGCAGTCCAGGGCGGCGTTGACGACGGACGGAGCGGCGTATCCGCCGCCGGCCGCACGGGCCGAGGCCGGTACCCCGATGCCGACCTGGGACGGGTCGAGCCCGCCCTCCAGCTGGATACAGGCGAGCGCGGTCAGGAAGTCGATCGTGCCCTGGGAGTACACCTTGCCGTCGCAGCCGTTCATCGAACCGCTGTTGTAGTACTGCATGTTGACGGCGGTCAGGAAGTCCTTGATGCCGAGCGCCGTCTTGAAGTACTCGTTCTGCGGTGACTGCATGTCGATGGTCTGCGGGGCCATGGTCACCACGACGCCGGCGTGCCGTTCGTGCAGCGCCTTGAGCGCCTGGGTCATATAGGTCGCGTTGAGGCCGTTCTCCAGGTCGATGTCGACGCCGTCGAAGCCGTAGTCGTCCATCAGGCCGCCGACCGAGTCGGCGAAGTTCTTCGCGGAGGCCGCGTCGTTGACCGAGATCGCGCCCCGCTCGCCGCCGACGGAGAGGATCACCGACTTGCCGGCCGCCTGCTTCGCCTTGATGTCCGCCTTGAACGCGTCGGCGGAGCCGTAGCCGACGGCCGGGTCGAGGCGGAAGGTGACCGCGCCGGGCTGTCCGGTGGCCTCGGCGAACGAGACCGCGATGATGTCGTAGGCGTCGTCGACGTCCTTGAGCTTCTGCACCGTGGCGCCGTTGTCGAAGTTCTGCCAGTAGCCGGTGACGGCATGCCGCGGGACGGCTGTGGCGGATGCGGCGATTGCGGTGGATGCGGTGGATGCGGCGGGGGAGTCCGCAGGTGAGGTGGCGGGATGTTTTCCCGAGGCCTGGGCGGTGCCCGTGGCGACGAGGCCGGACGAGGCCAGTGTCACCGCGGCGAGTGCGGTCAGCAGCCGTCCCGGCACTCCGGTGCCCGTCCTGACTGCGGGTCTTCCTGATCGTGCGCGAACCACGACTGCCTCCGTGTGGGGGGAAGTTGGGGAGTGTGCGGATGCGTGTTCAGGCGCCTCTGTGCGTGCCGTACAACGTGGTCCAGACCAATCGGCCTGTCAAGGGTCGGCGCGGAGACGGATGTTCCTGCGCGGGATGCCTGGCCGGTATCCGCTGTTTCCCCGCGGGGTGATGGTGATGACGAGTAGCCCAGAACGTGTTCTCTGGGACGTATCTCTGTGGATAAAGTGCTGAGCGAATGGCGCCGATGGCGCAGAGCTGTGCCGATCCGCGGTCCCGGGACCCCCGGCGGCCGGAGGGAGTGGGGGAGCGACGTGCCGACCGCGATTGCAGTCACCAGCCCGGACCTCGCGCTGCCGTCGGCCGACCGGCGGACCCCCGCCGCCGTCGTCCTGCAGGCCCCGCAACTCCAGCCGCTGGACGACGCCCTGACGGAGACCAGCGCGGTGCTGGAACACCACGGCCATCTCGTCGCGCTGTACTCCGCCGTCTGCCCGCCGGAACACATCCGCCGGCTGCACACCCTGCGCGCCGTCCTGGAGAGCGACCGGATCGCCATCGTGCCGCTGTCCCTGCCGCCGCTGGGCGTGGCCTTACTCGCCCGTCAGCTGCGGCAGTTGTCGTTGTGCGACTTCAGCCCCGGTGTACTGGCCAGCGCGGCGCGGCTGCTGGCCCACTACGTTCACGCCGGTGCCCTGCTGGGCAGCGTCAGCGGCCTGGACCGGATCGAGGTCGACCTGCGGGCCCACATGAAGTCCTGGCTGCCCGGTGCGCACTTCGCGGTGCTGGCCCATCCGCAGCCGCAGCTGCTGCATCTGGACCGGCACAGCACCGAGGCCGGACTGCCGGCGCCCGGATTCGCCACCGAGCTCGCGGTCGCCCGCGGCCAGCTCACCTCGGACTGGGTGACCGAGGCGCTCGCCCCGGCCTGGCAGGTGCAGGGGCTGTACGAGACCCGGCTGCCCGCCGAGTCCGCCCGGTGGTGGGGCACCCAGAAGCTGATCGAGTTCGCCGCTGCCGTACCGGACGTGGCGGTCCTGCACCAGCTGGTGTCCTCCGTACGCCGCGAGGAGTGCGGCTGGTGCGGCCGGGAACTCCTCGGTGACCGCTGTGCGTTCTGCGCGTCCCCGCTGGCGCGGGAGCGGGCGACGGGGGGTGGCGGCCCGGGCCAGGGGCCGGCGGCCATAGGCGGGATCACGGCCACGGGCGGGTCGACGGCGACAGGCGGGTCGGCGGCCACCGGCGGCTCGGTTTCCGGGCCGGTGCGGGGCGGCGCCCTCGCTCCGGCGGCGGGTTCGGCGTCTGTGCCGGGTGCTGTGTCCAGTGCTGTGCACAGTGCTGCGTCGGGTGCTGTGCCTGCTCCTGACGCCGCGTCCGGTGGCGCGCCGGCCCCGGGCGGTTCCCCGGCGCCGGCCCCGTCGTCCGTCCAGCCCCCGACTCCGTCGTCCGCCCCGGCTCCGGCACCCGCCCCGACTCGCGCACCCGACGCCCCCGACCCCTCCGGGAGCCCCGATCTCCCCACGGCCGCCACCACCTCCGCCGCCTCCCCGCCCCCGGCCGGGCCGCCTCCCTCGCCATGGGAGGAGCGCGCCCTCTCGCCGGGGGTGCCGGATGCGCCCGATGCGCCCGGTGTGGTGGGCGTATGGGGCGGGCGGGCCGGGCGCCGGGGTGAACCCGGGCAGCTGGACGTCCGTGGGCCGGACCTCTCGGCGGGTGGGCAGGCGGTGGCGGGGAACCCCTACGGGGCCGGCATCCCGGCCCCCGGGAACTCGTACGGGTCCGGCCGCCCCGTACCGGGAAACCCCTACGCGTCCGACACCCCCCGCGCCCCCGGCGTGTGGGACCTGCCCGGCCACCCCGACTTCGCCGGGCACCCCGATGCCACCGGTCAGCCGGACCTCTCCGGCCACCCTGAAGTCCCCGGCACCCCGCGGACGGTGGCCCGCGTGCGCTGAGCCCGACCGGGCCGCCGCGGCCCGCCACGCCGGCCGGTCCCGCCGGCCGTCCGCCGGGTGGTCCCGCCCGGTGACCCCCGTTCCCTGTCCGACCGCCCGCCCCTTCTCCCCGTCCCGATCGAGGTCCCTCCCCCATGAACTCACGCCAGCGCCGCGGAGTGATCCTGCTGCTCCTGTCGGTTCTCTGTGCGGTCGGCGCGTTCGTCGGCGTGCTGTCGGTGATCAAGAACGTCGAGTCCAAGGTCGGCCCGGAGCGGACGGCGTACCGGCTGAAGACCGATGTCGCGGCCTATAAGGAGCTGAGTCCCGGGCAGTTCGAGAAGGTGCGGATGCCGCAGCGCTGGCTGCCGCCCACCGCCGTGACCGACCTGGACCGGGTCAGCGGCAGGATCGCGGTGACCCCGCTGAAGAAGGGCTCGCTGCTCCAGGACGACATGATCGTCGAGCGGCCCGCGCTGAAGGCCGGGCAGCAGGAGATCGCCATCATGATCGACGCCGCCACCGGTGTGGCCGGCAAGATCAACCCCGGTGCCCGGGTGAACATCTTCGCCACGTTCGAGGGCAAGCGCCCCGAGGACAGGCCGGTCTCCAAGGTCATCGTCGCGGGCGCCCAGGTCATCGACGTCGGCAAGCTGACGCCCCTGGAGGCCAAGGACCCCGGCGACACCACCGCCAACAGCCGGCAGGCCGGTGAGGCCGTCCCGATCACCTTCGCGCTGAACACCCAGGACGCCCAACGCGTCGCGTACGCCGAGTCCTTCGCCTCCCACGTACGGCTCGCCCTGCTCGCCCCCGGCAACGAGAACGCCATCCCGCCCGGCCAGCGCAGCTACACCCTCGACGGAGACAAGTGACCCGGAGCCTCAGGTGACCATCCGCATCCTCCCGGCCATCGGCGACCCGGACGCCGCACGCGCCGTGTCCTCGCTGCTCAGCCAGCTGCCGGACGCCGAACCCGCGCCCGCCGTCGCGGACTCCGCCGCGCTGCTCCACGCGCTGGCCGCCGCCCAGGGGACCGGCGCACCGGCCGGGGGCGCGCCCGCAGGCGGCCAGCCGTCCGCCGTGGAGGCGCTCCCCGAGGTCGTGCTCGTCCACGAACGGATCGGGCCGGCACCGGCGCTGGAGCTGATCCGCGAGGTGGCGCTGCGCTTCCCCGCCGTCGGCGTCGTACTGATCACCACCGACGCCGGGCCCGCGCTGTTCTCCGCGGCGATGGACGCCGGCGCCCGGGGCGTCGTCGGGATGCCGCTCGGCTACGACGAGCTGGCCGCCCGGGTACAGTCCGCCGCCCAGTGGGCGACGGGCGTACGGGTTCACCTCGGGGGCGCCCCCGAGACGGCACCCGGCCCGGCCGGCACGCTGGTGACGGTGACCGGCGCCAAGGGCGGGGTCGGCACCACCGTCACCGCCGTGCAGCTGGCGCTCGCCGCGCGGGCCGCCGGGCGCAGCGTCGCCCTGGTGGACCTCGATCTCCAGTCCGGTGACGTGGCCTCCTACCTGGACGTGCAGTTCCGCCGCTCGGTCGTCGACCTGGCGGGAATCCAGGACATCTCCGTACGGGTTCTCCAGGACGCCGTGCACGACCACCACACCGGCCTCGGCCTGCTGCTGGCGCCCGAGGAGGGGGAGCGCGGCGAGGAGGTCGACGACCGGGCGGCCCGGCAGATCATCGGCGCGCTGCGCTCCCGCTACGAGGTGGTGCTGGTCGACTGCGGCTCCCAGATGCAGTCCGCCAACGCCGCGGCCGTCGAACTCGCCGATCTGGCGCTGCTGGTGGCCACCCCGGACGTGGTGGCCGTACGGGCCGCCAAGCGGCAGGTCCGGCTCTGGGACCGGCTCCAGATCCGTAAGGCGGAGGACACCACGACGGTGGTCAACCGCCTCACCCGGAACACCGAGATCCAGCCGCCGCTGGTCGCCAAGGCCACCGGCACCCAGGTCGCCCGCACCCATGTGCCGGCCGCTTTCAAGGAACTCCAGCCCTGTGTCGACGCGGGCCGGATGCAGGATCTGGACAACCGGTCCACGGTCAAGCAGGCACTGTGCGCGCTGGCCGGCGAACTCGGCCTGGTCGACGCGCCGTCCGCACGGCAGGGCCGCGGCAGCCACCGGGCCCGCCCGACGCTGACCGGGCGCAAGCGCAAGGCCATAGCGCCGGGGGCGGCTCCCGGTTCCGGGGGAATTCCGGGTCAGGCATCAGGGCCGGCCTCCGGGACGGCGCCGGGTGCCGGTGCCCGGTTCGGCGCGCGGCGCGGCTCCGGGGCGGCGTCCGGCGGTCCGGGGCCGTTCGACCCGTCCGGCCCGTATGAGGAGGGCTGAGCGATGCGGCGCCTGCGGGGCGGTGACCGGGGACAGGTCGCCGTGGAATTCATGGGGCTGCTCCCGCTGATCCTGCTGGTCCTCGCCCTGCTCTGGCAGTTGGTGCTCGTCGGGTACACCTACTCGCTCGCCGCGCACGCCGCCGACCGCGGCGCGCGGGCCGCCACCGCCACCGAGGGCGGCGGCGCGGGCGCCTGCCGCGCCGCCGCCGAGGAGCAGCTGCCCAGCGCCTGGCGCGCGACCGCCTCGGCATCCTGCGGAACGGAGTCGGGCCTGTGGAAGGCAACCGTCCGGATCGACGTCCCGGTGCTCTTCCCCGGCGCGGGCAGCTATCCCTGGCACGTCACCGGCTCGGCCGGCGCCGCGAAGGAGGACACCGGATGACCGCCCGCCGTCTGCCCGCCCGGCTCCGCGGCCACGGCCGCGACCGGGGCCAGGCCTCCATCGAGTTCCTCGGCTTCCTGCCGATCCTGCTGGTCGTCGGGCTGGCCGTGGTCCAGCTCGGCCTGGCGGCCTACGCCGTCCAGCAGGCCGGGACCGGAGCGCGCGCCGCGGCCCGTACCGCCTCGATGGACGAGGCGGACCGGGAGACCGGCCCGGAGGCCGCCGGGCGGTCCGCGATGAGCGACTGGGTCGCGGAGCGCGCGAGCATCTCGGTGGGCGGCGGGGGCGCGGAGGTCAGCGCGACCGCGCGGGTGCCGATCCCCTCGGTCGTCCCCGGCGTCGACGACTTCGGCACCGCCACCCGCACCGCCACCATGCCCCGGCCGCAGGAACCCGGAGCACTGGGCCTCCGCGCCGCGGACCCGTACGAAGGAGCACCCCCGCGATGAGCCTGAAATCCCGGATCGTCGCACCCGAACCGGCCGGTGAGGCGCGCGAGGACAGCCATATGGTCGCCCTCTACCGCGCCAAGCTGCTGGAGGAGATCGACCTCGCGGAGATGTCCTCGCTGGCCGCGGCCGAGCGCCGCTCGCGGCTGGAACGCGTCCTGGGCCACATCATCAGCCGTGAGGGCCCGGTCCTCTCCACCGCCGAACGCGCCCAGCTCATCCGCCGGGTGGTGGACGAGGCGCTGGGCCTGGGCGTGCTGGAACCGCTGCTCGAAGACGCCTCGATCACCGAGATCATGGTCAACGGCCCGGACCAGGTGTACGTCGAGCGGGCCGGCCGGGTCGAGCTGCTGCCGGTCCGCTTCGCCTCGCACGAGCAGCTGATGCAGACCATCGAGCGGATCGTCTCCACCGTCAACCGCCGGGTCGACGAGTCCAATCCGATGGTCGACGCCCGGCTGCCGTCCGGCGAGCGCGTCAACGTGATCATCCCGCCGCTCGCCCTGAACGGCGCCACCCTCACCATCCGCCGCTTCCCGCGCGCCTACACCCTCGCCGAACTCATCGGCATGGGCACGCTCGACGAGCAGATGCTGATGCTGCTGGCGGGGCTGGTGCGGGCCAAGTTCAACGTCGTCGTCTCCGGTGCCACCGGCGCGGGCAAGACCACCCTCCTCAACGCGCTCTCCGGCCTGATCCCGGACGGCGAGCGGATCATCACGGTCGAGGACGCCGCCGAACTCCAGCTCCAGCAGAGCCATGTCATCCGGCTGGAGTCCCGGCCGCCCAACGTCGAGGGCAAGGGCCGCATCACCATCCGCGACCTGGTGCGCAACTCCCTGCGGATGCGGCCCGACCGGATCATCGTCGGCGAGGTGCGCGGCGGCGAGACCCTCGACATGCTCCAGGCGATGTCGACCGGCCACGACGGCTCGCTCGCCACCGTGCACGCCAACAGCGCCGAGGACGCCCTGATGCGGCTCCAGACCCTGGCGTCCATGTCCGACGTCAAGATCCCGTTCGAGGCGCTGCGGGACCAGATCAACAGCGCCGTCGACTGCCTGGTCCAGCTCACCCGGCACGCCGACGGCTCCCGCCGGATCAGCGAGATCGCCATCCTCGACTCCCGCGGCCACGAGGACTACCGGATCGCCACAATCTGCCGCTTCGACGCCGAGCCGATGGGCGCCGACCGGATCGTGCACGGCCGGTTCCGCTACTTCCCGCTGCCCCGCCGGGTCGCCGAACGCCTCTTCATGGCGAGCGAACCCACCCCGCCCGCCTTCGGCGTCGCCACCCACGACGACCAACTCGCCACCCGGAAGGCCCACTCATGACCGGCGGGAACCCCCTCGCCCTGTTCGCCATCGGCGCCACGCTGCTGTGCGGGCTGCTCGCGATCGCCGGCGTCCGGACGTTCGCGGCCGGGCGCGCCCAGCGGCAGGCCATCGTCGACCGGCTGGCCGACGAGCGGGGGCTGCCGGAGTCCGGACGGCGGCGCCGCTTCCCGTCCGTCGACCGGGCGCTGCACGGCACCCGCCTCGGCCGCCGCCTCGAACTGCGGCTGACCGCCACCGGCCTGGACGTCACCCCCGGCGAGTTCCTGGTCTCCATGCTCGGCGCGGTCCTCGTGCTGTGGCTGGTCGCCCAGGCCGTCCTCGCCCCGTTCTTCGGACCGATCGCCGCGCTGGTCGCCGTCTGGGCGGCGTTCGCCTTCCTCAACTGGCAGCGGCAGAAGCGCATCGAGCGGTTCATCAACCAGCTGCCCGAACTCTCCCGCATCCTCGCCAACGCCACCCAGGCCGGCCTGGCGCTGCGGACGGCGCTGGGCATGGCCGCCGAGGAGCTGGAGGCACCGGCCGGTGAGGAGCTGGCCAAGGTCTCCGACAAGCTCGCCGTCGGCCACTCCATCGACGAGGCACTCGGCGAGCTGGCCGAACGCCTGCCCTCCCGGGAACTCGTCGTGCTGGTCACCACGCTGGTGCTCGCCAACCGGGCCGGCGGCACCGTCGTCGGCTCGCTGCGCAACCTCACCAAGACCCTGGAGGAGCGCAAGGAGACCCGGCGCGAGGTCCGCACCCAGCTCTCCCAGGTCGTGGTCACCGCCTACGTCGTCCCGCTGCTCGGCATCGGCACCCTGCTGCTGATGAACCGGATCGCCCCGGGCGCCATCGACCGGATGACCTCCTCCTTCCTCGGCCAGCTCGCGGTGGTGGCGGCCTTCGTCCTCTACGGGTTCGGGTTCTTCTTCATCCGCCGCCTCTCCAAGATCGACGTCTAGGTATCGGTATCGCCATGACACTCGGAATCCTGCTGGCCCTCGCCTTCGCCCTCTCGGTCGCCGGTGTCTGCTGCGGTGTCGCGCTCTACCGGCGCGAGGCCCGGCTGCCGCCCGACCTGGCGCTGTCCCTGGAGGTCGGCGCGACCCGCACCACGGTGGTCGGCTCGGCCGTGGACCGCACCGGCATGCGCTACGCGCCGCTGGTGCTGCGGCTGATGGGCGACAAGCGCACCGCCCGGGTCCGCCGCCGCATCGACCTGGCCGGCAACCCGGGCGGGCTGACCGTCGACCGGTACGCCGCCCGGCGCGCCGTCTACGGGGCCCTCGGCTTCTTCGGCGCGCTGGTGATGTTCCTGCGCGGCCAGCCGCTGCTCGGCGTGCTGATGGTGCTCTTCGGCCTCTTCTGGAACGAGGTCGGCATCTGGGCCGCCATCCGTCAGCGCAAGGACACCATCGAACGCACTCTTCCGGACTTTCTCGATGTGCTGGCCGTCGTGGTCAGCGCCGGCCTGGGCTTCCGCCAGGCCCTGGACCGGGTCGCGGAGAGGTACGAGGGACCCTGGGCCGACGAACTCCGGATCACCCTGCGGCAGATGGACATGGGCGTCAGCCGCCGGGCGGCCTTCGAGGAACTGCGCAAACGCAATGACTCCGAACAGGTCGCACAGTTCGTCACCGCCCTCCAGCAGGGCGAGGAACTGGGCTCGCCGATCGTCGAGACGCTGATCCAGATCGCCGACGACATGCGCCGGACCGACGCCCAGAACGCCCGGCGCCGGGCCGCCCGCGCGGTTCCCAAGGCCACCATGGTCGTCACCACCTTCATGGTCCCGGCCACGATGATCCTGCTCATCGCCGGCTTCTTCCTGGGCTCCGGCACCAACTTCGGCTCCCTGATGGGCAGGTGACCCCCTTGCGGATGCACATCTCCGGGTGGGCGGGCCCGCCCGGCGCCGTTCCGTCCGGGGCGGCGCCCCCGCACTCGGCCGGATGAGTGCGGCGGCGGCCGGCTTCCCGTCAACTCCTTCGCAACAGCAACGAGTTGTGTCACAGTGGGTGGGCGGACGGTTGCGCTCGCACTATGGTGCGGAAGGATTGTCCGGTCTGCATGGGTGACAGAACGGGATGCGGTCCCGGAGGGGGAGCGGGGGTGGGTAGAGTGCGACCGAGTGGCCGAAATGCGACGTTGTGCCTGTCATCCTGGTCCCCGAACGAGGACGGGGTAGGGAATCCCTGTTCCGGGCACGCTGTTCCGGCGTACTTTTCTGGTGTCGTGAGCGCGGTCGAGCGCGCCGGCACCACGGGGACAGACCAGCCGGACCAGAGCGGTACGGCCGCCCATGGAGGGGAAGACGATGGCGAAGCGGGTTTTGGGGAACGACCGGGGACAGACCTCGATCGAGTACCTCGGCATCATCGCGGTGGTCGTGGCGATCGTCCTGGTCCTGTCGACCACGGACTTCGGCAGCCAGATCGCCAACGCCATCGCCAACAAGATCTCCGACGTCGTCGGCATTTAGCCCGCACCGCCCTCACCGTGCCGGCCACGACCCCACGCAACCGCCGGCGCGACGCAGGTCAGGCCTTCCCGCTCTACATCGTCGCGGTCGGGGGCCTGCTCTTCCTCGCGCTCGCCTTCTTCGCCGTCGGACAGGCGGCGGCCACCCGTAACGGCGCGCAGACCGCCGCCGACGCGGCCGCGCTCGCCGCCGGCCAGAAGTACCGCGAACTGCTGCGCAAGGGCGTGCTCGACGGGCTCCGCGACGGCAGCTACCGGACCGATCCGACGGCCTGGGAGGAGCTGCTGAACGGGCGCGGCGTCCTGTCCCCGGAGGCCTGTGAGAGCGCCAGCTGGTTCGCCGGCCGCAACGGCGCCCGGCTCTCCGGCCCCCGCTGCACCCCCGACTCCTGGCCCACCTCGTTCGCCGTCCAGGTCACCACCCACCGCACCGTGGGCGATTCGGTCATCCCGGCGACCAGCAGCGCGCATGCGTCGGCCGAGGCGACCTCGGTCGTCGACCCCCGCTGCACCCTCGCCCCCGCCACGGACGACACCGGCGGGACGGACGGCACCGGGGGGACGGACGACAAGGGCGGCAAGGACGACGACGGGGGCAAGGACGGCGAGGACGGCGAGGACGACGACGCCGCCCCCGTCGAGCTCACCTGCGACGGCAGGCGCTGGACGCTCGACCCCCGCCACCTGGAGGAACTGCCCGACGCCGCCGACCTGTTCTCCGTACACCTCGCCCATTGACCGCCCGCACCCCGACCACTCCCTTGAGACGACCCGACGACGATCAAAGGAATCGCATCCCATGAGCATTCGGCGCACCACGAAGGCCGCCAGGGGAGCGGTCGCCCTCGCGAGCGCGGTCGCCCTGGCGCTCGTCGTGGTCGGCTGTGGTGGCGACGGCGGCGGTGCGAAGTCGTCGGACGGCGACAAGCCACCGGCCCGCAGCACCGCCCCCAAGGACAGCGGCCCCGGCAGCCCGGCGGCCGACTCCGACAAGGTGATCGGCGAGATGAAGGGGCCGGACGGCGTGGTGGTCACCCTGCACTCCGTCGTCCGCGACTCCGGCGGCTTCGTCACCGTCAACGGCACGGTCACCAACCGCGGCACCCGCGCCTTCAACGCCATCGACTGGCGCTCCAACGAGACCGAGGTGCGCTCCCGTTCCTCCATCTCCGGGGCGACCCTGGTCGACAAGGCGGGCAAGAAGCGCTACCTGGTGCTGCGCGACACCAACGGCGAATGCCTGTGCACCACCGGCCTCAGCGGGCTGATGCCGGGGGCCAGCCGGCCGGTCTTCGCGCAGTTCCCGGCGCCGCCGGCCAAGGTGACCGAGGTCGACTTCCAGCTGCCGACCCTGCCGCCGGCCAGCGTGCGGATCACGGACTGAGCCCGATGACCGCGACCCAGATGCCCCGAGGCCGCCGCACGCTCCGGGCGCCCCGCGCCGCCGCCACCGCCGCCGCACTGCTGCTCACCGCGGCTCTGACGGCCCCCGTCGCCCATGCCGACCCGCCGGGCGTGACCGAGGACTCCAGCCCCCCGGTGCGCATCGACCCCGACGACCCCGATCTGCGGATGGTCCAGGGCGCCGAACTGGCCCCGTCCAAGGTGCTCAACATCAAGTCGATCGTCGAGGCCGACGACGGCTCCGAGCGCCGCCAGGACACCAACGACAACGTGACCTTCGCGCTCCAGGCTGAGGTCCTCTTCGGCAAGGACAGCGCCAAGCTGTCGTCGGACGCGCTGTCCCGGATCGGCACCATCGCCTCCGAGGCCAGGAAGCAGAACGCCACCAACCTGCGGGTCTTCGGCTTCACCGACAACCTGGGCTCATCGGGCCACGGCCTGGTGCTGTCCAAGAAGCGCGCAAGCGCCGTCCAGCAGGAGCTGGCCAAGGACCTCGGCTCGTCCGCCGGCTTCCAGATCCGCGGCTACGGCGAGCAGTACCCGATCGCGGACAACAGCACCGAGGAAGGCCGCAAGAAGAACCGCCGGGTGGAGGTCAGCTTCCCGCGGGCCTCGTGACGGGCGGCGGGGGCGGGGCGGTCGCCGGGGCCGGCCGCTTGCGGCGGCGGATGACCAGGCTGCCCGCCGCCTTGTCGTGCAGGGTCCGGCGCAGCGTCCGGTCCCAGAGGCAGGCCAGCGGGTCCAGCAGGCTGACCACCGGCACCAGCGCCATCCCCAGGTGGGCCAGATGCCGCCCCAGGGCGTTCCCGTAGGGGAGCGGGCCCCCGTCGGCGAGCCGTACCACGCTCAGCCCGCACAGCAGCTTGCCCGGCGTGCCGCCGCAACGGGCGGTCAGCAGCGGCGAGTAGAGGAAGAGCAGCGCCAGGGCCACCAGACCGGGCACGTAGAGGGGGGTGTGGTCCGTGCTGCCGCCGGAGGCGACGGCCAGGCCGACGCCCATGGTGACCAGGGTCAGCACGACGGCGGTGAGCACCGTGTCGAGCAGCAGCGCCAGCAGCCGCAGCCAGGGGCTACCGATGACGCCCGGCGCCGGGCCGGGGGACGCCGCAGGTCCGGGATGCGCCGGGCCCGCCGGAAACCCGGGGCCGGCCGGCGGCAGGTGCGCGGGCGGAGGAGTCGCGTTCATGCCGCGCATAGGACCATTCCCCGCTGCCCGGCGGCAACTTGATACCGGACGGGAGGCGCGCGGGCGGCCCTCAGCGGCGGGGTTCGACGGCCAGCCGCAGTCCGGGGCGCACGCCCCAGCGTGCCATCGCCCCGGCTTCCGCCTCCAGCACGTGCCGGGCGCGCGGGCGGGGGAGGCCCAGCCGCCCCGGGCGCATGGTGCGGACGGCCAGCACCGTGAAGTCCCGGCTCAGATAGGCGACATCGATCGCGAACCGCATCCGGAAGGTGTGCACCCCGCTCGCCGGGGTGAGCAGCAGCGCCCCCTCGACACCGTCACGCCGCAACAGCCCCCGCGCGCGGGCACGGTACGACGCCGCGATCTCCACCGCGATACCGTCCCCCACCCCGTACAGGACCCCCGGACCGTTCTCCCAACGCGCCATACCCAGCGTTCTATCAGCCCCCACCGCCGGCCCCCGCACTCCGCCCTTTCCGCGCGGACCGGCGCCGGACCGCTCTAGGGTCGACCCGTGTCACTGATGCTGATCGTTCTCGCCGCCGTCTACGGGGCCGCGGCCGGGCTGCTCATTCCGCGGCCCGTCCACCGGATGACCGTCGAGCCCGAGGAGGAGTGGCGCGCGGTCTGCCCCGGGGGACACGCGATCACCGGGCCGGCCCGGGGCTGGCTGGGGCGCGGGCGCTGCCCGGACTGCGGGCCGTACGGACCGGGCCCGCTGCCGGTGGCGGCGGGCACGTCGCTGGTCTGCGCGGCCCTGGCGGCGGCCACCGGGCCCCGGCCGGAACTGGCCGCCTGGCTGGTGATGGCGCCGGTCGCGGTGCTGCTGGCCGCCGTCGACTGGCGGGTCCGGCGCCTCCCGGACGTGCTGACGCTGCCGCTCGCCGTGGCGGGCGCGGCGCTGCTGGGGCTCGGCGGCCGGCTCACGGGGGAGACCTGGCCCTTTTGGCGGGCCCTGCTGGGCGGCCTCCTCCTCGGTGCCTGCTACCTCGTCCTCTACCTCGTGAACCCGCGCGGCATCGGGCTGGGCGACGTCAAGCTCGCGGTCGGCCTGGGGATCGCCCTGGGGTGGTACGGCCGGCAGACCCTCGTGGTGGGCGGCGCGGCGGGCGTGCTGCTCGGCGGGCTCTACGCCGCGGTGTTGCTACTGGTCCGGCCCGGAGCCCGGAAAACGGTCATGCCGCTGGGCCCCTTCATGATCATCGGGGCGTTCTGCGGGCTGCTCCTGGGCGCCGCGGCGACGGCCTGACCCACCGGGCCGGCGGCCTCCCGGAGCGCCCCGCCCCACCCGAGCCACGCCGCAGAGCGCGCCGGTGCACGCAGCACCCCACCCACGGGGTTATGGTGGAAACCCCCCCTCGGGCCGGTCCGTATCCCCCCCACGGACCGGCCCGCTTTTTTGTGCCCGCACCGGCGGGGCAGGACACGGGGGCTTTTTCCCGCCAGGCGCCTACCGGCGCGCCCAGATGTTCACACCGTCCGTGGTCCTGGCGAACTCATCGATCTCGGCCAGCTCGGCCGCCGTGATCTCCGGGGCGTCGAGCGCGGCGATATTGGCCTCCAGCTGGGCGACGCTGCTGGCGCCGATCAGGGCCGAGGTCATCCGGTCGTCGCGCAGCACCCAGCGCAGCGCGAGCTGCGCCAGAGACTGGCCACGGCGGCCGGCGATCTCGTCGAGGCCCCGGAGGCGGCGGACGACCTCGTCGGACAGCAGCCCCGGGTCCAGCGACTTGCCCTGGGCGGCACGCGAGCCCTCCGGGATGCCGTGCAGGTACTTGTCCGTGAGCATGCCCTGGGCCAGCGGCGCGAAGGAGATGCAGCCCATGCCCTCCGCCTCCAGGGTGTCCAGCAGCAGATCGTCCTCGGTCCAGCGGTTGATCATCGAGTACGAGGGCTGGTGGATCAGCGCCGGTACGCCCATCGCGCGCAGGATGCCGGCCGCCTCCCGGGTCTGCTCGGCGCTGTACGAGGAAACACCGGCGTACAGGGCCTTGCCCTGCTGGACGGCGGACGCCAGCGCGCCCATCGTCTCCTCCAGCGGCGTGTCCGGATCGAAGCGGTGCGAGTAGAAGATATCGACGTAATCGACGCCCATCCGCTTCAGTGAGGCATCCAGCGACGAGAGGAGATATTTCCGTGAACCCCATTCGCCGTAGGGGCCGGGGTGCATCAGATATCCGGCCTTCGTCGACAGAATCATCTCGTCGCGGTAGCCGCGGAAGTCCTGTGCAAAGATCTTGCCGAAGTTCAGCTCGGCGGACCCGGGTGGCGGACCGTAGTTGTTGGCCAGATCGAAGTGGGTCACGCCCAGGTCGAAGGCGCGGCGCAGGATGGCGCGCTGGGAGCTCAGGGTGCGGTCGTCCCCGAAGTTGTGCCAGAGTCCAAGGGAGATAGCGGGGAGTTTGAGTCCGCTGCGACCCGTTCGCCGGTACTTCATCGAGTCGTAGCGGGAATCCGCCGCACGGTAGTCGGTGCCAGTCATGCTCATCTCCCTATCACGTACTTGTGACCTACCTGATTGGGCTGTCGAGACAGCCGAGAAGTAAAGTTGCCCACTTGAGGCGACGGGGCGACCGCCATTGGCACGGAGGGGCTGGACCACACATGCTGCGATCTTCCGGGATGCGCATCCCTTATCCGCCTGCACTGCGCAATCTGGTCTACCGGCTGTACGCGCGCAGAGTGGAGGGTCGCCTGGATCACACCCAGGTGCCCAAGCACATCGGCGTCATCCTGGACGGCAACCGGCGCTGGGCGCGGGCCGACGGCCGGACGACCGAGCAGGGCCACCAGGCCGGCGCGGACAAGATCAGCGAGCTGCTCGGCTGGTGCGAGGAGACCGATGTCGAGGTGGTCACGCTGTGGCTGCTGTCGACCGACAACCTCGACCGGCCCGAGGCCGAGCTGAAGCCGCTGCTGGGCATCATCGAGAACACCGTCCGGGGCCTGGCCGCCGACGGCCGCTGGCGGGTCCACCACGTCGGCAACCGCGATCTGCTGCCCACCGCCACGCAGCAGGTGCTCAAGGATTCCGAGCAGGCCACCCGCGACAACACCGGCGTCCTGGTGAACGTCGCGATCGGCTACGGCGGCCGGCAGGAGATCGCCGACGCGGTGCGTTCGCTGCTGCTGGCCCACGCCGAGCGCGGCACCTCCTTCGAGGAGCTGGCCGAGGTCGTCGACATCGACCTGATCTCCGAGCACCTCTACACCCGCGGCCAGCCCGACCCGGACCTGGTGATCCGCACGAGCGGGGAGCAGCGGCTGTCGGGCTTCATGCTCTGGCAGAGCGCCCATTCGGAGTACTACTTCTGCGAGGTCTTCTGGCCGGCGTTCCGGAAGGTCGACTTCCTGCGCGCCCTGCGCGACTACGCCGCCCGGCACCGGCGCTACGGCTTCTAGGACCTGCCCGGGGCCCGAGCCCTCCGGCCGAGCCCCTTCGGGCCGCACCCACCCCGTCAGGCGTGTGACACCTCATACGCCCCCTGCGTCATCTGACGCCCCCTGACCTTCACCGGTGTCACGGGGCGTCACCAGGCCCCGCCGACTCCACGACCCGTCGGCGGGGCCTTTTCTGACGCTTCCTCCTCTGTGGACTCACCCGAATGCCGCCGTCGCTCGGTGCTCGTGTGTCACCCAAGGTTCATCGTCCGTGCGTCATTTGCCGTGGCATGGCGACGGGGGTTCGAGGGAATATCCCTTCCAGGTCGGCGTCAGGAACAAGCCATCAGACGCCGTATCTCAGCGGACGACATGGGGTCGTCCGCCCGGGAGGCCCTTTGCACATCACGGAGAGCCGTGCGCCTCGCACGGTCGACGCGGAGGGCCGGCGCCCGGCCCGCGCAATGCGGCCCGAGCCCGGTCCGGTCATGAGATGGCCGGGGGTCCCGGGGACGCCGCCCAGCAGCAGCTGGGAGAGCGGCGGTCCCGGGAGCACACCGCCCCGCGACGCCGTCGCACCCCAACCTCATCCGAGGGGGTTCGTCCACCCGTGGTGAACATCAAGCAGCGCCGTGAGCACGACCGGCGCACTTATGTCCTCGACACCAGTGTCCTGCTGGCAGACCCAGGCGCCATGGCCCGCTTCGACGAGCACGAGGTCGTACTGCCGGTCGTGGTGGTCACCGAACTGGAGGCCAAGCGGCACCACCCCGAGCTCGGCTACTTCGCACGGCAGGCGCTGCGCCTGCTGGACGAGTACCGGGTGCAGTTCGGGCGGCTGGACTCGCCCATCCCCATCGGGGATCTCGGCGGGACACTCCGGGTCGAGCTGAACCACTCCGACCCCGGCATCCTGCCCGCGGGCTTCCGGCTCGGCGACAACGACTCGCGGATTCTCGCCGTGGCACGCAACCTGCAGGCCGAGGGGTACGACGTCACCGTCGTCTCCAAGGACCTGCCGCTGCGCATCAAGGCGTCCTCGGTCGGGCTGCTGGCCGAGGAGTACCGCGCCGAGCTGGCGATCACCGACTCCGGCTGGACGGGGATGGCCGAGCTGACCATCTCCGCCGAGCAGGTCGACGATCTGTTCACGGACGAGACCGCCCATCTGCCGGAAGTCTCCGAACTTCCCGTACATACCGGACTTGTGCTGCAGTCCGAGCGCGGCAAGGCGCTCGGCCGGGTCACCGCGGACGGCGCGATCCGGCTGGTGCGGGGCGACCGGGAGGCCTTCGGCATCCATGGCCGCAGCGCCGAGCAGCGGATCGCGCTGGATCTGCTGCTCGACCCGGACGTCGGCATCGTCTCCATGGGCGGGCGGGCCGGTACGGGCAAGTCGGCGCTGGCGCTGTGTGCGGGTCTGGAGGCCGTGCTGGAACGCCGGCAGCACCGCAAGGTGATGGTGTTCCGCCCGCTGTACGCCGTCGGTGGCCAGGAACTGGGCTATCTGCCGGGCAGCGAGGCGGAGAAGATGAGCCCCTGGGCGCAGGCCGTCTTCGACACGCTGTCCGCGGTGACCACCAAGGACGTCATCGAAGAGGTGGTGGGGCGCGGCATGTTGGAGGTCCTGCCGCTGACCCATATCCGCGGGCGGTCGCTGCACGACGCGTTCGTCATCGTGGACGAGGCCCAGTCGCTGGAACGGAACGTCCTTTTGACGGTTCTGTCCCGTATCGGCGCCAACTCGCGGGTGGTGCTGACCCATGATGTCGCGCAGCGCGACAACCTCCGGGTCGGGCGGTACGACGGCGTGGTCGCGGTCGTCGAGAAGCTGAAGGGGCATCCGCTGTTCGCCCACGTCACGCTGAACCGCTCGGAGCGCTCGCCGATCGCCGCGCTGGTGACCGAAATGCTGGAGGAAGGCCGGATCTGACCGGCTGTGAAGGCGGCGCCGTCCGGTAAAGCGAAGGAGCTTAGCCGGGCGGCGTCGTGCTGCGCGTGGATATCCGAAAATCATGAGGCGTAAACGAGGTGTGAGCTTTCACACCCAGCGGGGAATTGCCTCGCGGCATCTCGTTCGGGCAGAGTCTGGGTCCTGTCAGGCCCCGCATACGGCAGCTCAACACCCCATGGGGGTGCCCCCGGCCGAACGAAGGTGAGGCTGGGGGAGGTGTGGAACGAACTCGAACTTCATAGCGAACAGCCGTATGCCGCCCGAGCACCACGCGGACCCCGAGGGGGACGTACCGGGCCAGTGCCTCCCGTGACCAGCCGGACCCACCCCGCTCAACCGGGCCCGGAACAAGGGGAGACCAGCGCCAGGGGCACGATTGCGTCCGCGAGGTCACCTATGCGGGCGATGCTGGAAGGAAAACGCGTGAGCCGGATCTCGGTCCGGGGATTCGCCGTGGCATCCGCCACCGCGGTCACCACCGTCGGCGCCGTAGTCGGCGTCGCTGCAGGCAACGAGCCCGCCTCGGTCAACAACACCGAGGCCACCGCTGCCGACGCGACGATCGCCGACATCCCCGCGGGCGCACAGGCCCAGGTGCAGACGGCTTCCCTGACGCAGCAGGCGGACGACCAGTCCACCCAGGCGGATGCGGCAGCCCTCAAGTCTGCGCAGGAGTCGGCCCGCAAGGCCGCAGCTGAGACCGCGCAGAACAAGAAGGACGCCGCGGACGAGGCCAAGGCGAAGAAGGAAGCCGAGGCGCGCGAGAAGAAGGAACAGGCCGCGACCCGGTCCTCCTCGCGCGGTGACCTCGGCGACCTCCTTGGCAAGGGCTCGTACTCCGTCGCCGACACGCAGGCCATGGCGCGCCAGATGATGGCGGGCGACCAGTTCCAGTGCTTCAGCAACATCGTGGACCACGAGTCCGGCTGGAACTACAAGGCCACCAACGCCAGCTCGGGCGCCTACGGGCTCGTGCAGGCGCTGCCCGGGTCCAAGATGGCCTCGGCCGGTGCCGACTGGCAGACGAACCCGGCCACCCAGATCAAGTGGGGCCTGAACTACATGAACGACCGCTACGGCAGCCCCTGCGGCGCCTGGTCGTTCTGGCAGGCGAACAGCTGGTACTAGGCCGTACGCCGCACCACAGCACTTCCGAAACCCCCGAACGCGCCCGCGTCGGGGGTTTCGCGCGTGCCGCCCAGGTAACGTCGTGCCGTCAGTGGTGGCGCGTGGGAGGGGAAGAGGAAGGACATGTCCAGATTGCCTCAGTGGGTCGGTGGCCTCGGTGCCGGTCTGACACGGCTCTCGCAGCGGCTGGAGGACCAACGCCGCCGAGCGGAAGCCGCGGCGGTCGCCGACGACACGGATGAGCTGAGGCGTGCCGGGCACGCGGACGCCCCCGCGGTCGAGGGCTCCGCAGCAGGCGGCCCGGTGGCCGACGGCCCGGTGGGCACGCTCACCGTGCCCCGTACACAGCTGCCCACGGCCGGGGACGGGGTGCCGGGGCCCGGGACCGAGCAGGAGCCCGCGCCCGCCGCGGGCCGCCCGCCGGAGTCCGTTCCCGCGCCGCCGTCGTACGCGCCGGCCGTCGCGGCCCGCCCCGATCCGGTGGACGCGGTGCCGTGGGGCGTACGGGTCGCCGCCGAGGCGGGCTGGCGGCTGCTGGTGCTGGCCGCCACCCTCTGGGTGCTGGCCCGCGTCATCACCACCATCGAACTGGTCGTGCTGGCCTTCGTCGCGGCGACGCTGATCACCGCGCTGCTCCAGCCCAGCGTGGGCTGGCTGCGCGCGCGGGGGCTGCCGCGCGGGCCGGCCACCGCGCTGACCTTCATCAGCGGGTTCGTGATCATGGGCCTGGTCGGCTGGTTCGTGGTCTGGCAGGTCCAGGACAACATCGACTCGGTCTCCAGCCGCATCCAGGAGGGCATCACCGAGCTCAAGGGCTGGCTGCTGAAGAGCCCGTTCCATGTGACCGAGAGTCAGATCAACCACATCGCGAAGAACCTGCAGGACGCGGTCGGCGCCAACACCGAGGCGATCACTTCGGCCGGCCTGGAGGGTGTCACCGTCGTCCTGGAGGTGCTCACCGGCATCCTGCTGGCGATGTTCACCACGCTCTTCCTGCTCTACGACGGCCGGCGGATCTGGAACTGGCTGCTCAAGCTGGTCCCGGGCGCGGCCAGGGAGGGCGTGGCCGGGGCCGGGCCGCGGGCCTGGCGCACGCTGACCGCCTATGTGCGCGGCACGGTCGTCGTCGCCCTGATCGACGCCATCTTCATCGGCATCGGGCTCTACTTCCTCAATGTGCCGCTGGCCGTCCCGCTCGCCGTCTTCATCTTCCTGTTCGCGTTCATCCCGCTGGTCGGCGCGGTGGTCTCGGGCGCGCTGGCCTGTGTCATCGCGCTGGTCGCCAACGGGGTGTTCACCGCCCTGATGGTGCTGGCGGTGGTGCTGGCCGTCCAGCAGATCGAGGGCCACGTCCTCCAGCCGTTCATCCTGGGCCGGGCGGTCCGGGTGCATCCGCTGGCGGTGATCCTCTCGGTGGCCGCGGGCGGACTGATCGCGGGCATCGGCGGCGCGGTCGTCGCCGTCCCGCTGGTGGCGGTCACCAACACGGTGGTCGGCTACCTCCGTTCCTACTCCACGGAACAGGCGCTGCGGATGTCGGTGGCCCCGCGCGGCGCCACCGCGCTCTCCGTGGCACCGACCCCGCCGCCCACGCCGCGTCCCGCCGGCGAGCCCCCGGAGTAGCCCCCCCGCGCACCGGACGCACAGAACCCCCGCAGACCTGAGGTCTGCGGGGGTTCTGCGCTGCGGGTGTCCGCGCCGCCGGAACTACTCGGCGAGCGCGGCCTCGGCGTCGAGGGTGGCGCCGACGGCCTGCAGGACGGACGCGATCTTGACGGCCTCCTGGATCGTCTCGCGGTCCACACCGGCCTTGCGGAGCACCTGCTCGTGCGAGTCCAGGCACATACCGCAGCCGTTGATGGCCGAGACGGCCAGCGACCACAGCTCGAAGTCGACCTTGTCCACGCCCGGGTTGCCGATGACGTTCATCCGCAGACCGGCGCGCAGGTTGCCGTACTCCGGGTCCGACAGCAGGTGCCGGGTCCGGTAGAAGACGTTGTTCATCGCCATGATGGCGGCGGCCGACTTGGCGGCGGCGTACGCCTCGGCGGAGAGGTTGGCCTTCGCCTCCGGCTCCAGCTCGCGCAGCACCTTCGGCGAGCGCGAGGCGATCGCGCAGGCCAGCACGGTGCCCCACAGCTGCTGCTGCGGAAGGTCACTGTTGCCGATGACCGAGCCGAGGTTCAGCTTGAGGTCCTTGGCGTAGTCCGGGACCGCGGACTTCAGTTCGTCGAGAGCCATGTCAGATCTGCCTCCAGTTCGCTAGCTGCGGTTCACTCGCCCGAGAGAAGCGCGACCGGGTCGAGGGTGTCGTCGCCCTTGGACCAGTTGCAGGGGCACAGCTCGTCGGTCTGCAGGGCGTCGAGGACCCGCAGGACCTCCTTGGGGTTACGGCCGACGGAGCCGGCGGTCACCATGGTGAACTGGATCTCGTTGTTCTGGTCGACGATGAAGACGGCGCGCTGCGCGAAGCCGTCCTCGCCCTCGATGCCCAGGTCGCGCATGAGCTCGTGCTTCGAGTCGGCGAGCATGGGGAAGGGCAGGTCGGTCAGGTCCGGGTGGTCCTTGCGCCAGGCGTGGTGCACGAACTCGGAGTCGCCGGAGAAGCCGAGGACCTGGGCGTCACGGTCGGCGAACTCGTCGTTCAGCTTGCCGAAGGCGGCGATCTCGGTCGGGCACACGAAGGTGAAGTCCTTGGGCCACGCGAAGACGATCTTCCACTTGCCCTCGTAGGTCTTGTGGTTGATCTGCTCGAACTCCTGGCCCTGCTCCAGCGAAACGCAGGCGGTCAGGTCGAACTCGGGGAACTTGTCACCGACAGTGAGCACGTACTCTCCTTGTTGCGCAGAAAGTCCCTTTTGGGGACTTTCCTTGAGGCTTGGACGGGTTACACAGTGGCACAGCAAGCATTGATCAGGGAAATAGCTAGACTGGTTGATGTTGATCGGAGGTGGTTATCAGTGGTGTCACCGGCAAGCCTGGGAGGCCGTCCCCGCCAGCCCAGCCTGGCGCAGCTGCGGGCGTTCGCGGCGGTGGCTGAGCATCTGCATTTCCGCGAGGCGGCGGCCGAGATCGGAATGAGCCAGCCCGCACTGTCCGGGGCGGTCTCCGCACTGGAGGAGACCCTCGGGGTGCAGCTGCTGGAGCGTACGACGCGCAAGGTGCTGCTGTCGCCCGCGGGGGAGCGGGTGGCGGCCCGGGCCCGTGCGGTCCTGGAGGCCGTCGGGGATCTGATGGAGGAGGCGGAGGCGGCCCGCGCGCCCTTCACGGGCGTGCTGCGGCTCGGCGTCATCCCGACCGTCGCCCCGTATCTGCTGCCGGCCGTGCTGCGGCTGGTCCATGACACCTACCCCGACCTGGACCTCCAGGTGCACGAGGAGCAGACCGCCTCCCTCCTGGACGGTCTGGCCCACGGGCGCCTCGACCTGCTGCTGCTCGCGGTGCCCCTCGGCGTCCCCCAGATCGCCGAACTCCCGCTCTTCGACGAGGACTTCGTCCTGGTCGCCCCCAAGGAGCACTGGCTCGGCGGCCGCGGGGACATCCCGCGCCAGGCCCTCCAGGAACTGGATCTGCTGCTGCTCGACGAGGGCCACTGCCTGCGGGATCAGGCCCTGGACATCTGCCGGGAGGCCGGACGGGACGAGAACACCCCCGTGACGACCAGCGCGGCCGGACTGTCCACCCTGGTGCAGCTGGTGGCCGGCGGACTCGGCGTCACCCTCCTGCCGCGCACCGCGCTCCGGGTCGAGACCGCCCGCAACGACCAGCTCACCACCGGCTACTTCGCCGACCCGGCCCCCTCGCGGAGGATCGCCCTGGCCATGCGCACGGGCGCCGCCCGCCAGCAGGAGTTCGAGGAGTTCGCCACGGCCCTGCGGGGCGCGTTGCGGGGGCTGCCGGTGCGGATCGTGGCGGGGTGAGGGTCAGGGGCGGCCCACTGCGAGGATCGCCTCGACGTCGAGGGTGATCTCGGCCCCGACGGAAGCAGGGAGGACGACGCGTTGTCCGGGGGCGTGGACGCGGTGGCAGCGGTATTCGTTGGCGAACGGGTCCGTCAGGACGTGGATGCGGCCCTTCTTGCGGTCGATGACCACATAGACCGGGATCTTGGCGATCGCGTAGGCGGTGACCTTCTTCTTGAGGTCGGTGGCGTAGTTGGATGAGGTGACTTCGAGTACCAGGCGGAAGACGGCCGGGTCGTAGCAGTTCTCCGCGACGAGGTGCTCACGGTAGTCGGCGTCGACGACGACGAGGTCGGGGACGGCGTAGTCCTCGGGACCCTCGGGGAGCCATACGCCCATGGCCTGCGTCACTCTGGTCTCCGCGCCGTGCGCGGCCGCGAACGCGAAGGTGAGGTCGGTCAACGCATCCCCGTGCGGGCCGTCCGGCGGTGGCGTCACGGTGAGCTCTCCCCCGATGATCTCGATGCGGTAGCCGGGAAGCTTGTCGGCGAGCCGGGCCGCTTCTTTGAGCAGCGCGGATTCGCCGTCACAGGGGTGCTCGACCGCTGCGGCAGACATGGCGCCTCCTAGTGGCTGGTATCGAGAGCATCATCGTAGGCCGGGCAGGCTTGCGCGTCCCGTACCACGATGTTCACCCGTTCGAGAGTGTCACCGCTGCCCTGATGCCCCCGCCCCCCGCGCATACGTCAGAAACGCCGCGCCGCTCTGGAGGACGGTGTGTTCGGTCAGCTCCCAGGTGCGGGGGTCGAAGGCGGTGTCCCGGGAGAAGAGCGGGATGCCGGTGCCCAGGGTGAGGGGGCTCAGCTTGACGATCAGCTGGTCGATCTCCGGGTAGAGCACACCGGCGAGTTCGCTGCCGCCGAGCAGCCAGATGTCCTTGCCGTCCGCTTGCTTCAGCTCGCGTACCTTCGCCACCGGGTCGGTGGCCACCAGCTCCACCGCCGGGTCCGGGCTCTCCTTCATGGTCCGGGAGAAGACCAGGTGCCGCAGGTGGGGATAGGCGTCGGTGAGGCCGGCCCGGAGGCCGATCTCGTAGGTGCGGCGGCCCTCCAGGACGGTGTCGAAGCGGGCGCCCTCGTCGGTGATGCCCAGCGCCGACCGGGCCTGCACCGGCAGGACTTCCGGCAGCTCGGCGGCCAGGTGCTTGACGTAGTCGTCGGCGATCGGCCAGAAGCCGTCCGGACCGGTGGGGTCGGCGCCGTCGGGGCCCGCGATGAAGCCGTCGAGAGTGGATGCGATGCAATAGACGAGTCGGCGCATTGGAGGGCCCCCCTTGGGCAGTTGGTGTGCACTGCTGCGCTGGAATGATCTCGCAGATTCACTCCGTACGCAGGCCATCCGGGCGCATCAGCCGCCACAGCGGCGGCAGGCTCAGGGCCGTCACGAACAGGATCACGCCGCCGCCGGTGGCGGTCATCCCCGCCACCACGGGGACGTCCACCGTCACCGGACTGCCGGTCATCGTCAGCAGCAGGGCGCCCAGCGCCAGCCCGCAGCCCAGTGCCAGGCCCAGACCGAGCACGACCGGGATGGCGGTCTGCCACAGCACCGACCAGCCCAGGGTGGTGCGGCGGGTGCCGTGGGCGTCGAGGGCGGACAGCGCCCGGCGGCGCTCGTGGAACTGCTCGACGGTGGAGATGACCAGGCCCGAGCCGATCAGCAGCAGGGTGATCACCGCGCCGGCGAACAGGCCGTCGCGGACGCTGGAGTACTGCGCGTCATGCGGGTTGTCGACCACGGACGCCTCGTTCATCGTCGGGTCGATACGGGCCGCGGCGTTGCGGATGTGCTCCACGGCGTCCGGGGTGGAGCGGTCGAAGCGGATCTTGAGTTCCGCGGTGGCGGACCGGAAGCGGCCGAGGTCGACCGCGGCGGGGGTGGCCAGCAGGTCGTAGCGGATGTGGTCGGGGGCGCGTCCGGGGTGGCGCAGCCGGGCGTCGCGGGCCGCCGTGGGGATCGTCCAGGGGTGCGGTCGCACCGGGTCGTACCTGGTGAACGCGGGGTTGAGGTCGACGGTCGTGCCGGGCGCCAGGGCGAGGGATCGGCCGCGGAGGCCGGTGAGGAACACCTCGCCGTCCCGACAGGAGTCCAGCCGGGCCAGGGCGCGCAGCTCGGCGCAGCTGCCGACGGCGATCGTCGCGGAGGGGCCGGCGGGTTCGTCGTGCCCGGCGGACCGGGAGCGCCCGGCGGCGGGCAGCGGGCCGATGTTCGCGTCGACCGTGCCGCGGACGGCGGTCACCCCCGGGGTGGCGCGCAGCGCGGTCAGCGCCCGCTGGACCTGCGGCCAGTCCCGGACGTCGCCCCACAGGCCGATCCGCGGCACCTTGCCGGACGCGGCGTACGCCTGGGCGAAACCGGTCTGCATCCCGGTCAGCAGCATGTGGACCGCGATGGCGCCGGCCACCGCGACGGTGATGCCGCTGACCGCGCGGGTGGCCGGGCCGCTGTTCAACTGGAGGCGGCGGACGGCGAGTTGCCAGGGGACCGGGCCGCCGCGCAGCCGGCCGACGACCGCGTCGACCAGCCAGGGCAGCAGCGCGGTGACCCCGAACAGCAGCAGCATCGCACCGGCCGCGAGCCGGACGGTGTGGAGCGGGGTGTCCCGCCACGGGTACTCCCGGACCAGCGGCACCAGCAGCGCGGCACCCGCGGCGGGCAGGGCCACCCGCCACCACAGACGGCGGCGGACCGGCGGACGGGAGCGGACGACGCCCAGCGGCTCGACGGTGGCCCCGCGCTGCGCGAACAGCGTCACGGCCACCGCCGCCGCCGGGACGAGCAGCGAGATCAGCGCCGTGGCGAGCGGGCCGGGGGTCACGTCCGAGGGGAAGACGTTGATGTCCCACAGCGTGATCAGCGGGGCCAGCTGCCGGCCGCCCAGGAACAGCGCGGCGCCCGCCACCAGCCCCGGCAACGAGCCGAACAGCGCCTCTCCCGAGGCGATCCGGCGGGTCGTCCGGACGTCGGCGCCGATCAGCCGGAGCGCGGCCAGCCGGCGCTCCCGGCGCTCGTTGCCGAACCGTACGGAGGTGCCGATGAAGACCAGCACCGGCGTCAGCAGCGCCACACAGGTCATGATCACCAGGACCACGGCGGGCGCCTGCACCGGCGGTCCGTGCCCGTTCCCGCCGAAGTGGTCGATGCGGGTGGCGTTGGCCAGGGACGGGGCGGCGCGCCGGGCGAGATAGGTGAGCTCCCGCGGGCCGCGCAGCCCCTCGTCACCGATGACGCCCGCCACCCGGTAGTCCAGCCGCTCGCGCAGCAGCGCGCCCCCGGGGGACGCCAGCAGGTCCCTGAGCGCGGGGGAGACCAGCATCCGGCCGGGGCCGGGGAGCCGGCGGACGCCGGGCGGGACCGGCGGATGCGCGCCGTCCGGGCGCACCAGGCGGCCGCGGATCTGCGCACCGCGGAACACGGTGTCGGCCGAGGCGTAGCGCAGGGTGTTGTCGGCGGGCGGGGGCTCATGGGTCCGGCCCAGGCTCTCGCGGGCCTGCTCCCGGCCCTGCCAGGCGTCCATCAGGGCCGGCACGGACGCGCCGAGCAGCAGGACGGCCACGCCCAGGGCGACACCGGCGGCCGTCAGCGCCGTCCGCAGCCGGCCCTCGCGGCCGCCGCCGGCCGCGAACCGCATCCCCATCGCGAGGTCCCGGGCCCAGGCCGCGGTGCCGGCCCGCAGGCGCGGCGGGCTCATCGCAGGCCCGCCGTCAGGTCCTTCACTCTGCCGTCGCGGACGACGACCTCCCGGTCGGAGTAGGCGGCGACCCGGGCCTCATGGGTGACCAGGACCACCGCGGCGTCGCTCTCCCGGGCGGCGTCGGTCAGCAGGGTCAGGACGCGTTCGCCGTTGAGGGAGTCCAGGGCGCCGGTGGGCTCGTCCGCGAAGAGCACCCGCGGCCCGGTGACCAGGGCGCGGGCCACCGCGATCCGCTGCCCCTGGCCGCCGGATATCTCTCCGGGCCGCCGGTCGTGCACGGACTCGACCTCCAGCCGCTCCAGCCACTCGCGGGCCCGCCGCTCGGCCTCCCTGCGCCTGGCGCCGTTCAGCCGCAGCGGCAGCGCCACGTTCTCCACTGCGGTCAACTCCGGTACGAGCTGCCCGAATTGGAAGACGAAGCCGAAGTCGGTACGGCGCAGGGCGCTGCGCCGGGCGTCGCTGAGGGCGGTCAGGGTGTGCGGGCCGTAGCGGACGGTGCCGGTGTCCGGGCGGACTATCCCGGCGAGGCAGTGCAGCAGTGTCGACTTGCCGGAGCCGGACGGGCCCATGACGGCGACGACCTCACCGGCGTGCACCGCGAACTCCACCCCGTCCAGCGCCGGGGTCGCCCCGTAGGCCTTGGTGAGCCCCTCCGCCGCGAGTAGGGGGCACCTCCCGGCGGAGCCGGGGGACGAGCCCTCCGGCGTCACCCGCGGACCGTTTCCGCCAGCTTGTCCAGCCGGGCGGCGGTCAGCTCCAGCCAGCGCAGATCGGCTTCGAGATGGAACAGCGCGTGGTCACAGATCAGCTGGTCGGCGAGGTCGCCGGTGCGCTTGCGCTCGGTCAGTGCGCGCATCAGCCGCAGATGCTCGGCGCGCTGGGCGTCCAGCAGGTCGGCGGCGTTCCGGCCGGTCATCAGGGCCAGTACGACCTTGGTGTAGAGCGTCGACTGGAGGTACGGCTCGGGCTTCTCGGGGCGGGCCAGCCACTGGGCGACGTCGGTGATCCCGGCGTCCGTGATCGCATACCGCTTGCGCTCCGGTCCGGCACCGGCCTCCACGGCGTCCACCTCTACCAGGCCGTTCTTCAGCAGCCGGGACATCGTGGAGTAGACCTGCCCGTAGTGCAGCGGGCGGTCCTGGCCGAAGCGCTCGTCGAAGGCCCGCTTGAGGTCGTAGCCGTGGCGGGGACCGGACTCCAGAAGGCCCAGCAGCGTGTGACCGATTGACATGCCGACCACCCTACTCGCGGGTGTACCGGCGGTGTATACGCGTACTGCATAGCGGCTCCCCGTGGCCGCCGTGCCCGTTCCCCGGCCGCCGTCCCGGCCGCTCAGCCGTCGCCCGGCTCCTTCGGTGGCCGGCCGCGCCGCGGCAGCGCCCCCGCTCCCTTCGGCAGCCGTCCCGCCTCGGCCAGCGCCTTGCGGAGCAGGAACTCGATCTGGGCGTTGGCGCTGCGCAGCTCGTCGCCGGCCCAGCGCGCCAGAGCGTCGTGGATCAGGGGGTCCAGCCGCAGCAGCACCTGCTTGCGCTGCTGCGGCCGCCGCGCGGGGGCCGGCCCGTCGCCGGAGCCGGCCTCCCCGGAGGTGTCGGGGTGCTCGCTCACTGGTAGAGCGAGCCCGTGTTCAGGACGGGCTGGGCGGCCCGGTCGCCGCACAGCACCACCATCAGGTTGCTGACCATGGCCGCCTTGCGCTCCTCGTCCAGCTCGACGATGCCCTGCTCGTTGATCCGTGCCAGTGCCTGCTCGACCATGCCGACCGCGCCCTCGACGATCTGCTGGCGGGCCGCGACCACCGCACCGGCCTGCTGGCGCTGGAGCATCGCCGAGGCGATCTCGGGCGCGTAGGCGAGGTGGCTGAAGCGGGACTCGATGATGCGGACGCCGGCGGCCTGGACCCGGGCGGTCAGCTCCAGGGCGAGCTTCTCGGTGATCTCCTCGGCGTTGCCGCGCAGCGACAGCGCGTCCTCGTCGTGGGCGTCATAGGGGTACTCGATCGCGATGTGCCGGACGGCCGCCTCGGTCTGGGTGGCGACGAACTCCAGGAAGTCGTCGACCTCGAAGAGCGCCTGGGCGGTGTCCTCGACCTGCCAGACCACGATCGAGGCCAGCTCGATGGGGTTGCCGTAGGCGTCGTTGACCTTCAGTACGGCGGTCTCGTGGTTGCGGACCCGGGTGGAGATCTTCCGGGCGGTGGTGAGCGGGTTGACCCAGCGCAGGCCGTCGGTGCGGATGGTGCCGACGTAGCGGCCGAAGAGCTGGATGACGCGGGCCTCGCCGGGGGCGACCATCTTCACGCCGGTCATGCAGAAGAGCGAGGCGAGCAGCAGCAGGATGCCGCCGATGAACATCGGGACGGCGACGGCGTTGTTGCCGCCGTCGCCGAGTATGCCGCCGACGACGATCACGGCGACGCCCAGCGCGACGCCGAGCACGGTCAGCAGCAGGGCGAGGCCGCCCGGAATGCTGTGCGCCGGGACCTCGCGGACCTGCGGTCTGGGCATCTCGGGCGCGTCGACGGCGAGGTCGCCGCCGGTGCCGCCGGTCTGGTCGGCCGGAGTCTGGTCGGTCATGTGGTCCCCGTTTCTCCAGGTGCGGTGCGTGATGTCCACCGCATTTGGTGATGTCGCTGGTCTAGCAAAGTGTTAGCACTTTAACGCCCGACGGGCGGCGCCGTCCAGAGGTCCGCGGGGGATTCGCGGCGGCAAGGTCGCAGGTGAGGGGGTGGTGACGAGCAAAACCCACTCCATGGTTCCGTCATGGCGGGTGCTGTTTGTCACGTCGGGAAAAGCCTTGATCGATGAGTATTTGTTTACAGATGCGGTGTTAGCTTCAACAGCTGAGTTAGCTGGGGGCGGAACGACTGGAGTTGCTGAAGCGATGGGCCGAGCGGAAGCGAGACGGGCGCGACAGGGGAGCGCTCGCCGTGCCAAGCAGACCGACGGGAAGTCCGGCATACGCCGCTTCTTCACCTGGAAGAAGCTCCTCGGAGCCTTTCTCGGGGTGTGCCTGCTGGGCATCCTCGGATTCATCGGTCTGTACCTGTACGTGGACATTCCCAAGGGCAACAGCGCCGCCAAGCTCCAGAGCAATGTCTACAAGTACGCCAACGGCAAGGTCATGGCCCGGGTCGGCCAGGTCAACCGCGAGAGCGTCCCGATCGACCGGATACCCAAGGACGTCCAGCGCACCTTCGTCGCCGCGGAGAACAAGACCTTCTACGACGACTCCGGCGTCGACCTGAAGGGCACCCTGCGCGGTGTGCTCAACACCCTGCGGGGCCAGGGCAAGCAGGGTGGCTCGACGATCACCCAGCAGTACGTCAAGAACTACTACCTGAGCCAGGAGCAGACGGTCTCCCGCAAGCTCCAGGAGATCGTCATCTCGCTCAAGGTGGACAACAAGTTCAAGAAGGAAGACATCCTCGCCGGCTACATCAACACCAGCTACTACGGCCGCGGCGCCTACGGCATCCAGGCCGCCGCCCAGGCCTACTACGGCGTGGACGTCGAGAAGCTCACCGTCTCGCAGGGCGCCTACCTCGCCTCGCTGCTCCAGGCGCCGAGCCAGTACGACTGGTCCAGCGCGACCAAGGCCGGCCAGAAGCGGGTCAAGGAGCGCTGGGCGTACACCCTCGACAACATGGTCGAGATGAAGTGGCTCCCCGCGGCGGACCGGGCCAAGCAGAAATTCGACGTGCCCCAGGACCCCAAGCCGCTGCCCGGCGTGAGCGGCCAGACCAGCTACCTGGTCAAGCAGGCCAAGCAGGAACTCTTCGCGCAGGGCGTCGACGAGAACGAGTTCGAGGCCGGCGGCTGGACCGTCACCCTCGGCATCGACCGGAACAAGCAGCAGGCGCTGGAGAAGTCCGTCAAGCGCAAGCTCACCGACGACCTCGACTCCAAGAAGCGCAAGGTCGACGGGGACGCCCAGCTCGGCGCCACCTCGGTGGACCCCAAGACCGGGCACATCGTGGCGATGTACGGCGGTGAGGGCTATCCGAAGCACTACACGAACAACGCCACGCGCTCCGACTACCAGCCCGCCTCCACCTTCAAGCCGCTGATCCTGGCGTCGGCGATGGAGAACAACGCGGTCACCCAGGACGGCAACCCGATCAACCCGAACACGATCTACGACGGCCGTAACCGCCGCCCGGTCGTCGGCGGGGACATCGGCTTCGCACCGCCCAACGAGGACGAGCACACCTACGGGAAGATCAGCGTCCAGGCGGCGATGAACAACTCCGTCAACGCGGTCTTCGCGCAGATGGGCGCGGACGTCGGCCTGGAGGAGATCAAGAAGACCGCGGTCAGCCTGGGCATGGACGGCTCCAAGATCGACGCCAAGCCCGCGATGACCCTGGGCACCATGGGCGCCAGCCCGCTCCAGATGGCCGGGGTCTACGCCACGCTCGACAACCACGGCGAGAAGGTCACCCCGACCCTGGTCAAGAAGGCGGTGCACCCGGTCAACGGCGTCCAGACCGAGGTCCCGCTCAAGGACCCGATCGGCGAACGCGTTCTCAGCAGCCGCACCGCCGACACCCTCACCTCGGTCCTGACCGGTGTGGTCAACGACGGCACCGCCTCGCAGTCCGTGAAGAACACTGCGTACGAGGCGGCCGGCAAGACCGGTACCTCCGACGACAACAAGTCGGCGTGGTTCGTCGGTTACACGCCCAAGCTGGTCACCGCGGTCGGCATGTTCGGCGAGTCCCCCAAGGGCGGCACCCAGGTCACCCTCAAGGGCACCGGCGGCGGCGGCCGGGTCAACGGCGGCGGCTACCCGGCCCGGGTGTGGGCCGACTACACGGAGTCGGCGCTGGGCGGCAACACCGGCGCGGAGTTCGACCTCGACACCGACCTCGGTGCCGGTGTCCCGCCGACCCCCACCCCGACGCCGAGCGACACCCCGTCGACCAGCCCCTCGCCGTCCGAGACGCCGAGCAAGAGCCCGTCGCAGACCCCGTCGAGCCCGAGCGTGCCGCCGACGAACAGCCCGAGCGGCAAGCCGTCGGACCCGGCCACCCCCACCGACCCCAGCTCCCCGCCGCCGCCCGACGGCGAGGACGGCGGGGACACCGGCGGCAAGCCGGCCGGCGGGGCCGCCGGCGGCGGTGGCACCAACCAGGACAGCCTGACCGGCTTCAACTGACGCCGGTCCCCGTGCACGCGCCGCGGCCCCCACCGTCGAGGTGGGGGCCGCGGCGCGTGCACGGGGGAGGCGGGGTCTCAGCCCCCGTTCACCTTGTGGGCGATCCGGTCGCCCACGTTCTTGTCGATGTTGCGCCAGTACTGCAGCGCCCGGTCCAGCACCGGACGGCTGACGCCGTTCAGCAGGTGGCCGGCCACATTGCCCACGAGCCGGTCGCGGGCCGCGTCGTCGAGGACCTGGCGGACCATGGTGCCCGGCTGGCCGAAGTCGTCGTCGTCCCGGCGCAGCGTGTAGGCCTCGCGGACCATCTCGCCGCCGGTCTCCCAGCCCGCGGGCTCCCCGTACCGCAGGGTGTCCGCGGCCGGGCCGCCGTAGCTGTTCGGGGCGTAGGGCCGGGCCGCGCGGGACGGCTCGAACCGCATCGGGCCGTCCTTCGCGTACGAGTGGACGGGCGCGTGCGGCCGGTTGGGCGGCAGCTGGGCGTAGTTGGGGCCGATGCGGTAGCGGTGGGTGTCCGCGTAGGAGAACAGCCGGCCCAGCAGCATCTTGTCCGGCGAGGGACCGACACCCGGCACCATGTTGGACGGCTCGAACGCCGCCTGCTCGATGTGGATGAAGTAGTCCTCGGGGTTCTTGTTGAGCGTCATCCGCCCGACCTCGATCAGCGGGTAGTCGCCGTGCGGCCACACCTTGGTCAGGTCGAACGGGTTGAACCGGTAGTCCGGGGCGTCCGCGAACGGCATGACCTGCACATACAGCGTCCACGACGGAGCGTTGCCGCCGTCGATGGCCTCGAACAGGTCCCGCCGGTGGTAGTCGCCGTCCTCGCCGGCGATCCGGTCCGCGTCCTCCTGGGTGAGGAAGTCGATACCCTGGTCGGTCTTGAAGTGGTACTTGATCCAGAACCTCTCGCCGCCGGCATTGACCCACATGTAGGTGTGCGAGCCGTAGCCGTTCATGTGGCGGTAGGTCTTCGGGATGCCGCGGTCGCCCATCAGCCAGGTCACCTGGTGGGCGGACTCCGGGGAGAGCGTCCAGAAGTCCCACTGCATGTCGTTGTCGCGCATCCCGTTGTCCGGGCGGCGCTTCTGCGAGCGGATGAAGTCCTGGAACTTGATCGTGTCCCGGACGAAGAAGACCGGGGTGTTGTTCCCCACCAGGTCGTAGTTGCCGTCCTCGGTGTAGAACTTCAGCGCGAAGCCGCGGGGGTCGCGCCAGGTGTCGGGGGAGCCCTGCTCACCCGCGACGGTCGAGAACCGGGCCAGCATCTCGGTGGTCCTGCCCGGCTGGAACAGATCTGCCCTGGTGAACTGGCTGACGTCGTTGGTGACCTGGAAGAAGCCGTACGCGCCGGCGCCCTTGGCGTGCACCACCCGCTCGGGGACCCGTTCGCGGTTGAACTGGGCCATCTTCTCGATGAGGTAGTGGTCCTGGAGCAGGATGGGGCCGTCCGGGCTCACGGTGAGGGAGTGTTCGTCGCTCTCCACCGGAACGCCGGCGTTGTTCGTCGTGCGAGGGACGTGCTGCGCGGAGCTGGT
Source organism: Streptomyces sp. NPDC048612 (assembly GCF_043199295.1). Taxonomy (NCBI): domain Bacteria; kingdom Bacillati; phylum Actinomycetota; class Actinomycetes; order Kitasatosporales; family Streptomycetaceae; genus Streptomyces; species Streptomyces sp. NPDC048612. The sequence goes on from NZ_JBICVV010000019.1 coordinate 46,438, forward strand.
CATGGAGGAGTGCCTCCTGGTTCGACGGCGTGGAAGGAGGGCGGCCAGTCCCGTATTGGGGCAGTCAGTCCCTTTCGTCCACCCAAGCAGTCAACTCCCCCGACGGCATGTCGGCAAGAGTTGGACCCCGTCCGGTCTCAGACGGGGTCCAACATGTGGGACGGGCGCCGGAAGCGCGGCGGGGCTCAGCGGCGCGGCGTCCCCGCGGGCATCGACAGCTCGAACCAGACGACCTTTCCCATGCTCAGCCGGGTCGCGCCCCAGCGCCGCGCCATCCGGTTCACGAGGTAGAGGCCCCGCCCGCCCTCGTCCGACGGCCGGGCCTGGCGCAGCCGCGGCAGCTGCGGGACGTCGTCACCGACCTCGCAGCGCAGTACGTCCGTTCGCAGCAACCGCAGCGTGATCGGCCGCTCCGCGTACCGCACGGCATTCGTCACCACCTCGCTGACCAGCAGCTCCAGCTGGTCGGTCAGCTCGTCCAGACCCCAGCGCGCCAGCGCCCGCCGGGCCAGCCGGCGGGCCTGCCCGGCGGTCTGCGCCTTCGGGTCCAGATACCAGTACGCGACATCGCTCGGCGCGATCCCGTCGAACCGCGCCGCCAGCAGCGCGATGTCGTCATCGCGGTCGCCGGGGCCCAGCATGTCCAGCACCTCGTCGCACATCGGCTCCAGCGGCGGCGGGTTGGGGCCGGTCAGCCGGGCCGTCTCCGCCAGCCGCTCCCGCAGCTGCTCGATGCCGGTCCACACGTCCCGGATGCGCGACTCGACCAGCCCGTCCGTATACAGGACGAGCGTGGCGCCCGCCGGGGCGTCCAGCTCCACCGCCTCGAAGTCCACCCCGCCGACGCCGATCGGCGCGCCGGACGGCACCCGCAGCACCTCGGCGCGCCCGCCGCGGTGCAGCATCACCGGCGGCGGATGCCCGGCGTTGGCGATGGTGATGCGGTGCGCGACCGGGTCGTAGACCGCGTACATGCAGGTCGCCATGCGGTCCGTGCCCAGCCGCTGGGCCTGCTCGTCGAGGTGGTGCAGCACCTCCTGCGGCGGCAGGTCCAGCCCGGCCAGCGTCTGGGCGGTGGTCCGCAGCTGGCCCATGATCGCCGCCGAGGTCATCGAGTGCCCCATGACATCGCCGACGACCAGCGCCACCCGGCTGCCCGGCAGCGGAATCGCGTCGTACCAGTCGCCGCCCACCCGCGCGGTCTCCGCGGCCGGCAGATAGCGGCTGGCCAGCCGGACCCCGGTGGGCTGCGGCAGCGAGTCGGGCAGCATGGTGCGCTGCAAGGCGTCGGCGATGTACGCCTCGCGGCCGTAGAGCACCGCCTTGTCCACACCCAGCGCGGTGTGCGTCGCCAGCTGCGCCGCCACCAGCAGATCGTCCGGCTCGAAGGCCGGCCGGTCCGGGCGGCGCAGGAACACCGCGGCACCGATCACCCGGCGGCGCCCGCGCAGCGGCGCCAGGATCACCCGGTGTCCGCTGGGCAGCCGCGGGTCCGGACCCAGCAGCTCGGGCAGCGCCGTCCGCGCCGCCTGCGCCTCACCGAACAGCGGCCGTACGCCCCGCAGCACCTCGGCCAGCGGACCGCCGGGCTCCACCTCGGCCAGCTCGGCCGCGCTGCCGCCCATCGCCGGACCCAGATCGGGCTGCGCGGGCAGCACCGGCAGCCGGCCGCCGTTGGTGTCCGGCTCCTCCGGAATCCGGTCGGTACGGCGCAGCCGCAGCACCACAGGACCGGTCGGCCGCTCGTCGCCCACCGGCAGCGGGTCGCGCAGATAGACCAGGATCGCGTCGGCGAACGTCGGCACCGTCGCCCGGCACAGCCCCAGCACGATCTCGTCGAGGTCGATACCGCGGGCGATCCGCCGCGTCGCCGCCCCGATGAAGCGCAGCCGGTCACCGCCCGCCTGCCGGGCCGCGGCGACCTCACCGCTCTCGCCGGGATGGGCCGACCGGGCCGGCGGCGCCGGCAGCGGACCGGGCGGCGGACCGGCCGGCGCGGGCACCTGCGCCCCGGCGTCCTCCCCGGCCGCCGGCCGCGAGGTCTCACCGTGCGGGACGCCGGGCACCGCGGACCGGCCGCCGTGCGGCGCCTGCTCCGGCACCGTCCCGCCCGGCTCCGCACCGCGCGGCCGCGGCCGCCCGGCGCCCGAAGGGCCGCCCTCCCGCGGCCGCCCGACACCGTCACCGCTGTGCCGCGGGTGCGCCCCGTGATGCGGCTCCTCGCCCGGCTCGGGCGCCTCGGCGCGACCCACCGCGCCCTGCGCCACCCGCCGTCCGGAACGGGCCGACTCCCGGCCCGCCCCGTCCGGCCGTCCGTTCGCCGGCATGGACACCTCCCCGTACGAGTCGCCGTACGCCTCCCCATACGGGACCGAGGCGTCGCGTCCGGCGGCCTGGCCGCCGCGGTGCGCGGCGGAGTGATCGGTGGCGCGCCCGCCGGAGTGCCCGGCGGCGGCGCGGTCGGCGTCCGCCGACGGGTCCCGCCGCGCCGCGCCGTGGTCCGCGGCCGGCTCGCCGTCGCCGAGCCCGCCCGGCGAGCCGGCCGAGGCCGTGACCGTGCCGCCGGCGAGACCTATGTCGTCACCGCCGCGCACCGCGAAGCCGGTGCCGGGCCCCGGCACGCACCCGGCCGCGCCGGGCTGCTGGAGGGCGCTGCGCGGGTCGGGGACCGCGCCGAGCGGCGCCGTCCCGGCCGGCCCCCGGGCAGGGGACAGCGAGGACGCGGCGGTCGGGGCCGACTGCCGCGATTCGTGGGAGGTGGGGTGCTCCGTCACGCGTGGGATTCCATCCGTCCGGGGCTGCGCGCCCGACGTGCCGCGTTCCGGGCGCGCCGACCGTGCGGCCGCGCCCGACGCGCTGCGTCTCAAGCGCGTCGCAGGTGCAGAAAGAGCTGGATCTCGGGTGGTACGTCCGTACTTGACGGGGCGTATGCGTACGCATCCTCCCCGACGACGTCGAAACCCGCGGCGTGCACGACCCGGCGCAGATCGTCCCGCAGGTAACCCGATACCCGGACCGAGTTGCCCAGGAACGGAATCGTGAAGTCGTCCACATCCGCCTCGACCATCGACAGGGCGAGCAGCCCCTCAGGACGTAGGAGATCATGCAGCATGCCCAGTGCGTAAGGGATTTCCGCACGGGGCAGCATCAGCAGGGAGAAAAAAGCGGCAATACCGTCGAAGGAGCCGGTGCCGCCGAGCCGGCCGCCGCGCAGATCGGCGATGTCCAGCCGGTGGAAGTCGGCGCCGGGGACGTGCTGCCGGGCCAGTCTGATCATCGAGGGGGAGAGATCGACACCCACGACACGGTGCCCGGCGTCCGCGAGCTGGCGGGCGGTCGGCAGGCCCGTACCGCAGCCGAGGTCCAGGACGCGTGAGCCGGCGGGCAGGGTGTCGGCGAGCCAGGCGCCCGAGGCGAGCTGGCCCTCCTTGTGCGGAAAGGCGTCGTCATAGCGGTTGCCGATGGCGTCGAACGCCTCGGCCTGGCCCGCCCGGTCCAGTGCTAACCGGTTCAGCCCGTCGTATCCGTCGTAGCTAGTCGCGCTCACGACCTCGCCCCTCCTGCGACCGCGGTCAAGTTCGTTTTCCAGTTCTGGAGTTGCGCCTGTGCAGTCTTGCGGAGGACGATCCTACGTTTGAAGGCCCGGGGCGCAGCAAGGGGGCTCGGCCCCGTCTCCCGGCCCGCGGGAAACAGCTTTGCCCATAGGCGCACCTTTCCACGGTTCGCCCCCTTCACTCACGTTGTTTCACTTCACTCCCTCACGACCGCAAACGCTCCGGTGCGCGGTCCCAGTCCTCCGGGAGCCGGGGAACGTCCCAGGCCGGGTCGGGCCGCCAGTCCTCCCAGCCGTCGGCGAACGGTGCGCGCCAGGCCGTGATCTGTGCGATCGCGGCCCGGCCCGCCGATCTGACCTCGGCGGCCTGCGCGTCGGTCATCAGCCCGTCCCGCTGCGCCTGGGTGAACTCGTCCTCGTCCCGCCACTCCCAGTGCCGGTCCGGATAGACACAGATGTCGAGAAAGTGATCCTCGGAGTCAATGCCGCCCGCCCAACGGCGGCGCGGCTCCTCCAGATTGACGTACCAGTTCTTGAACTGCCAGCCGCGCTCCCAGAAGAGCCACACCGACCAGGGGTCACCGGGCCGGGCCAGTTTCAGCACACCGGTGCCGAACCAGTGGTCACGGGCGGTCCGGCGCGGCTTGGTGTAGCGGGTGGACAGCGGCTCACGGTGCACCGGAGTCCCGTCGGCGAGCACGGGTTTGACGACGGCGGTGCCGGGCGCCATCCACACCGCCAGCAGGTCATCGGTGTCCTGGACAACGGTCACGGGACGGCAGATGTGGAACCGCCCGGCGTCGGCGTTGTCGCGGTAGCGCCAGAGGACGTGGTCCCCCGGTGCCCAGCGCGCCCCGTCCGCCGCCCGCTTCGCCCCGGCCGCCCCGCGACCGCCGGCCGCCTCGCCTTCCGTCGTGTCCACCATGTCCGCTGTCATGAGCAGAGCTTAGTGGCGCGACAGGACGCGCGCCGTGACGTGAGCCGCACCGGGCGTGACGAACGCGGTATCCTTCGCCGCCCCGTTGTTACGGGTGCGTCATCCGCAGCACATCCAGCGCCTCGTCCAACTGCGCCTCGCTCAGCAGCCCCCGCTCGACGTAGCCGCCCTCCAGGACCACCTCACGAATGGTCTTCCGCTCCGCGAGGGACTTCTTGGCGACCTTCGCGGCCTCCTCATAGCCGAGGAACTTGTTGAGCGGGGTGACGACCGAGGGCGACGACTCGGCGTACTCCCGGGCCCGTGCCACGTTCGCGGTGATCCCGTCGACGGTACGGTCCGCCAGCAGCCGCGACACGTTGGCCAGCAGCCGCACCGACTCCAGCACGTTCTTCGCGATCACCGGCAGCATCACGTTCAGCTCGAAGTTGCCGGCCGCTCCGGCCGCCGCCACCGTCGCGTCATTGCCGGTGACCTGCGCCGCCACCATCAGCACCGCCTCCGGGATCACCGGGTTGACCTTCCCCGGCATGATCGACGAACCGGGCTGCAGATCCGGCAGCGCGATCTCCGCGAGCCCGGTCCGCGGCCCCGAGGCCATCCACCGCAGATCGTTGGCGATCTTCGTCAGCCCGACCCCGATCGTCCGCAGCTGCCCGCTGGTCTCGACGATCGCGTCCCGCGCCCCCTGCGCCTCGAAGTGGTTGCGCGCCTCGGTCAGCGGCAGCCCGGTCGCCCGCGCCACCTCCGCGATGACCGCGGCCGAGAACCCGGGCGGGGTGTTGATCCCCGTCCCCACCGCCGTGCCGCCCAGCGGAAGTTCCGCCAGCCGCGGCAGCGAGGCCCGCAGCCGCTCGACGCCGTACCGCACCTGGGCGGCGTAGCCGCCGAACTCCTGCCCCAGCGTCACCGGCGTCGCGTCCATCAGATGCGTCCGTCCCGACTTCACGACCTCGGCGAACTCCTCGGCCTTCCGCTCCAGGCTCTCCGCCAGATGCTCCAGCGCCGGGATCAGCTCGTCGAGCACCGCCGAGGTCGCCGCGATGTGGATCGACGAGGGGAAGACGTCGTTGGACGACTGGCTCGCGTTGACGTGGTCGTTCGGATGCACCTCCTGCCCCAGCCGCTCGCTCGCCAGCGTCGCGATGACCTCGTTGGCGTTCATGTTCGACGAGGTCCCGGAACCGGTCTGGAACACGTCGATGGGGAAGTGGTCGTCCCAGCGCCCCTCGGCGACCTCGGCCGCCGCCTCCTGGACGGCCGCCGCGATCTCCTTGTCCAGCACCCCCAGCTCGCCGTTGACCAGGGCGGCCGCGCCCTTGATGCGGGCCAGCGCCGCGATGTGCGCCCGCTCCAGCCGCTGCCCGGAAACCGGGAAGTTCGCCACCGCCCGCTGCGTCTGCGCCCGCCATTTCGCGTCTGCCGGCACCCGCACCTCACCCATCGAGTCGTGCTCGGTCCGGAAGCCGTCGGAGTCGCCGAATGCGCTGTTGTCGCTCATACCTATGTCAGTGCCCGGGAACCGCGATCTGTTCCCGGCCACCGCCCGGATGTCACCTGCCTGCGGGGCATCCCCCGTGCGGACACGCCCCCTTCGCGCACCCCGTCCCGCGCCCTTCCCCGAATATCCCCCGATGCCCCCTCCCGGACCGGAGCAACCCCCGCCCCGGACAACCGCCTTGAGCGAGTGCTCAAAACGCTCTACGCTGCGTTTTGAGCAACCGCTCAAAACGAGCAGGAGGGGGAAGTCGCATGGGGCTGTACGTGGAAGCCCGCATCCGTGCCGGGCTCGACGAGGTCTGGGACCGCAGCCAGCTGCCGGACCGGCACCAGCGCTGGGACCTGAGATTCACCGAGATCGACTATCTGCCGTGCGTGCCGGGGGAGCCGCAGCACTTCCGCTACGCCACCCGCGTCCTGCCGCTGCTCACGGTGCACGGCACCGGTGTCTCGGCCGGTGAGCGCAACCGGCCCGACGGCACCCGGACTTCTGCCCTCCGCTTCTCCTCCGCGCACCCGCTGTCGCTCATCGAGGAGGGCCGCGGCTACTGGCGGTACGTCCCGGACGGCGACGCGCTGCGGTTCCTCACCGGATACGACTACCGGCCGCGCTGGGGGCGCTTCGGCCGGATCGTCGACCGGCTCCTCTTCCGGCCGCTCATGGGCTGGGCCACCGCCTGGTCCTTCGACCGGCTGCGGCTGTGGTGCGAGCGCGGAATCACCCCCGAGCGGTCGCTGCGCCACGCCCTCGCCGAGCTGTTCGTCCGTATCGCCGCCGTCCTCGTCACCGCAGCCGTGGTCCCCGCCGCCGTGGCCGTCGGCCCCGTCCTCGCCGTGGCGGGCGCCGCGCTGCTGGTGCCGCCGCGGTCCGTCACCCCCGCGGCCCGCCGCTGTCTGCGACGGCCGCCGAAGCGGGCCGCCGGACGCGGCGGCAACGCCGCCCCCACCGCCCTCCTCGCCACTCTGGAGCAGTCATGACCTCCCTCTTCCAGCGCGCCCTGGGCGCCGACTTCGACCGGCTCCACCCGCAGATCCAGCGGCGTTTCTCCGTCGGGACCGACAGCGGTGAGGCCTGTGTCGGCCGGGGCACGATGGACCGGATCTGGCACGGCCGCAGCTTCGTCCGGCCGTTCCTCGCCCTCGGCAGCAGCCGCAACATCCTCGTCCCGCAAACCGGCCGTAACGTCCCCTTCGTCATCGAGAACGTCCCCTACACGGACTCCTTCGGCCGCGAGACCGTCACCTTCGTCCGGACCTTCGCCTTCCCCGGCCGCCCGCGCCGCTTCGACGCCACCATGGTCTTCAGCCCGGAGCGCGGCTGCGTCGTCGACTACCTCGGCACCCACCAGCACCTCGCCACCGACCTGCACTTCACGGTGGACGACAGCGGCGCCCTGATCATCCGCTCCGGCGCACACCGCTTCCGGGAGGGGCCGGTCGACGTCCGGGTGCCGGACCTGATCGGGGGCGACGCCGTGGTGCGCGAGTCGTACGATGAGACGGCCGGGCGTTTCCGTATCCAGGTACGGGTCGCCAACCGGTGGTTCGGCCCGCTCTTCGGCTACGAGGGGTCCTTCTCCGCCGAGTTCGTGAACGTCGCCGAGCGCGGAGTGCGCGCCGGGCTGCGTCCCCTGCGCGAGGAGATCAGAACATGAGCGCCGACACCCGTACGAAGCTGCTCGCCGGCGCGCTGCAGACACTCATCGAGCAGGGCATCGCCAAGACCTCGGCCCGCAGCATCGCCGCCGCCGCCGGGGTCAACCAGGCCCTGGTCTTCTACCACTTCGGCAGCGTCGACGAACTCCTCGCCGCCGCCTGCCGGCACGGCGCGGAACAGCGCGTCGCGCACTACCGCGAACGCTTCGCGCAGGTCACCAGCCTCGCCGAACTCCTCGAACTGGGACGGGAACTGCACACCGAGGAGCGCGCCGCCGGCCATGTCGCCGTCCTCGCCCAGCTCCTGGCCGGCGCCCAGAAACAGCCCCGCCTCGCCCCCGCGACCGTCGCCGGCCTCGCCCTGTGGATCGAGGAGATCGAACAGGTGCTGGCCCGGGTACTGGCCGGGACCCCGATCGCCGCGTTCGTGGACGTCGCCGGCCTCTCCCGGGCACTCGCGGCGGGCTTCGTCGGCCTGGAACTGTACGAGGGCGTCGACCCGGAAGGCGCACTGGGAGCCCTGGACGCACTGGAACAACTCTCCGGCCTCCTAGGCGTCCTGGAAGACCTGGGCCCGGTCGCCCAACGAGCGGTCCGCGCGCAGCTGCGGCGGGGCACCGCCCGACGCGCCCGAACGGCACCGGACGCCCGTTAGCCGCGGCCAGCTTCGGACGGGAAGGGGAACATCTCGTTTCCCCCTACGGACAGGCCGCGCTGTGGTCAACTGAGCGCTATCTAGCTGTAGACGAGGGGATGATCGTGGATGCCGAGCGTCTCTGTGCACACCTGCGGCAAGGGCCGGAGTGCGTTGACCGGGTGGGGTCCCCACCGGGGATTTCTTCGCGCGCTTCCGCTGGTGGCCGTCCTGCTCACGGGCACCGTTTCCTGCGGAGGGGGTTCCGAGCCCGCGTCGAGCGGCAAGGACCGTTCGACGAAGCCCGTGGCGAGTCCCTCGGCGGAGGCCAAGTCCCCCCGGCCGAAGGTGAAGGGACTGGTCACCTTGGCGGGCACCAATTTCGCCGTCTTCGACGTGAAGACCGGCAAGGAGACAGTGGACGCGTTCCTGCCGCATGACGCCAAGCCCAATGTGTGGAAGAGGGAAGCCTTTTCTTCCGACTGGCGCAACGTCGTCTGGACCACCGGCGAGGGCGAACTCTTCATCGGGGGCTACACAGATGTCGGGCGCGGGACCGGTCTCTACGGGAAGAAGCCCTTGAGGATCGGCGGTCGGCCGACATACTCCGGAGGGAAGCCCGGATACGCCCAGCCTCGATTCGGCCCCGATGGGACGAGGGTGTATTTCCTGGCCAACAACGAAGCGGTGTACTCCGCTGACCCGGAAAAGCCTGAGGACCTCAGGAAGGAACTGGCTCTCCCGAAGGGCACATTTTCCGCAGACGATGAGCTGACCTGGGGCATCACGGACGCCGGTGACGTGGTGAGGACCAAGGTCAGTCGCCCCGGGAAGACACTTGAGGCGACCAGCTCCGACGGGACGAAAACCATCGTCCACACCGACCACGGCTGGTTCCTGAAGGAGAAGGGCAGTTCCGCGGAGCCGAAGCTGCTGTTCGAGAAGCTCGTGACCTCCGACGGAAAGCCCGTGCAGGTCTACGCTGACTTCGGTCCGGGGCTCGACATCATTGGTTGGTACTGAGCGCGGCCGGCCGTCGCGGGTCAGTCTTCTCCCGTACCGCCGTAGTCGGCGGCGGCATGTCGTCCCAGGTATGACAAGAGCCCCCGGCACGCGCCAGGGGCTCTTGGGGCGGAACGGGAGCGTCAGCTTCCCGAGCGCACCGGAATGCTGGTGAACGTCGGGGCCGGGGCCGGGTCCTGGAAGAAGTCGTTGCCCTTGTCGTCGACGACGATGAAGGCGGGGAAGTCCTCGACCTCGATCTTCCAGACGGCTTCCATGCCGAGCTCCTCGTACTCCAGGACCTCGACCTTCTTGATGCAGTCCTGGGCCAGACGTGCCGCGGGGCCGCCGATGGAGCCGAGGTAGAAGCCGCCGTGGGTGCCGCAGGCGTCGGTGACCTGCTGGGAGCGGTTGCCCTTGGCGAGCATGATCTTGGAGCCGCCGGCGGCCTGGAACTGCTCGACGTAGGCGTCCATCCGGCCCGCGGTCGTCGGGCCGAAGGAGCCGGAGGCGTAGCCCTCGGGGGTCTTGGCCGGGCCCGCGTAGTAGACGGGGTGGTTCTTCAGGTACTCCGGCATCTCCTCGCCGGCGTCCAGGCGTTCCTTGATCTTCGCGTGGGCGATGTCGCGGGCGACGACCAGCGTGCCGGTGAGGGCCAGACGGGTCTTGACCGGGTGCTTGGTCAGCTCGGCCAGGACGTCGTCCATGGGGCGGTTGAGGTCGATGGCGACCGCGTCGAGGTCGGGGCCGGCGCCCTCGGTCAGCTCCTCGTCCGTCGTCTCCGGGAGGAAGCGGGCCGGGTCGGTCTCCAGCTGCTCCAGGAAGACGCCCTCGGCGGTGATCTTCGCGACGGCCTGGCGGTCGGCGGAGCAGGAGACCGCGATGGCGACCGGGCAGGACGCGCCGTGGCGCGGCAGGCGGACCACGCGGACGTCGTGGCAGAAGTACTTGCCGCCGAACTGGGCGCCGATGCCGATCTTCTGCGTCAGCTCGAAGACCTTCTCCTCCAGCTCCTTGTCGCGGAAGCCGTGGCCCGTGGGGGAGCCCTCGGCGGGCAGCTCGTCGAGGTAGTGCGCGGAGGCGTACTTGGCGGTCTTCATGGCGTACTCGGCGCTGGTGCCGCCGACGACGATCGCCAGGTGGTACGGCGGGCAGGCCGCGGTGCCCAGCGAACGGATCTTCTGCTCCAGGAACTTCATCATGGAGGCCTCGTTGAGGACCGCCTTGGTCTCCTGGAAGAGGAAGGACTTGTTGGCGCTGCCGCCGCCCTTGGCCATGAAGAGGAACTTGTAGGCGCCGCCGTCGGTCGCGTACAGCTCGATCTGCGCCGGGAGGTTGGAGCCGGTGTTCTTCTCGTCCCACATCGTCAGCGGGGCCATCTGCGAGTAGCGCAGGTTCAGCTGGGTGTAGGCGTCGTAGATGCCGCGGGAGAGCGCTTCCTCGTCGCCGCCCTCGGTCAGGACCTGCTGGCCGCGCTTGCCCATGACGATCGCGGTGCCGGTGTCCTGGCACATGGGCAGGACGCCCGCGGCGGCGATGTTGGCGTTCTTGAGCAGGTCGAGCGCGACGAAGCGGTCGTTGGCGCTGGCCTCGGGGTCGTCCAGGATCTTGCGGAGCTGGGCGAGGTGGGCCGGGCGCAGATAGTGCGAAATGTCGTGCATCGCCTCGGCGGCCAGCTTGCGCAGCGCCTCCGGCTCGACCTTGAGGAACGTCCGGCCGTCGGCCTCGAAGGTGCTCACGCCCTCCGAAGTGACGAGACGGTACGGGGTGGTGTCCTCACCTACGGGGAGCAGGTCGGTGTAGGCGAATTCCGGCATTGAAGGTCATTCCTTACTCGGAGAGGTCCGGCTGGCATCTACGGCAGCGCCTGCACAGCGTAGAACCCTGGCGTCGGTGCGCCGCTGTGAGGTAAGGCTCAGTTGGCGTGTGGCCGGGTCTGTTCGATCCCTGGTCGCGATCTATCGCGTTTCGCTACGCTGAGCCGGTGGATGCAGACAACGGGGGACGTCCGGGCCCTGAGAACCCGCCCGGACCGCTTCAGAAACAGGACCGGACCCAGGAGCGGCAGCCGCTGGACCTGACCAAGACGGCGGCCGGGGCGCCGGCGCCGCCCGCGGTGGCCGAACGCGATATCCGGGCGTCCGACGCGGACCGCGACCGGATCGCCGAGATCCTCCGCGAGGCACTCGCGGAGGGCCGGCTGGACCCGGAGGAGCACGCGGAGCGGATCGACGCGGTCTACCGCGCCAAGACCATGGGCGATCTGGAGCCCGTGGTGCGTGACCTGCCCGCCGGGGGCGGCAGCCGGCCGCGGCCGGACGCGGGCGGCCACGCCTACGGGCCCGCCGCCCCGGTTCCCGGCCAGAATCTCGTCGCCGTCTTCAGCGCCGCCGTCCGCAAGGGCCGCTGGCAGGCCCCGGCGCGGATCAACGCCGTGGCGTTCTTCGGCAGCGTCGAGATCGACCTGACCGAGGCGGTCTTCCCGCAGCAGCAGATCCAGATCAATGTCACGGCGGTCTTCGGCAGCGTCGAGATCCGGGTCCCGGAGAACGTCACGCTGCACAGCAACGGCTCCGGCATCCTCGGCAGCTTCGAGGTCGAGACCCATGACGCGGAGGATGCCGACGCCCCGCAGGTCCAGGTCGACGGCTATGCGGTGCTGGGCAGTGTGGAGGCCAGGCCCAAGCGCGGCGCCTGGATTCGCGATCTGCGCGACCGGCTGCGCGAGGGGCACCAGGAGCTGCGCCGGCAGCTGCGCGACGACCAACGCGACCGCCACGAGCGGCTGCTGGACGACCAACGCGACCGGCGCCGGCGTCTGCGTCAGGAGCAGCGGGAGTGGCGCGAGTGGCACCGCGCCGAGCGCCGTGAGCGCCAGGAGCGCCGGGACCGGTTCCGTAAGGGCGAGGACGGCTGAAGGCGACGGGACGGCCGGCGAGCGTGACCGGCGGGCGGGCCGAGGGGGCGCGCGGAGGCGGGAACGGGCGGACGTTCCGGGGCAGTCCGCCGGTGGGTGTGGGCGTTCTCGGGAGGTTTGTCCGTCGGCGCTTGTCCCGTTGTCGCACGATCGCCACGGTGTGCATAAGCGTGCGCACAGCGGGTAGGGCTGGTGCATCGTCTCTCGTACGGCTGCGGGGTGCGGAAAAAGGCCGTGCGCAGCGAGACGGGCAAGGGTGATTCTCGCGCCGAAGCCGTCGTCAGGAGTAGACCGTGCTGCTACCGCAACAGCCCCTGCAGGATGCCGCTGTCGTTCCGTCCCAGCAAGTGCCTGCTCGCGACGAGGCCGGCCCCTGGCATTCGGAGGCGGTGTGCCGCCGGGACGAAGCCGGGCTGTTCTTCGCCCCGTCCAAGGAGCCCACCGCCGCCCGGCTGGCCAGAGAAGAGGCCGCGAAGCGGGTCTGTGCCCGCTGCCCCGTGATGGTCGAGTGCCGGGAGCACGCGCTGCTCCAGCCCGAGCCGTACGGCGTGTGGGGAGGTCTGACCGCGGCCGAGCGCCGGGTCGTGCTCACCCGTCGGCGCCGCCGCGAGAGCGAGCTCCAGCGCACGGCCCGTATGCCCGCGGCGGGCTGACCGCCGCGGCACCGGCTCCGGCCCGCACGGCGCATCACAGACGCAGGGGTCACCTCGCCCCCGCCGGAGACTCTCCGGCGGGGGCGAGGTGTGTGTACGGGGCGGGCCCTCGGGCCGCCGCCTAGCTGGGGCGCTCGAAGTCCACCGAGCTGTAGGCGCGCAGCTTCGACAGCCGGTGCTGGGAGTCGATCTGGCGGATGGTGCCGGACTTGGAACGCATCACCAGAGACTGGGTGTAGGCGTTCTCGGCGCGGTAGCGGACACCGCGGAGCAGTTCGCCATCGGTGATGCCGGTGGCGACGAAGAAGACGTTGTCCCCGCGGACCAGGTCGTTGATCTCCAGCACCTTGTCCAGGTCGTGCCCGGCGTCCAGCGCGCGCTGCCGCTCCTCGTCGTCCTTGGGCCACAGCTTGCCCTGGAAGGTGCCGCCCAGGCACTTCAGCGCACAGGCCGCGATGATGCCCTCGGGGGTCCCGCCGATGCCCAGCAGCAGGTCCACGCCGGTGCCCTCACGGGCGGCCATGATCGCGCCCGCGACATCGCCGTCGGAGATGAACTTGATCCGCGCCCCGGCCTCCCGGACCTCCTTGACCAGCCCGTCGTGGCGGGGACGGTCCAGGATGACCACCGTGACGTCCTCGACGGCGGACCGCTTCGCCTTGGCGATCCGCTTGATGTTCACGGCCACCGGGGCGTTGATGTCGACGTAGTCGGCAGCCTCCGGGCCCGTGGCCAGCTTGTCCATGTAGAAGACCGCGGACGGGTCGAACATCGAGCCGCGCTCGGCCACCGCCATCACGGAGACGGCGTTCGCCATGCCCTTGGCGGTCAGCGTCGTGCCGTCCACGGGGTCCACGGCCACGTCGCACTCCGGGCCGGTCCCGTCGCCCACGCGCTCGCCGTTGTAGAGCATCGGGGCGTTGTCCTTCTCGCCCTCCCCGATGACCACGACGCCGTTCATCGAGACGGTGTGGATCAGGGCACGCATGGCCTTGACCGCCGCGCCGTCCGCGCCGTTCTTGTCACCGCGCCCCACCCAGCGGCCCGACGCCATGGCACCGGCCTCGGTCACCCGGACGAGTTCCAGGGCGAGGTTGCGGTCCGGAGCCTCCGGGCTGACCTCGAGGGGGGACGGGAGATGATGCTCGGTCATCGAGCGCACCTTTCTGATACGGCGACGGCCGTGGAGGATGAGGGTGATACCGACCTTATCCGTACCGCGCCAAAATGAGCAGAGGGCCCTACGCATGAGCGGCGGCGGGGGAGTGGGGTACCGGGCGTTTGCGCAGGTGACGGGCATCACCGGGGGGCCTGTCGGGTCCGCTCCGGCCATAGGGGACCATAGGGATGTGGCAGGTATGCGAGGCAGGCAAACGGTGCGGGACATGGTCCTGTCGCTGGCGGTGATCGGCATCCTCGTCGGGGCGATCTACATCTTCATCCCGCACGACGAGAGCGCGGACGCGGCGAAGGACGCGGTCAAGACGGTCGACTACCGCGTCGAACTGATCACGGCCCGGCGCACGGCACCGTACGCGGTCGCCGCGCCCGAGGGGCTGCCCAAGACCTGGCGCGCCACCTCCGTGTCGTACAAGGCGAGCGACGACGGCAAGGGTGGCGCCTGGCACCTGGGCCTGCTCGACCCCGAGCAGGAGTACGCGGCCGTCGAGCAGAGCGACGGCGTGCCGCGGAAGTTCATCAAGGACGTCACGCTCGGCGCCACCAAGGCCGAGGGCAAGCAGGCCGTCGGCAGCAAGAAGTGGGACCGCTACCAGGGCGACAGGTACCGCGCGCTGGTCCGTGAGGAGTCCGGGGTGACCACGGTCGTCACGGGCACCGCGCCGTACGGGCGGCTGGCCGACCTGGCCGCCGCGCTGGTGGCGAAGAAGGGCTGAAAAGCGGGGCCTGACGGTCCGGAAACGCGTAGGAGGCCGCCGCACCCGGGAGGGGTGCGGCGGCCTCACGCGTGGAGCGGGGCACCGCGGCCGGCTTCCGCCGGGCGGGCTCAGACGGCGGTGACGGCCTCGTCGAAGGCCAGCCGCGGCGAGCGCGGGAAGAAGGCGTCGTCGCCCGGCTTGCCGATGTTGATGACGAGGAAGGACTTCTGCTTGCCGTCGCCGAAGAACTCCTTGTCGATGCCGGAGAAGTCGAAGCCGGTCATCGGGCCGGCGGCGAGACCGGCGGCGCGGACGCCGACGATGAAGTAGCCGGCCTGGAGGGTGGCGTTCTGGGTGCCGGCCACCTCGCGGGCCGCGGCCTCGGAGAAGAAGGAGTCCTTGATGCCCGGGGCGGCGGGGAAGAGCTTCGGCAGCTTCTCGTGGAAGTCGAGGTCCACGGAGAGGACCGCGGTCAGCGGCGCGCTCAGGGTCTTCGGGCCGTTGGCGCCCATGGCGTGGGTGACCAGGCGCTGACGGGCCTCCTGGGAACGGACCAGGGTGATCCGCAGCGGCGTCTGGTTGAAGGCGGTCGGGCCGTACTTGACCAGGTCGTAGACGGCCTGGATCTGCTCGTCCGTCACCGGCTCGTCCGTGAACGTGTTGGCGGTCTGGGCCTCGCGGAAGAGGAGGTCCTGGGCGGCGGCGTCAAGGGCGAGAGACATAAAGGCACCTCGGTGAGTCAGCTGGGGGGTTCGGGTTCGGCGGTCCCGGCGGCGCCGGTGGGTGCGGAGCCGTCGCAGGGTGCCACCAGGAGTCACTGTAGACGAGATAGATTAAGGTTCAACTAAAATCAGGTTGCTGTGAGTCGGCTCACAGGAACCGGCTCCGCCCCGGGGTCCGGGGCGTGACGGAAGCCTAAGGGTGTGTCCGCGGGAGTCCCGTCCGGCGCGTGGCGCCTAGGTGCGCTCCGCCCCGGCCTCGTCCGACGGCTCCGCCAGGGCCGCGTCCAGCCGCGCCCGGGCACCATCCAGCCAGCGGCGGCAGACCTTCGCCAGCGCCTCGCCGCGCTCCCACAGGGCGAGCGACTCCTCCAGCGTCGTGCCGCCGGCCTCCAGGCTGCGGACGACCTCGATCAGCTCGTCCCGCGCCTGCTCGTAGCCGAGCGTGGAGTCCACCGGGGCCACCTGGGCCGCGCCGGCCGCCGCACCCTGCTCCGTGTCCGCCGCGTCGTCCGTCTTCGCCTTCGCCATGTCTCCCACCCTAAGAGTCCGTCCCTGCACTATTCCGCGGCCGTGGCGGCACCCGGGGCGCCGTCCACCCGCACCCTGAACTCGCCCTCGGCCACCCGGGCCCGCAAGCCGTCGTCCGCTGCGACCTCCCCGGGGGAGCGCACCGCCGTCCCGTCCGGCTTCTGCAGGACCGCGTAGCCGCGCTCCAGCGTCGCCTTGGGGGAGAGCGCGACCACCCGCGCCAGGGTGTGCGCCAGCTCCGAGTCGGCGCGGTCCAGCAGATGGCCCAGGGTCCGCCGGCCGCGCTCCAGCAGCGCCGTGACCTGCTCCTCGCGCTCCTCGACCATCCGCTGCGGCCGCTGTATGGAGGGCCGGTGGAGCGCCGCGGCCAGCCCCCGCTCCTCGCGCTGCACGAAGCCGTCGATGGCGCGCCGCGCCCGCTCCCGCAGCTGCTCGACCCGGGCCAGCTCCTCACCGACGTCCGGCACCACCTTCTTCGCCGCGTCCGTCGGCGTCGAGGCGCGCAGATCGGCGACCAGGTCCAGCAGCGGGGAGTCCGGCTCATGGCCGATCGCCGAGACGACGGGCGTCGCGGCCGCGCTCACGGCCCGTACGAGCTGTTCGTCGGAGAACGGCAGCAGGTCCTCCACGCTGCCGCCGCCCCGGGCCACGATGATCACGTCCACTTCGGGCAGCGCGTCCAGCTCCTGGACCGCCGCGACCACCTGGGGGACCGCGTGCACCCCCTGCACGGGGACGTTGCGCACCGCGAAGCGGACGGCGGGCCAGCGGTGCCGGGCGTTCTCCAGGACGTCCCGCTCCGCGGCGCTCGCCCGGCCGCAGACCAGGCCGATCAGCTGCGGCAGGAACGGCAGCGGCTTCTTGCGGTCCGCTGCGAACAGGCCCTCCGCCGCCAGCGACTTCTTCAACTGCTCCAGGCGGGCGAGGAGTTCACCGACCCCGACCGGCTTGATCTCGGCGGCCCGCAGCGACAGCTGGCCGCGCGGCGCGTACCACTCCGGTTTGGCGTGCACCACCACCCGGGCGCCCTCGCTCACCACATCGGCGACCTTGTCGAAGACCTGGCGGTAGCACGTCACGCTCACCGAGATGTCGTACGACGGATCACGCAGCGTCAGGAAGACCACCCCCGCGCCGGGCCGCCGCGAGAGCTGGGTGATCTGCCCCTCGACCCACACCGCGCCGAGCCGCTCGATCCAGCCGCCGATGAGCCGGGACACCTCGCCGACCGGGATCGGCGTTTCCGGGGACGTAGAAACAGCCATACGAGCGAGAGTAGCGGCGGGCACCGACAGCGGCGGCGGCCGCACGGCCCGTGGCCGGCCGGGAGGCTCCCCGCGAGGGGCGGGCGGAGGCCCGGCGCCTGGCCCGGTCCCCGGCCACCCCGCCCGTCGTCCGCCCCCTCAGCCCCCCGCCCGCGCCCGCCCGCCGTGCTGCACCGCCAGCACCACCAGCCCCGCCACCAGCCAGACCCCGCCCACGAGCTGCGCGGTGCCGGACGCCTCGACGAGCACCGCGGCCACCACCACCAGCCCCAGCAGCGGCACCACCGCGTGCCGCAGCAGACCCTGCCGCCCGCCCCCGGCCTCCCGGCCCCGCCCGGCCGGCGGGCGCCCCCGTCCGCGGAGCCGGAACCAGCCGATCACCGAGGCGTGCAGCAGGCCGAACGCCGTCAGCGCCCCCACGTTCACGATCGACGACAGCTGCTCCAGCCCGTCGTCCCTGCGGGCCGCGCCCACCGCCGCCACCAGCGTCACCAGCGCCGCCGCCAGCAGCGCCCGGCGCGGCGTACCGCTGCCCGCGTCCACCTTCGACATCGCCCCCGGCAGCCGCCGGTCCCGGGCCATCGCGAACAGCAGCCGGCCGGCCGCGGCCTGCCCCGCCAGCGCCGCGAACGCCGCACCGACCGCCTTGCTCACCGCCATCAGATCGTGCAGCCACCGGCCCACCGCCGCGTCGACCGTGGTGTAGAACGCCGTGCCCTGCTCCGCCGGGCGGGCCGCCAGCTCCGCCGCGCTCATCGGCATCAGCAGCGCCGCCAGATACGTCTGCACCGCGAACAGCACACCGGCCACCACCAGACAGGCGAGCACCGCCCGCGCCACCCGGTCGGGACCGGCCGTCGCCCGGCCGCCCGGCCCGCCCCCGGCCTCCTCCGCGAACGACGCGATCGCGTCGAAGCCCAGATAGGACAGCACCGCCACCGACACCGCGGACAGCACCGCCCCGACCGAGAAACCGCCCTCACCGGTCAGCGGCGCGGCCCAGTCCCGCTGCGCCCCGTGGGCGACCAGCTCGGCCACCGCCGCCACCACGAACACCGTGAGCACCACGATCTCCATCGCCAGCACCGCGAACCCGGCCCGCGCCGCGGTCCGTACGCCCGACAGGTTCAGCAGCGTCGTCACGATCACCGCCAGCGCCGTCCACACCCACGGGTGCACCGCCGGCACCAGCGCGTGCAGCGCGATCCCGGAGAACAGATACGCCACCGCCGGAATCAGCAGATAGTCCAGCATCGCCATCCACCCGGCGACGAAGCCCGCGCCCTCGCCCAGCGCCACCCGGGCGTAGGTGTAGACCGAGCCGGCCCGTGGGGCGACCCGCACCATCTGGGCGTACGAGAAGGCGGTGAACGCCATCGCGACCGTCGCGACCAGGTAGACGACGGTGATCGCGCCGTGCGACGTGGCCTCCAGGGTGCCGAAGATGCCGACCGGCGCCATCGGGGCGATGAACAGCAGACCGTAGACGAGCAGATCCCGGAACGTCAGCGTCCGCCGCAGCTCACCGGAAGCGCCGGAGCCCCTGCCGGCGGCGCCGTCCGCCGCCCCGCCCGCCCCGCTGCCGCCCGTGCCCGGCATCCGTGCCTCCTCGCTGCGTGCCGACCTCAGTCTGGGCCAGTGGTGCGATCTTCGGGGGCGGAGGCACGCCCTTACGATGGGACGCATGACTTCCTCGCCCAGCCCGACTCCCGCCACCACCCCGGGCGAAGCCGCTTCGCGCCGCAGGGTCCTGCTCGCCGCCCCCCGTGGTTACTGCGCAGGCGTGGACCGCGCCGTCATCGCCGTCGAGAAGGCCCTGGAGCAGTACGGCGCCCCGGTCTACGTCCGCCACGAGATCGTGCACAACAAGTACGTCGTGAAGACCCTGGAGAAGAAGGGCGCCATCTTCGTCGAGGAGACGGAAGAGGTGCCCGAGGGCAACATCGTCATCTTCTCGGCCCACGGCGTCGCCCCGGTCGTCCACGAGGAGGCCAAGCGCGGCAAGCTCGCCACCATCGACGCGACCTGCCCGCTGGTCACCAAGGTGCACAAGGAAGCCGTCCGCTACGCCAAGGAGGACTACGACATCCTCCTGATCGGCCACGAGGGCCACGAAGAGGTCATCGGCACCAGCGGTGAGGCCCCCGAGCACATCACCCTCGTCGACGGCCCCAAGGACGTCGCCAACGTCGAGGTCCGCGACCCGGAGAAGGTCGTCTGGCTCTCCCAGACCACCCTCTCGGTCGACGAGACCATGGAGACGGTGGACGCCCTCAAGGGCCGCTACCCCAACCTCCTCTCGCCGCCCAGCGACGACATCTGCTACGCCACCCAGAACCGCCAGATCGCGGTGAAGCAGATGGGCGCCGAGGCCGACCTGGTCATCGTCGTCGGCTCCAAGAACTCCTCGAACTCCGTACGCCTCGTCGAGGTGGCACTGGGCGCCGGCGCCCGCGACGCCCATCTGGTCGACTACGCCGAGGAGATCGACGAGGCCTGGCTGGAGGGCGTCGGCACGGTCGGTGTCACCTCCGGCGCCTCCGTCCCCGACGTGCTCGTCCACGGTGTCCTTGACTGGCTCGCCGCCCGCGGCTACGAGGACGTCGAGACCCTCACGGCCGCCGAGGAGTCCATCCACTTCTCGCTGCCCAAGGAACTCCGCCGGGACCTGCGCGCCGAGGCCAAGGCCGCCACCGAGGACTGAGCCGCCCCGCCGCCGGTTCGCCGCCCGGGGCCACGAGTCGCCGCATCCCGGGGGCGAGCCGCCCCGTCCGCGCCTAGCCTTTTCCCATGAAGGTCTTCGGTGTGGACATCGGCGGATCGGGCATCAAGGGCGCCCCGGTGGATCTGGCGCGCGGCGATCTCGCGGAGGAGCGCTACAAGGTACTGACCCCGCACCCGGCCACCCCGGAAGCGGTCGCGGACTCCGTCAGGGAGGTCGTGGACCACTTCGGCTGGTCGGGGCCGGTCGGTGCGACCTTCCCCGGGGTGGTCACCGACGGCAGGACCCGTACCGCCGCCAACGTCGACAAGGGCTGGATCGGGCTCGACGCCGACGGCCTGCTCACCGGCCGGCTGGGCGGCGAGTCCGGCGGCCGCCCGGTCACCCTGCTCAACGACGCGGACGCGGCCGGTCTGGCCGAGATGCGCTACGGCGCGGGCCGCGGCCGGACCGGCACGGTCATCGTGCTCACCCTCGGCACCGGCATCGGCAGCGCGGTCTTCACCGACGGCCGCCTCGTCCCCAACAGCGAACTCGGCCATCTGGAGCTGCACGGCCACGACGCCGAGAAGCGCGCCTCCACCAAGGCCAAGGAGGACGAGGGCCTGACCTGGCAGCACTGGGCGCACCGGGTCCAGAAGTACCTCGCCCATGTGGAGATGCTCTTCTCGCCCGAGCTGTTCGTGCTCGGCGGCGGGGTGAGCCGCAAGGCGGAGAAGTTCCTGCCGCTGATCGAGGGCATCAGCGCCGAGATCGTGCCGGCTCAGCTTCAGAACAATGCGGGGATTGTGGGGGCCGCGATGGCTGCGCACGCCGCTCGGGCTGGCGAGCCACCTGCCGCGGACGGTTCGCCGGCCGCGGCCGGGAGCGCGAAGGGGTCCGTGCCGGCGGCCGGCTCTGCTGCCCGTGCGGTGCGTTCCGCGGTCGACTCACCGGTCGGCTGGCCCGACGCCGGGCGATGAGCAGCACCCGCCGGACGAGCGCCAGCAGCGCGCAGACCAGCGTGCCGGCGTAGAGCCAGCCCGCGTTCAGCGCGAGGACGGTGAAGAGGCCCATCAGCAGCCCCTCGAAGCCGTCCCCGCCGTGCTGGATCGGCAGCGCACCGAGCGTGAAGGCGATCGGCAGCGTGACCGGCGCACAGACCAGGTCGTACGGCCTGACCCACACCGCGGCGCCGATGCCCACCAGCAGATAGCAGACGCCGTACACGGCCGGCGCACCGCCGAACAGCAGCCGGTCCACGAAGGCGCAGGCCAGCAGCGCCAGCGTCGCCAGCAGCCAGCAGCCGAGCCCGGTGAGCCTGGCGGCCGGCCTCCGGCCCCGTGGACCGTCCGGCGGGCCGCCGTCCACCGGGCGCCGGGGCCGCGTCCGGCGGACGGCGGAGGAATCCGGGCCCGCCGGGGCAGCCGGGGCGCTCCCGGGGACCGCGGCCGTCGTCGGCCGGGTGGGCGCCCGCAGGGCACCGGCCGGCGACGGACCGCGCGGCGGTGCGTGCACGGCGGCGCTCGCGGAGGCCGGTACGGACGCGAAGCCGGAGGCCCGCATCGCGGAGAGAAAGGCGTCGTCGGGATCGGGGGTCACGGCCTCCGCGGGGCGCGGGAGCCGGGCGTCCTGGCCCGCCGGCGGCCGTCCGGACCGCGGCGGGCTGTGCTGGGGCGTGCGCGCTTCGTGTTGCTCCACCCGGCAACGGTAGGCCGCTAAGTGGTATTAACCGGTCGCGGGACACGCGCTTTCGCCGACCTTGCGGCCGAGTTCGCGACCGCCCGGGGCGGGGCGGGGCGCGGACCGGTCCCGGTGGCGGCCGCCCGGACCCCGTCGCCCCGTAGACTGGTGGATCGGCCCTCCGTGGGCCGTGCCCACCCCACCACCTCGCTCGGAAGTCGAGTCGCCACGTGTCGCTCACGATCGGAATCGTCGGTCTGCCGAATGTCGGCAAGTCGACCATGTTCAATGCCCTGACCAAGAACGACGTGCTGGCGGCCAACTACCCGTTCGCCACCATCGAGCCGAACGTCGGCGTGGTCGGGGTCCCCGACCCCCGCCTGGCCAAGCTCGCCGAGATCTTCGACTCCCAGAAGGTCCTCCCGGCGACCGTCGACTTCGTCGACATCGCCGGCATCGTCCGGGGCGCCTCCGAGGGCGAGGGCCTGGGCAACAAGTTCCTCGCGAACATCCGCGAGTCCGACGCGATCTGCCAGGTCATCCGCGCCTTCAAGGACGAGAACGTCGTCCACGTCGACGGCAAGGTCTCGCCCAAGGACGACATCGAGACCATCAACACCGAGCTGATCCTCGCCGACCTCCAGACCATCGAGAAGGTCCTGCCGCGCCTCCAGAAGGAGTCGCGCATCAAGAAGGACGTGGCCCCGAAGGTCAAGGCCGTCGAGGAGGCCAAGGCGATCCTGGAGAAGGGCGACACCCTCTTCTCCGCGGGCATCGTCCAGGGCTCCGGCAACGAGGAACTCCTGCACGACCTCCACCTCCTCACCACCAAGCCCTTCCTCTACGTCTTCAACGTCGACGAGGACGAGCTGACCGACGAGGACTTCAAGAACGAGCAGCGCGCCCTGGTCGCCCCCGCCGAAGCGATCTTCCTCAACGCCAAGCTGGAGGCCGACCTCGCCGAACTCGACGAGGACGAGGCCCTCGAACTCCTCCAGTCCGTCGGCCAGGAGGAGCCCGGCCTCGCCACCCTCGCCCACGTCGGCTTCAACACCCTCGGCCTGCAGACCTACCTGACGGCCGGCCCCAAGGAAACCCGCGCCTGGACCATCAAGCAGGGCGCCACCGCCCCCGAGGCCGCCGGAGTCATCCACACCGACTTCCAGAAGGGCTTCATCAAGGCCGAGGTCATCTCCTTCACCGACCTGGTGGAAACCGGCTCGGTAACCGAAGCCCGCGCCCTCGGCAAGGCCCGCATGGAGGGCAAGGAGTATGTGATGCAGGACGGGGATGTGGTGGAGTTCCGGTTCAATGTCTGAGCCGATGACGTGACGCCACGTCCCTGACTGGCGAACACGCAGATGAGAAGGGGCCGACTCCTCCGGGAGCCGGTCCCTCGCTCGTTCCCTCTCCGGAGGGTGCCGGTCTCCTGCGCCGTCCGGCTCACGGTTTCCCGTGTCAGAACAAGGGCAGAGTGGTACGTTATCCCGTACCACCGGTGAAGGGAGTCAGGCATGTCCATAACCGCGAGTGAGGCTCGTAAGGCTCTCTTCCCGCTGATCAAGAAGGTCAACGACGATCACGAGGCCGTCGAGATCGTCTCCAAGCACGGGAACGCCGTACTCGTCTCCGCCGAGGACTACGCCGCGCTGCGCGAGGGCTCCTACCTCCTCCGCTCGCCGGCGAACGCCCGCCGCCTGCTCAAGGCGTACGAGAACGCCCTGGCGAACGCCAACGTCTCGGAGCGCGAGCTCATCGACCCTGACGCGGCGGATTTCGGTGCGGGTGCTGAGTGAGGCTCGTCTTTGAGGACCAGGGCTGGGAGGACTACACGTCCTGGCTCAGGAACGACCGCAAGATGCTCGCGCGGATCAACCGGCTCATCGAGGACGTCAAGCGGGACCCCTTCACGGGGATCGGTAAACCCGAACCGCTGAAGTACCACTTGCCGGGAGCCTGGTCGCGGCGCATCGACGACGAGCACCGACTGGTCTACCTGGTCACGGAGAAGGACATCGTCATCCTCGCGGCGCGGTACCACTACTGACCGGGACGCGCGCCGTGACGGCCCCAGAGGCCGGGCCCGCCCGCACCCGGCCCCGTCGCGCTCCATGCCCCCGCCGGTAACGCCCTCTCCTACGACGGCGCCCCCGACAGAACCTCCACCTTGCCCGTGTCGAGGGAGTAGTAGGCGCCGACCACGGCGAGGGTGCCTTTGCGGACGAGGGGGGCCAGGTCCTGGTTGGTGCGGAGGCCGGAGGCGGTCAGGGTGACCTGGGCGCGGGCCATGGTGTCGACCGGGTCGCTGCCGCCTTCCCGGACCGCCTGGTCGTAGGCCGGGCGCAGCGCCTGCGCGATCGCGTTCAGGTTGCCGGGGAGCGGCTTGCCGTCGCGGAGGGAGGTGTAGGAGGCCTCGACGGCGCCGCAGCGCTGGTGGCCGAGGACCACGATCAGCGGGGTGCCGCTCGTCATGGGGCCGTACTCCACGGAGGCCGTGACCACCGGGCCGATCGCCTCCCCGCCGGTGCGCATCACGTAGAGGTCGCCCAGCCCGGTGTCGAAGAGGAGCTCCGGCGGCACCCGGGAGTCGATGCAGGCGAGGACCGACCCGAAGGGCTTCTGTTCCTGGGCGACGAACTCGCGGCGGTCCGGGTCCCGGTCGGGGTGCTGGAGGTCCCCGTTCACCCAGCGCTCGTTGCCTTCCATCAGGCGGGTGAAGGCCGCCTCGGGCGTGGTCGGCCGGTTCGTCGGCTGCATGGTCGGCCGGGCCTGCGGTGAGGCGCCGGCCGCGGCCGGGGTGCTGCGCGTCGAGGAGCACCCGGTGAGTGCCGCTGTGGCGATGCACAGTCCGCCGGCGAGCAGGGCTCTGCGGTCCGGCTGTCTCGCTCCGTCCATCGGTCGTTCCCCTCAGTCCGCTGAGACGTCTGCATGCGTCCTGGTCAGGGCGGATTGTTCAGGGCGGAGGGGGAGCCCAGCGGGAGGCGCAAGCGGGCGGCGTCCGGTGTGCCACCGACGGCCCACAGATCCCGTCCGGTCGGCGGTGCCCCCCCCGGGGCCGCGCTCCCGAGGTGGCTGCCGCACTCCCGGCGTAGCATCGAAAAACAGGCAAAGTGTGAATTATGGGGTGGGTGGAGAGTCGGCTGAGGGACGGGTGGAGCGTCGAGAGTCCGGCGACGGGCCGACGTAATGACGGATGACGGGCCGGATGGAGCACAGGGGGCGGTCCCAGGGGCCGTCGGCGCCGCGGGGGCTCGCGTCGTGCCGTTCTCCGGATGTGGGAGGAGTGGGCGATGGCGGAACGGGGTCAGGAGCCGGTGCGGCAGGAGGAGTTCGCGGACCGGATGCTCCGGATGCTCAACGAAGCCTGTCTGGGGCATCTGTGCAGCCTCGGTCACCGGGCGGGGCTGTTCGACGTGATGGCCGGTCTGCCGCCGGCGAGCAGTGCGCGGATCGCCGGGGCGGCGGGGCTCGACGAGCGCTATGTCCGGGAGTGGCTCGGCGGGATGACGGTCGGCGGCATCGTCGAGTACGCCCCCGAGGACGGCTGCTACCGGCTCCCGCCCGCGCACGCGGCCGCGCTGACCAGGGCGGCGGGAATGGACAACACGGCCGCGTTCTTCCAGTACTTGGCGATGATGGGCGACGTCGAGGACGAGGTCCTGGCGGCGTTCCGGGCCGGCGGCGGGGTGCCGTACGCGTCGTATCCGCACTTCCAGGACGTGCAGGCCGAGGAGACGGCCCGGGTGTACGACGCCTCGCTGGTCGACACCATCGTGCCGCTGGTGCCGGGCCTCACGGAGCGGCTGCGCGACGGGATCGACGCCCTGGACATCGGCACCGGGCAGGGGCGCGCCGTCACGCTGCTGGCCGGCGCCTTCCCCCGCAGCCGGTTCACGGGAATGGACATCTCCGAGGCGGGCATCGAGGCGGCGCGTGCGGAGGCGGCGGACCGGGGGCTGGACAACGCCCGCTTCGAGGTGGCCGACACGGCCGAACTGACCGGCGCCTACGACCTGATCACGGCCTTCGACGTGATCCACGACCTGGCCCGCCCGGCGCGCACCCTCGCCGCCGTCGCGCAGGGGCTGCGGGCGGACGGCGTCTTCCTGATGGGCGATGTCGCGGCCTCCAGCGAACTCTCCGAGAACGTCGGCCATCCGCTGGGCCCCACCCTCTACGCCCTGTCCGTCTTCTACTGCATGACGGTGTCCCTCGCCGAGGGCGGTGCCGGGCTGGGAACCGTCTGGGGCCGGCAGACCGCGCTGCGGATGCTGCGGGAGGCGGGCTTCGGCGAGGTCGCGACGCGGGAGGTGCCGGGGGACATCCTGAATGTCTACTACGTGGCCCGGAAGGGGCGTTGAGGGGGCGTTGGGGGGCGTTGAGGGGGCGTTGAGGGACCGCCAAGGGGCCTGTGGCAAAAGGGGGTTGATTCAGTGTCACTCGGGAGGGGCGGCCGGGGGGGCGGTGCGGTGCCGTGGACCTTCGGCGTGGCGGCCGGCGACGTGACGGCGGTGCCGGCCGCGTGCGGGGCGCCGGACGCCGTGGTGGTGGGGCATTCGAGGGGCGGGATGATCGCCGCGCGGTGCCTGGAGCGGGACGGGCGGGTGCCGGCGGCGGTGAACCTCGACGGCCACGGCATGGGCCGCCCGGAGCAGTACCTGGGACTGGACACCGCACTACGTGCGGGAACGGCTCGCGGAGGCACGGCGGGTTGCCGACGAGGCGGGCGGACGGCCCTTCCCGCCCGAGGCGTTGGACACCGTCCTCGGCCATCAGGCCACGATGGCGGCGGAGTTGGGCATTCCAGCGGAGCTGACGGCGGCCGGGGTGCGGCGGTCGCTGGGTGAGACGGCGGACGGGCAGCTCTTCCTGCGGCCGGGGCCGCAGCGGGAGCGGGAGACACCGGACGCGATGGCGGGCCTCGATCTCTTCGCGCTGTACCGGGCGTGACCCGGCCGCTGCTGATCGCCCGCGCGCGGCGCCCCGGCCCCTCGGTGCCGGGCATGCCCCCGTGGGTCGACGAGCTGATGGCCGCCTACGTGCGGGGCCTGGCGCGGGATCTGGCGGACCTGGCGCGGAGCAGGCCGGAGGTGACCGTCGCCGGTGTGGACGGGACCCACGCCATGCTGCTGGAGCGGCCGGCGGAGATCGCGGAGCTGGTGTCCGGGTTCGTGGGCGGGCTGCCCCGGCGGCCGTGAGGCTCAGCGGGGGAAGAGCTGGAAGAGGGTGGCGGGGCGCCCCCGGTAGCGTTCGCCGCCGTTGCGCAGCATCTGCTCGATGAAGCTGCGGGCGTAGGCGCGGGGGTCCTGCCCGGTGCCGCCCAGGCCCTTGATGTAGGTGCTGTGGGCGGCCAGCGAGTCGACGGCGCGGTCGATGCCGGGGCCGACCTCGGCGGCGTGCGTGGGGTGCGGGGAGCCCGCCACGGCCACCCAGCGCACGCCGTTCCAGGGCGCCAGCCCCTGTGCGCCGGCCAGTTCGGGGAAGATCCAGCGGTTGCCCGCGTCGCCCGCCGCGTCCAGGACGGCCCGGCCCACCACCCGGTGGTCCGCGCTGTTCCACTGGACGCCGCCCCAGGTGTCGTGGTGGTTGAGGGTGATCAGCAGCTCCGGGCGGTGGCGGCGGATGGCCGCGGCCAGATCGCGGCGCAGCGCCGGGCCGGCCTCGATGACCCCGTCGTGGTGGTGGTCGAGGAACTCCACGGTGTGGACGCCGACGAGCGCGGCACCGGCCCGCTGCTCGGTCTCGCGGACCGCGGCGCTCTCGGCGGGCGGCAGCCCGTCGATACCGGCCTCGCCGCGGGTGACCAGGAGATAGCTGACCTGGCGCCCGGCGGTGGTCCACTCGGCGACGGCGGCCGCTGCGCCGTATTCGAGGTCGTCGGGGTGGGCGACGACGGCGAGTGCCCGCTGCCAGTCGCGGGGCATGGGGGAGAGGTGCGGTTCGGCGGGCATGGGGTCCCTTCCTTCCCGTCCTGGTGCCGCGTCCCGCGTTCCCGGTGCGGCGTCGGGGTGCCGTGCCGTGTTCGGTATGCCGTTTCGGAGGTGTTCCTCGAACGTGGTCCCGTTTCGATCGTGACATGTATGGGTCGCGTCCACCCGGGTGGAAAGAAACCCTGGGGTGGCGCGGGGTGGGGATGCGGGCGCCTCTGGACCCCGATCTCGCTCGATACACCTGCTGAGCTGGGATTCATCACATCAGGTGAACATCTGGCCCAAGGTTGCGGTCGGCGACGGGCGGTTGCCACGCTGTTGCTGACTGTCAAGCTGTTGGGAGGGGCACGTGCCTTTCGGTGAGCAGCCCGCGTACCTCCGCGTCGCCGGCGACCTGCGCCAGAAAATCGTCGACGGCGTGCTGCCGCCGCACACCCGTCTTCCCTCCCAGGCGCGCATCCGCGAGGAGTACGGCGTCTCGGACACCGTCGCCCTGGAGGCGCGCAAGGTCCTGATGGCCGAGGGGCTGGTCGAGGGCCGCTCGGGGTCCGGGACCTATGTGCGCGAACAGCCCGTCCCGCGCCGTATCGCCCGCGTCGGCTTCCACTCGGCGGGGGGCTGCACGCCCTTCCGGCAGGAGCAGACGGACGAGCGGGTGCGCGGCACCTGGGAGTCCCACAGCGAGCAGGAGGCGGCCGGCCCCGCGGTCGCGGCCCGGCTGCGCATCCCGCACGGGGACAAGGTCATGCGGACCCGCTACGTCTTCCGGGCGGAGGGTGAGCCGTCGATGCTCTCGACCTCCTGGGAGCCGCTGGAGGTGACCGGGCGGACGCCCGTGATGCTGCCGGAGGAGGGGCCGCTGGCGGGCCGCGGGGTGGTCGAGCGGATGGCGGCCATCGAGGTGGTGGTGGACAACGTCGTCGAGGAGGTCGGCGCGCGGCCCGCGCTGGCCGAGGAGGCGATGACGCTGGGCGGGGTGCCGGGGCATGCGGTGCTGGTGGTCTCGCGGACGTACTTCGCGGGCGGTCGGCCGGTCGAGACGGCCGATGTCGTGACCCTCGCGGACCGGCATCGGGTCACCTACCACCTGCCTGTGAAGTAGATGGTGTGTTGGTTCGGTGCCCTGTGTGTGTCGCCTAGACGCACCTGACCGGCCTTTGGTTCTCAGGCTGGCGTCCCATTTCTCCCTCTCTATGGGTAAATGCCGCCCCCGTGGCGGAGTGGGATACCTCACAGACTCTCAACTGGGCGCAATTTTTGCCCGGGTGAGGGAAGCCGACCGTCCGATTCGCTCTTACGATGGCGAAGTTTGTGCACGGCACGGGGGAAGACCAGGAGACCAGCACGTGAGCACGACGAAGACCCCGAGCGCGGAGCAGGGTGCGCACTCGAATTACCGTCGGTCCCTCGGGACCATCGCCCTGACCGCCACTGGTCTCGGGTCCATCATCGGTTCGGGCTGGCTCTTCGGAGCCGAGCGGGCCGCCGCCATCGCCGGCCCCGCCGCGATCCTCGCCTGGGTCATCGGCGCGCTCGTCGCCCTGACGATCGCCCTCACCTACAGCGAGCTCGGCGCGATGTTCCCCAAGGCCGGCGGCATGGTCCGCTACGGCCAGTACTCCCACGGCTCGCTCGCCGGCTACCTCGCCGCCTGGGCGAACTGGATCGCCATCGTCTCGGTGATCCCCGGTGAGGCCACCGCCTCCGTGCAGTACATGAGCTCCTGGGACTTCGGCTGGGCGCACGCGCTGTACGACGGCAAGGAGCTGACCGGCACCGGTGTCGCACTCGCCAGCGTGCTGCTGATCTTCTACTTCTTCCTCAACTGGTTCGCGATCTCGCTGTTCGCGAAGACCAACACCGCGATCACGGTCTTCAAGGTCGTCGTCCCGGCCATGACCGCGGGCGCGCTGATGCTGGCGCACTTCGACACCAGCAACATCACGCACCACGGCGGCTTCACGCCCAACGGCTGGAGCTCGGTCTTCACCGCCGTCGCCGTCTCCGGCATCGTCTGGGCCTACAACGGCTTCCAGTCCCCGCTGAACCTCGCCGGCGAGGCCCGCAACCCCGGCAAGTCGCTGCCGAAGGCCGTCATCTGGTCCATCGTGATCGCGCTGGTCATCTATGTCGCGCTGCAGGTCGCGTTCCTCATGGCGGTGCCCGGCGACAAGCTGGCCGCCGGCGGCGGCTGGGCCGGTCTCGGCTTCAACTCGCCGCTCGCCGACCTCGCCATCGCCTGGGGCCTGAACTGGCTGGCGCTGCTGCTGTACGCGGACGCCTTCGTCTCGCCGTCCGGCACCGGCATGATCTACGCGGCCACCACCTCGCGCATGATCCACGGTGTGCAGGAGAACGGCCATCTGCCGGGCGTCTTCGGCAAGGTGGACAAGAAGACCGGTGTGCCGCGCCCCGCGCTGCTGCTCAACCTCGTGATCGCCTTCCTGTTCCTCGCGGTCTTCCGCGGCTGGGGCTCGCTCGCCGAGATCGTCTCGGTCGCCACGGTCATCTCGTACATCACGGGCCCGGTCGCGGTGATGTCGCTGCGCCGCGTGTCGCCGGACCTCAAGCGCCCGGTGAAGCTCAAGGCCATGCCGTTGATCGCGCCGATCGCGATGATCTTCGGCTCGCTGGTCCTGTACTGGGGCCGCTGGCCGCTGACCGGCAAGGTCATCCTGATCATGGCCGTCGGACTGCCGGTCTGGGCCTGGTACGAGATCGGCAAGCCGCTGACCCAGGGCCGCAAGCCGTGGGCGGACCTGCGCCCGCACCTCAAGGCCGGTGCCTGGATGGTCGCCTATCTGCTGGTCATGGCCGCCGTCTCGTACATGGGCGGCAAGGAGTTCGGCGGTAAGGGCTATGTGCCGGAGGGCTGGGACATCCTCCTGGTCACCGCGATCGCGCTGGCCTTCTACTTCTGGGGCGTGCGCAGCTCCTGGCGCAACCCGACGCTGGTCCGCACCGAGGCCGAGATGGCCGAGGAAGAGGCCGCCGAGGCCGAGCGGGCCGGCGAGCCCGAGGGCGCCAAGGCCTCCGTCGGGGCCTGACCCCGCTCGCGCCGTCCGGCGCGGCTCCGTACGTCCGCCCGAGTCCCTCGGGCACCACCGGCCACTCGCAGGCCGCTTCCGGTTCGCCGGGGCCCGCGGGTGGCCGGTTCGGTATCTCTTTGTGTAAATCCATATCCGGTGAGTGAAGGTCGGGCGTACGCTCGGGCATATGCGGATTGCGATTTCGGCATCAGCAGAGACGGAGCGCGTGACGGCGCGCTACCCGGCGGACGGAGGGGCGCAATGACTGAAGGTGGGGCGGTGCTCCCCTGGCTCGTCATCCGCCAGGACGAAGGGGGCAACCGCTATCGCGTGGGCCGCTATGCCACCCGGGCGGAGGCGGAGCGGGTGGCCGACCGGCTGGAGACCCGTGGCCGCCAGCAGCTCTACGTGGTCGAGAAGGCCGACCGGGCGGTGACCTGAGGGGCGGCGGGCGAGAAGCGGGACCGGAGCGGGGGACGTAGGCTGCCGCGCATGACGACCGTGCGCGTAGTGGTGGGCGGAGCGGTGTGCGAGCGCGGGCGGCTGCTGGCCGCACGGCGCAGCGCACCGCCCGCGCTGGCCGGCCGCTGGGAGCTGCCCGGCGGCAAGGTGGAGGACGACGAGACACCCGAGCAGGCGCTGGAGCGTGAGCTGCGCGAGGAGCTGGGTGTCCGGGCGGCGGCCCAGGAGCGGATTCCGGGCGAGTGGGTGCTGCGGCCCGGCTATGTCCTGCAGGTGTGGACGGCCCGGCTGGTGTCCGGGGTGCCGCGGCCCCTGGAGGATCACGACGAGCTGCGCTGGCTGCTGCCCGGCGAGGAGAACCAGGTCGACTGGCTGGACCAGGACCGCCCCGCGGTCGCCGAGGCGATGCGCCGGCTGGCCGCCACGGCCGGAGCGACGGGCGTACGGCCGTAACGAACCCCTGGCCGCCCCCGGGTCCGTACGCCCGCGGCGAGCCGCCCTGTCGCGGCAATATGTTGCATTTGTGCCACAGTGCGGCACCGCGTGCGATATGTGGGGTGGGATACCGGGTATGTCCTGAATGACCCCCTCGACGCAGGTAAGACGCCGGGGATGCCATCTGCTGGGATGTGATCGGCGTGAGCGACAGCGCAGCGGCAGGGGTCCCTGAGCCCGGCTCCGGCAGCGCGCGCAGGCGCGGCAAGACCCCCGGTTCCGCCACCGCCGAATGGAGCTTTCCGGCCGACCCCGGAGCGGTGCGCACCGCCCGCACGGTGGTCCGGCGGATGCTCGACGACTGGGGCCTGAACGGCGCAGCCGACATGGCCGTACTACTCGTCAGCGAGCTCGTCACGAACTCCCTGCGCCATGCCAGCGGGCCGATCGGGGTCCGCATGGTGCTGCTCAGCTCCGACGGGCTGCTCGTCGAGGTATCCGATCCGCTGCCCGACCCGCCACTGGAGCGCGACGCCGCTCCCGACGACGAGGGAGGCCGGGGATTGCAGCTGGTCGCATGCAGTTCGCGACGGTGGGGGACCCGTCGCGGAAAGAGCGGTAAGACAGTGTGGTTCGAGCTGTCGGTGGCTGGTTAGGAGACAGATGAAAGTCCTGATCGTTGCCATTCCATCGACATTTCGTCGACCGGCCGCGATCGAGACTGTGCTGTGATCGTGAAGACCGTGTTCCGGATAGCCCGGGTATTGGATACTCGGGCTGGTCCGGTCCGGGCACGATGAGCTGGAGGGGACGGGGCTCGTGAGCAAGATGTCATCCGGCGGGGCAGAACCCGCGCAGGCCGAGGGTCAGGGCGGTGCGGACAGCCCCGGTGACCCAGGTGGCCGTGCACCCGTGCGCGACCTCCAGGGGCCGCCCGTATGGCAGAGCAGCCGGCCCGGATCGATCTACGACTACATCCGTGTGGCCTCCTTCTCGCTCGGCCCCGACGGGCGGATCGAGCAGTGGAGCGAACGGGCGGAGCAGATGCTCGGCATCCCCGCCCGTTACGCGCTCGGCAAGGACCCCGTCGAGGCGTTCGTCCCCCGGGAGTTGCGGGAGACCGGCCACCGCAAGGTGTCCGAGATACTCGACGGCCGGG
Organism: Streptomyces sp. NPDC048612; assembly: GCF_043199295.1. Classification (NCBI taxonomy): domain Bacteria; kingdom Bacillati; phylum Actinomycetota; class Actinomycetes; order Kitasatosporales; family Streptomycetaceae; genus Streptomyces; species Streptomyces sp. NPDC048612. Next base: position 79,081 of record NZ_JBICVV010000019.1, read on the forward strand.
AGTGGACCGGCCTGGTGCCCTACCGCAGGGAAGTGAACGGCACGGCCGACGGCCTCGCCGAGATCTATGTGATGCCGTCCCGCAACGAGGACGGCGAGCGCGCCGCGGTCTGTCTGGTCGTCGACGTCCGGGCGCTGCGCGGCATCGAGACCGACCTCGCCGCCTCGCAGGCAGTTTTCGGTCAATCTCCCATGGGCTTCACCCTGTTCGGCACGGACCTGAAGCTGCTGCGGGTCAACGAACGGTTCGCCTCGGTCTTCGGCGGCCCGGCGAGCAAGTACCGCGGCTGCGGACCGCACGACTTCCTGCCGCGCTCCGAGGCCGAGCGGATGACCGCCGCACTGCGCCGCGTCCTGGACACCGGCGAGCCGGTCGCCGAGATGCAGCTGGTCGGTCTGCCGTCCGAGGACGAGGACCGCCGCCGCTGGTCGGTGTCGCTCTACCGGCTGCACGGCGCCAGCGGCCGCCCCATCGGTGTCGCGGCGCTCGCCGCCGACGTCACCGGCCGCCGCCGGGCCGAGCGCGAGGCCGCCAGCGCCCGCCGCAACCTCGCCCTGCTCAACGAGGCCGGCGCCCGGATAGGCAACTCCCTCGACCTGGAGACCACCGCCCGCACCCTGCTGGACGTCGCCGTCCCGCAGTTCTGCGACCTGGCCTCGGTGGACCTCTACCAGGGCCTGCTGTCCGGCGACGAGGCCCCGCCAGGGATGAGCGACGGCAGCGCCGAACTCCGCCGGGTCGCCTTCGCCAGCGCCGTCTCGGACGCCCCGCTCGCCACCGCCTCCGGCGTCCTCGGCGACACACCTGCCCCGGTCGCGGTCGGAGCCGTCCACCGCTACCCCTTCAACTCCCCCTGCGCGGGCGCCCTGCGCACCGCCCAGGCACAGATCATCCCGGCCCGGGAGAGCGACGACGGGCCCGAGCTGGGCGCCGTCGTGCACTCCACCCTCGCCGTCCCGATGGTCGCCCGGGACACCGTCGTCGGGCTGGTGCAGTTCTCCCGCACCAAGGGCAGCGAGCCCTTCGGTGAGCGCGACACCGCGCTCGCCGTCGAACTGGCCGCGCGCGCCGCGGTCTGTATCGACAACGCCCGCCTCTACCGCCGGGAGCACGAACGCGCGCTGATATTGCAGCGCAGTCTGCTGCCGCCCGGCGACCCGGAGGCGGCCGGCCTGGACATCGCCTGCCGCTATCTGCCCGGCACCACCGCCACCGAGGTCGGCGGCGACTGGTTCGATGTCATCGAACTCCCCGGCCACCGCACCGCACTCGTCGTCGGCGACGTCATGGGGCGCGGACTGCGCGCCGCCGTGGCCATGGGCGAACTGCGCACCGCCGTCCGCACGCTGGCACTGCTGGACCTGGAACCGGCCGAGGTGCTCTCGGCCCTGGACGAGATCGCCCGCGGGCTCGGCGGCGACGGCGACGGCCGGTCCACGGTCCGCTCCGCCCGCGGCCGCTCCGGAAGCGCCGAGAACACCCCCGAGAAGGGCTCGGCCCGCACCGCCGACCTCTCCGAGGTCTACCTCGCCACCTGCGTCTACGCCGTCTACGACCCGGTCACCCGGCGCTGCACGATCGCCAACGCCGGGCATCTGCCGCCGGTGCTGGTCGAGGACGGCGAGGACGCGCTGCTGCTCGACGTCCCGCCGGGGATGCCGCTGGGCGTCGGCGGGGAGCCGTTCGAGGAGATCGAGGTCGAGCTTCCGGACGGCGCGCTGCTGGCCCTCTACACCGACGGCCTGGTGGAGTCCCGCCACCACCCGCTGGACGAGGGGCTCCGGGCGTTCCGTACGGCCCTCTCCGGCGCCGACCGCCCGCTGGAGGACGCCTGCGACCACGTCCTCAACGCCCTGGACACCTCGCACGGCGAGGACGACATCGCGCTGCTGATGGCACGGGTCCACGGGCTGCCCAAGGACGCGGTGGGCGACTGGAACCTGGCGCCCGAGCCGCGCTCGGTGGCCCGCGCCCGCGAACTCGCCCGCGACCAGCTCACGGACTGGGGCCTCCAGGACCTGGTCGACACCACCGAACTGCTGGTCAGCGAGCTGGTGACCAACGCGCTGCGGCACGGCCACGGCGAGATCCGGCTGCGGCTGCTGCTGGACCGCTCGCTGGTCTGCGAGGTCTGGGACGCCGACCTCGCCCAGCCGCGCCGCCGCCGCGCCCGCGACACCGATGAGGGCGGCCGCGGCCTCCAGCTCGTCGGGCTGCTGAGCGAGGGCTGGGGCAGCCGCCGCACCCCGCGCGGCAAGACCGTGTGGTTCGAACTCGCCCTGCCCGACGGGAAGTCCACGGCGGTGGACCCGGCGGAGGCCCTGCTGAGCCTGTTCTGACAGGCGGGCGGACGGACGCGGCGCGCCGCGGGGGCCGGGAGTGACACCGGCCCCCGCGTGCGCACCCGACGGATCACTCCGAACGGCGCCGGATCTTGTTCCCGAGCCACACCAGCGGGTCGTACTTACGGTCCGCAGCGCGCTCCTTCAGCGGGATCAGCGCATTGTCGGTGATCTTGATGTGCTCGGGGCAGACCTCGGTGCAGCACTTGGTGATGTTGCAGTAGCCCAGGCCGTGGTCGTCCTGCGCGGTCGCCTTGCGGTCGAGCCCCGACTCCGCCGCCGCGTCCAGCGGGTGCATGTCCAGCTCGGCGATCCGCATCAGGAACCGCGGACCGGCGAACGCGGCCTTGTTCTCCTCGTGGTCGCGCACCACATGGCAGGTGTCCTGGCACAGGAAGCACTCGATGCACTTACGGAACTCCTGCGAGCGGCCGACGTCCTCCTGCTGCATGCGGTACTCGCCCGGCCCCAGATCCGGGGGCGGCACGAACGACGGGACCTCACGGGCCTTGGCGTAGTTGAAGGACACATCCGTGACCAGGTCACGGACCACCGGGAAGGCCCGCAGCGGCGTGATCGTCAGGGTCTCCGTACGGTCGAAGACCGACATCCGGGTCATACACATCAGCCGCGGCCGCCCGTTGATCTCCGCGCTGCACGAACCGCACTTGCCCGCCTTGCAGTTCCAGCGCACCGCGAGATCGGGGGCCTGGGTCGCCTGGAGACGGTGGACGATGTCCAGCACCACCTCCCCCTCGTGCACCTCGACCGTGAAGTCCGCCAGCTCCCCGGCGTCCGCGTCGCCCCGCCACACCCGGAAGTGCGCCTGGTAGGCCCCGGACTGCTGTTCTGTCTGCGCCTGGCTCACCGGCTCAGCTCCTCGTCGGTCAGATACTTCGCCAGCTCGTCCTTCTCGAACAGTTCCAGCAGATCGCGGCGGATCGGCGGGTTCTCGCGGCGGGAGAGCCGGATCTGGCCCAGCGCCGGGTCCGCCGCCCGTGAGTCGCCCAGCGGATCGGCGAGTTCACAGACCAGGTTGATCTGGCGCCAGTGCCGGTCCATCGCCGGATGGTCGTCACGGGTGTGCCCGCCCCGGCTCTCCTCACGCTCCAGCGCCGCCCGCGCCACACACTCGCTGACCAGCAGCATGTTCCGCAGATCCAGCGACAGGTGCCAGCCCGGGTTGTACTGCCGGTGCCCCTCGACACCGGCCCGCCGGGCCCGTACCCGCAGATCGGCCAGCCGCTTGAGGGCCTCGAACATCTCGCCCTCCTTGCGGATGATGCCGACCAGGTCGTTCATCGCCTGCTGGAGCTCCTGGTGCAGGGTGTACGGGTTCTCCGCCGGGACCCGGCCGCCGTCCGCGGTGCCCCCGGCGGCCTCGGTGTCCTCGGCGCTGAACGGGCGCAGCGCCTCCGCCTCCGCCGCGTCGATCTGCAGCGGGTCGGGCACCGGCCGGTCGGTCAGCGACTGCGCGTACTCGGCCGCGTGCAGCCCCGCCCGGCGGCCGAACACCAGCAGGTCGGACAGCGAGTTGCCGCCCAGCCGGTTGGAGCCGTGCATCCCGCCGGCCACCTCACCGGCCGCGAACAGCCCCGGCACCCCGGTCGCCGCCGCGGTGTCCGGATCGACGTCCACCCCGCCCATCACGTAGTGGCAGGTCGGGCCGACCTCCATCGGCTCGGCGGTGATGTCCACGTCCGCCAGCTCCTTGAACTGGTGGTGCATCGAGGGCAGCCGACGGATGATCACCTCGGCCGGCATCCGTGTGGAGACATCCAGAAAGACCCCGCCGTGCGGGGAGCCGCGGCCCGCCTTGACCTCGGCGTTGATGGCCCGCGCCACCTCGTCGCGGGGCAGCAGCTCGGGCGGGCGGCGGTTCTGCTCCGGGTCCTCGTACCAGCGGTCGCCCTCGTCCTCGGTCTCCGCGTACTTCTCCTTGAAGACGTCCGGGACGTAGTCGAACATGAAGCGCTTGCCCTCGCTGTTGCGCAGCACCCCGCCGTCGCCGCGGACGGACTCGGTGACGAGGATGCCCTTCACCGACGGCGGCCAGACCATGCCGGTCGGGTGGAACTGCACGAACTCCATGTTGATCAGCGGCGCCCCGGCCAGCAGCGCCAGCGCGTGCCCGTCGCCGGTGTACTCCCAGGAGTTGGAGGTCACCTTGAAGGACTTGCCGATACCGCCGGTGGCCAGCACCACCGCCGGTGCCTCCAGCACGAAGAAGCGGCCGGACTCCCGTTCGTAGCAGAAGGCGCCGGAGACCCGGCCGTCTGTCTTGAGGACGCGGGTGACCGTGCACTCCTGGAAGACCTTCAACCGGGCGTCGTACGCGCCGTGTTCCTTCTCGTCCTCCTGCTGCAGCGAGACGATCTTCTGCTGGAGGGTACGGATCAGCTCCAGGCCCGTACGGTCGCCGACGTGGGCGAGGCGCGGGTACTCGTGGCCGCCGAAGTTGCGCTGGGAGATCCGGCCGTCGGCAGTGCGGTCGAAGAGCGCGCCCCAGGTCTCCAGCTCCCACACCCGGTCGGGAGCCTCCCGGGCGTGCAGCTCGGCCATCCGCCACTGGTTCAGGAACTTGCCGCCGCGCATGGTGTCCCGGAAGTGGACCTGCCAGTTGTCATGCTCGTTGGCGTTGCCCATGCTGGCCGCGATACCGCCCTCGGCCATCACCGTATGGGCCTTGCCGAACAGGGACTTGCAGATCACGGCCGTCCGCATGCCGGCTTCGCGGGCCTCGATCGCGGCCCGCAGTCCGGCGCCGCCGGCGCCCACCACGACCACGTCCCATGCCTGCCGGTCCACATGCGCCATCAGGGGGCACACCTTTCCTTAGGAGTTGTTGTCGTCAGAAGAAGCGCGGGTCCGCGAACGCCCCGCTGGCCAGCAGGAAGACATAGAAGTCCGCGACGGCCACGCTGATCAGGGAGGCCCAGGCGAGCAGCATGTGCCGCGCGTTGAGCTTGCCGACCCAGCCCCACAGCCGGTAGCGCACCGGGTGCTTGGAGAAGTGCCGCAGCCGGCCGCCGACGATGTGCCGACAGGAGTGGCACGACAGGGTGTACGCCCAGATCAGCACGATGTTGACGAGGAAGACGAGGGTGCCCAGGCCCATGTGGCCCCAGGCGTAGTTCTCGTCGCGGAAGGTCAGCGCGGTGTCGTACGTCAGCACGCCGGCGACCAGGATCGCGAAGTAGAAGAAGTAGCGGTGGATGTTCTGCAGGATCAGCGGGAAGCGGGTCTCACCGGTGTACTTCTTGTGCGGTTCGGCGACCGCGCAGGCCGGCGGCGAGGCCCAGAAGCCGCGGTAGTAGGCCTTGCGGTAGTAGTAGCAGGTCAGCCGGAAGCCCAGCGGGAAGATCAGGATCAGCAACGCGGGGGACAGGCCCCACCAGCTGCCGAAGATCTCCCAGTTGGGGCCGCCGCGCATGGTGTGGCAGTTCTCCGCCAGGCACGGCGAGTAGAACGGCGAGACATAGGGCGCGGCGTAGTAGTCGGCGTTCGAGAAGGCCCGCCAGGTCGAGTAGACGATGAACGCGAGCAGCCCGGCGGCGGTGCAGGCCGGCGCCAGCCACCAGCGGTCGGTGCGCAGATGACGGGCGGGGATGGCGGCGCGCGAGGCGCTGTGCACGCCGGTCGCGCCCGCGTGCGAGGAGGGTTCGGTGCCAGTGGCCAACGTCGGTCTCCGTGAAGGGCGCTCCGGCCGGATGCTTCCACCGGGGCGGCAACGGGGTAGGGGTCTGAGTGGGGCGAAGCCACCCCCTAAGGGGCCTCCACCAGGGGTTCTCCCCTAGGGCGCGTGGCCGTTCCGGCAGCCGAGACCCTCGTCCTGGGCGTCGGTCCACAGCGCGGAGTTGTAGGGGGCGTCGGAGATCGGCACCATCTCGGCCTCGGGCGTGCGCCGGTGCGCGGGGGGAGCGGCCGCGACGCTCTGCTTCAGCAGGGTGAGACTCTCGCGCAGATGGTCGGTGTCCGTACGGACCCGGCGGATGTCCAGGCCGGCGCCGAGCTGCGTCTCCAGTTTTCCCACCGACCGGACCAGGTCGTCCACGTTGCGCTCAACCGCCGTCATTGCGTCCTGAAGGGACATATAACGTGCCCTCACTTTTGAAGGTGTGGTGGGCGATCTCATGCGCCCGAGAGTGTCGCGCGTCACAGTAGGGGTTGGGAAGGGGTCCAGCGTGATTACGACTCGAACCGGTGCGTTTCGGCAACCATGCGCCTCGGCGTAGGTCGAACGCGGTTACGGGAGAGGGCGGGGCGGAGCGGTGCCCGCACCCCCGTGAACCCCTGGTGAACCCCCTGCGAACCCCGTCGTGACGTGCTCCGGGGGCCGGATGTTGGGCCGGGCGGGTGGCCTTGGCGCGGTGGCCGCCGTGTCGGGTCGCCGGTCCGGCCGCGGTCGCTTTCAGTAGGGGAGCCATAGATGTGATGAGCCGCAAAGTCGGCCGAACGTGGTGCGCCGGTCAGCCCGAGGCGGCGCTCGGCGCGGCGCGGGCGAGCCCGGAGGTAACCGTCATGACCGACCACGACCACCCCGCAGGCCGCCGCGCGGTGTGCCGCAGACGCCGCTGTGCCGCGCTCATCGCGGCGGGGGCGCTGCTCCCGCTGCCGGCCCTGGCCGGATGCAGTGAGGACGGCCGGGGGGCGTCCTCCGCGGCGTCCCAGGACATCGCCCCGGCACCCCGCGGCGAGCTGAAGAACGGCGGCACCCTGCGCTGGGCCGTCGACGCGATGCCCGGCACCCTCAACGCCTTCCAGTCCGACGCCGACGCGACCACCGCGCGGATCGCCGGTGCGGTGCTGCCCAGCATGTTCACCATCGACGCGAGCGGCAGGCCGCAGCGCAACGCCGACTTCCTCGACGCCGCGGACGTCAGCGCCCGTGACCCCAAGCAGGTCGTCACGTACAAGATCAACCCCAAGGCGCGGTGGAGCGACGGCCGGGCGGTCACCGCCGCCGACTTCGTCGCCCAGTGGACCGCGCTGCGCGGCAAGGACAACGCGTACTGGACCGCGCGCAACGCCGGCTACGACCGGATCGGCAAGGTCGAGCAGGGCGCGAACGCCCGCGAGGTCAAGGTCACCTTCGCCCGCCCCTACGCCGACTGGCGGTCCCTGTTCACGCCGCTCTACCCCAAGAGCGTGATGGGCAGCGCCGACGCCTTCAACGACGGCGCACGGGAGCAGCTCAAGGTCGGCGCCGGCCCGTTCCTCGTCCAGAAGCGGGACGCCAAGGAGGGACGCGTCGTCCTCGCCCGCAATCCGAAGTGGTGGGGCGACACCGCCAAGCTCAAGCGGATCGTGCTGCAGTCGCTGCCCGGCGACAAGCGGGCCGCGGCGCTGGCCGACGGCAGCGTCGACGTCGCCGCGGTCGACCAGGTCGCCGCGAAGCGGGTGGCCTCCGCCCGGCGGGCCGGCCCCGGCCCGCACGCGCCCGCCGACGGCAACGCCGGCCCGCAGGGCGACGGGAAGCGGGCCGGCGCCAAGGCCGCCCCCGCGGAGAACTCCGCACTGCGCGGCTACACCATCCGCAAGGCGCTGGAGCCCGCCTACACCCAGCTCGCCCTCAACGGCAGCAGCGGGCCGCTGGCCGACGACCGGGTGCGCCGGGCGGTGGCCCGCGCCCTCGACCGGCAGGCGCTCGCCGACACCGTCCTCAAGCCGCTCGACCTGCCGTCCAAGGCGCTCGGCAGCCATCTGCTGATGGCCGGGCAGTACGGCTACGCCGACCACAGCGCCGCGCTCGGCGAGCAGGACGCCGGGGCGGCCAAGGCGCTCCTCGCGGACGCCGGCTGGAAGAGTGACGGCGCCGACCGCCAGCAGGCGGGCGCGCCGGGACCCGACGGGCGGTCGTCCGACGAGGGCGACGAGCGGTCGGACGGCCGGTACGCCGACGACGGGTACGGGGACGACGGGTACGGGGACGAGTCCGCGGACGACCGGGCGGACACCGGCTCCGACGACCGGAACCCGGGCCGTGCCGGACGGGTCCACGCCGCCGCGCCCGGCCGGGGCGACCGGCCCGCCGCCGCCGAGGCCCCGCTGTCCTTCACCGGCGCGGTCGGCTCGGAGGTCCAGCAGTCCGCGCTGCTGCGGCAGAGCGCCTCGTTCTACAAGCAGGCGGCCGCCAGTGAGAAGGCCGAAGCGGACGGTGACACCGGGTCCCGGGCGTACGACAGGTACAAGCGGTACAAGAAGCGGGCGGCGGAGTCGCTCGGCGCGGCCGAGATGATCGAGACCGGGCAGGCCCGGCAGTTGCCGGGGTCCGGCGGGCACCCGGGCGCCCGGCACGCCGCCGTGGAGCGCGCCGGGGACGCGGTGGCCGCGCCGCAGCCGGCCGACGGCAAGACGTCCCGGATCGCCGCCGTCAAGAAGAACGGCAAGCCGCTCACCCTGCGCTTCGTGCTCCCCGACGGCGCCGGCTCCGAGCAGCTGCGCACCGTCGGACGGCGGATCGCCTCGATGCTCGGCAAGATCGGCGTCCAGACCTCCCTCCAGCGGGTCTCCGACGCCAGCTACTTCCAGGACCACATCGCCTCCGGCGACTACGACCTGGCGCTGTACTCCTGGCCCGGCACCGCCTACCCGGCGACCGACGCCCGCCCGATCTACGCCAAGCCGCAGCCCGCGCCCGACGGTTCGCTGACCGTCGAGCAGAACTACACCCGGGTCGGCACCGACCACATCGACCAGCTCTTCGACCAGGCCGCCTCCGAGCTGGACGAGGGCGCAGCGCACACCCTGGTGGCGCAGGCCGACGCCCGGATCTGGGCGGCCGCCGGTTCGGTCCCGCTCTACCAGCGGCCCGAGCTGGTGGCGACGAAGAAGTCGCTCGCCAACGTCGGCGCCTTCGGCTTCGCCACCCCCCGCTTCCAGGACATCGGCTACCAGAAGTAGGGTGCCGCGCAGGCGGATATAGAGTAAGAAACCGCAGGTCATAGCGCATATGTACGGGCCGCGGCGGCCCTTGCCGCCGCGGCCCCGTACGATGGGGTGAGGCCGTGGCTTCGTTATGCCCGGCGGGCGCGCGTGCCGGATGGCCGCGTCGCCACCCACGATTCCGGGAGAAGCGCCGCCAGTATGCCCACCCGTCACGACATTCGTAACGTTGCCATCGTCGCCCACGTCGACCACGGGAAGACCACCCTCGTCGACGCCATGCTCAAGCAGGCCGGCTCGTTCGCCGAGCACGCCGCCGAGAAGCTCGACGACCGGATGATGGACTCCAACGACCTGGAGCGTGAGAAGGGCATCACGATCCTCGCCAAGAACACGGCGGTGAAATATCACCCCAAGGACGGCGGGGACCCGATCACGATCAACATCATCGACACCCCCGGCCACGCCGACTTCGGTGGCGAGGTCGAGCGCGGTCTGTCGATGGTCGACGCGGTCGTCCTGCTGGTCGACGCCTCCGAGGGTCCGCTGCCGCAGACCCGCTTCGTGCTCCGCAAGGCCCTCGCGGCCCGGATGCCGGTCATCCTGTGCATCAACAAGACCGACCGCCCCGACTCCCGGATCGACGAGGTCGTCAACGAGACCTACGACCTGTTCCTGGACCTGGACGCGGACGAGGACCAGATCGAGTTCCCGATCGTCTACGCCTGCGCCCGTGACGGCGTCGCGTCGCTGACCAAGCCGGAGGACGGCACCGTCCCGGCCGACAGCACCAACCTGGAGCCGTTCTTCACCACGCTCCTGGAGTCGGTCCCCGCCCCGCAGTACGACGCGGAGGCCCCGCTCCAGGCGCACGTCACCAACCTGGACGCGGACAACTTCCTCGGCCGTATCGCGCTGCTCCGGGTCGAGCAGGGCGAGCTGCGCAAGGGCCAGAACGTCGCGTGGATCAAGCGTGACGGCAGCATCGCCAACGTCCGCATCACCGAGCTGATGATGACCGAGGCGCTCACCCGCAAGCCCGCCGAGGTGGCAGGCCCCGGTGACATCTGCGCCGTCGCCGGTATCCCCGACATCATGATCGGCGAGACCCTGGCCGACCCGGAGAACCCGGTCGCGCTGCCGCTGATCACGGTCGACGAGCCGGCGATCTCCATGACCATCGGTACCAACACCTCGCCGCTGGTCGGCCGGGGCGGCACCGGCAAGGGCGCGGACGCCAAGGCCGCGGTCAAGGACCGCAAGGTCACCGCCCGCCAGGTCAAGGACCGCCTGGAGCGGGAGCTGATCGGTAACGTCTCGCTGCGCGTCCTGGAGACCGAGCGCCCCGACGCCTGGGAGGTGCAGGGCCGCGGTGAGCTGGCGCTGGCCATCCTGGTCGAGCAGATGCGCCGTGAGGGCTTCGAGATGACCATCGGCAAGCCGCAGGTGGTCACCAAGCAGGTCGACGGCAAGACCTACGAGCCCGTCGAGCGGATGACCATCGACGTGCCCGAGGAGCACATGGGCGCCGTCACCCAGCTCATGGGTGTCCGCAAGGGCCGGATGGACAACATGTCCAACCACGGCTCCGGCTGGGTCCGCATGGAGTTCGTCGTCCCGTCCCGCGGCCTGATCGGCTTCCGTACGGAGTTCCTGACCAACACCCGCGGCACCGGCATCGCGCACTCGATCCACGAGGGCCACGAGCCGTGGTTCGGCACGCTCACCACCCGTAACAACGGCTCCCTGGTCGCCGACCGCTCCGGTGCCGTCACCGCCTTCGCGATGACGAACCTCCAGGAGCGCGGTGTGCTGTTCACCGAGCCCGGCACCGAGGTGTACGAGGGCATGATCGTCGGCGAGAACTCCCGCGCCGACGACATGGACGTGAACATCACCAAGGAGAAGAAGCTCACCAACATGCGCTCCTCCTCGGCCGACTCGTTCGAGGCGATCGTGCCGCCGCGGAAGCTGTCGCTGGAGCAGTCCCTGGAGTTCTGCCGCGACGACGAGTGCGTCGAGGTGACCCCGGAGGCCGTGCGCATCCGCAAGGTCGTCCTGGACCACAAGGAGCGCGGCCGCACCGCTTCCCGCGCGAAGCGGTAACGGCTTCCGCCGGTACTCCGGCAGGCTCTGATGGGGCGTCCCTCCGTGTGAGGGGCGCCCCATCGCCGTGCGGGGGCCGTTCCGCGGCCGTGTTGTCAGTGGCCGGCGGTTCGCGGTGGCGTCCGTGTCTCACAGAGAGGGGTCTCCGGGGGCTCCCCGGGGCGCCCCCGTTTCCTCCCCGATCGGGCATCCGAGGGGTTTCTCAGGTTTCCGGAGCAGTGGCGCACGCCGCCGGAGTGCGGTACCTCCCGCTGTGCGGTCTTATGTGGCCCTAGGCATGATCCCGGAGCTGAGGAGGCGTCATGCGGAGAGCCACGTGCGCGAAGTGGGGCGCGTGCGCCGTCACCGTCGCCCTCGTGGCCACGGGGTGCGGGGGAGGGAGCGCCGCGAACCGCTCCGGGGTCGTCAGCGCCTCCTGGGGAGATCCGCAGAATCCGCTGGAGCCGGCGAACACCAACGAGGTCCAGGGCGGCAAGGTCCTGGAGATGCTGTTCCGCGGGCTCAAGCGCTACAACCCGAAGACCGGCGCCGCGGAGAACGTCATCGCGGACCGCATCGAGACCACGGACTCACAGAACTTCACCGTGACGCTGAAGGACGGCTGGACCTTCAGCAACGGGGAGAAGGTCACCGCCAAGTCCTTCGTGGACGCCTGGAATTACGGCGCGCTGCTGACCAACAAGCAGAAGAACGCACCGTTCTTCCAGTACATCGACGGCTTCGCGCAGGTGCACCCGGACAAGGGCGTCCCGCGGGCCAGGACCCTGTCGGGGCTGGTGGTGAAGGACGACCGGACCTTCACCGTCAGGCTCAACCAGAAGTTCTCCAGCTGGCCGGACACGCTGGGCTACTCGGCCTTCATGCCGCTGCCGCAGTCGTTCTTCCGCGACCACGACGCCTGGATCGACAAGCCGGTCGGGAACGGGCCGTACACCGTGGACTCCTACGAGAAGGGGTCCGTGCTGCGGATGCGGAAGTGGGACGCCTATCCGGGGGACGACCCGGCGCGCAACGGCGGCATCGACCTGCGGGTCTACACGGACAACAACACCGCCTACACCGACCTCCAGGCGGGCAACCTCGACCTGGTCGACGACATTCCGGCCGCACAGCTCAAGAACGTACGGGCGGATCTCGGCGGCCGCTACATCAACCAGCCGGCCGGGATCATCCAGACCCTCACCTTTCCCATGTACGACAAGCGCTGGGGGCGGCCGGGCGCGGAGAAGATGCGCCGCGGCCTCTCGATGGCGATCGACCGCGACCAGATCACCCGGGAGATCTTCCAGAAGACCCGCACGCCCGCCACGGACTGGACCTCACCGGTGCTGGGGGAGGAGGGCGGCTACCGGGCCGGGCTGTGCGGCGAGGCCTGTGAGTTCCACCCGGCGCAGGCGAAACAGCTGGTCAAGGAGGGCGGCGGGCTCCCCGGCGGCAGCATCTCCCTCGCCTACAACGCCGACACCGGGTCCCACAAGGACTGGATCGACGCGATCTGCAACAGCATCAACAAGTCGCTGGGAGACGACCAGGCATGTGTCGGCGCCCCCGTCGGCACCTTCGCCGACTTCCGGAACAAGATCAGCGCCAGGCGGATGAGCGGCCCCTTCCGGGCCGGCTGGCAGATGGACTACCCGCTGATCCAGAACTTCCTTCAGCCGCTGTACTACACCAACGCCTCCTCCAACGACGGAAAGTTCAGCAACGCCTCCTTCGACAAGCTGGTGAACGAGGCGAACGCGGACACCGACCCGCGGCAGGCCGTCGCCACCTTCCAGGACGCGGAGAAGATCCTCGCCACCCAGATGCCGGCCATTCCGCTCTGGTACCAGAACGGCAGCGGCGGCTACTCGGACCGGATCAGCAATGTCTCGCTGAACCCCTTCAGCGTGCCGGTCTACAACGAGATCAAGGTCAACTGACCGTGCCCACGGGCCGTGCGGCGAGAGAGGCCGGTGTTCCATGGGACGCTATGTGATCCGGCGGCTGCTCCAGATGGTCCCGGTGTTCCTCGGCAGCACCTTCCTCATCTTCTTCATGGTGTACGCCCTGGGCGACCCCGTGGCCGCGATGTTCGGCGAACGGGCACCCGACCCCGCCACCGCCGCCCAGATCCGCCGCGAGCTCTACCTCGACGAGCCGCTCTGGAAGCAGTACCTGCACTACATGGGGCAGATCTTCCAGGGGAACTTCGGCACCGCGTTCAACGGCCAGCCGGTCACCGAGCTGATGGCCTCCGCCTTCCCCGTCACCCTCCGGCTCACCCTCGTCGCCCTCGTCATCGAGATGGTGGTGGGCATCGCGCTGGGCGTCGCCAGCGGGCTCCGGCGCGGCCGGGACCTCGACACCACCGTCCTGGTCCTCACCCTCGTCGTGGTGTCCATCCCCACCTTCGTCAGCGGCTATCTGCTGCAGCTCCTGTTCGGGGTGCAGTGGGCCTGGGCCGCCCCGTCCGTCGCCCCCGAGGCGCCGCTGAACGAACTCCTGCTGCCGGGGCTGGTGCTGGCGCTGGTCTCGCTCGCGTACGTGACCCGGCTGACCCGGACCTCGATCGCGGAGAACGCCCGCGCCGACTACGTCCGCACCGCCCTCGCCAAGGGCCTGCCCCGGCACCGGGTCATCACCCGCCATCTGTTGCGCAACTCGCTGATCCCGGTCGTCACCTTCATCGGCACGGACATCGGCGCCCTGATGGGCGGCGCCATCGTCACCGAGCGCATCTTCAACATCCACGGCGTCGGATACCAGCTCTACCAGGGCATCCTGCGCCAGAACTCACCGACCGTCGTGGGCTTCGTGACCATCCTCGTGCTGGTGTTCCTCCTCGCGAACCTCCTCGTCGACCTGCTGTACGCCGTCCTCGACCCGAGGATTCGTTATGCCTGAGCCCTACGTGCCCAAGGAAGCCATCGGCCACGGCGACGGCGGGTCCGCCGCGCTGGCCATCGGCGAGGCGGAGTCGCTGGAGCGGCGGCCCGGCGCGGCCCCGCCCGGCGCCGGACCACCCGGCGGGGAGCCCACCGGCAAGCCGCGCAGCCTGTGGAGCGACGCCTGGCACGACCTGTACCGCAACCCGGTCTTCGTGCTCTCCGCGCTGGTCATCCTCTTCCTGGTGATCATCGCGATCTGGCCGCAGCTGATCGCCACCGGCAACCCCTACCGCGCCGACCTCGCCAAGGCCCAGCAGGGCTCGCAGCCCGGCCACCCCTTCGGCTTCGACACCCAGGGCCGGGACGTCTACACCCGGGTCGTCTACGGCGCCCGCGCGTCCATCACCGTCGGCGTCTGCGCCACGACCGGTGCGGCGCTGCTCGGCAGCCTGCTGGGCGGGCCGGCCGGGTTCTTCGGCGGCTGGGGCGACACCCTGCTCTCCCGGCTCGCCGACATCTTCTTCGGCATCCCGGTGATCCTCGGCGGCCTGGTCTTCCTCTCCATGGTCACCAGCACCACGGTCTGGCCGGTCGTCGGCTTCATCGTGCTGCTCGGCTGGCCGCAGGTCGCCCGTATCGCCCGCGGCTCCGTCGTCACCGCCAAACAGAACGACTACGTCCAGGCCGCGCGGGCGCTGGGCGCGGGCAACGGACGGCTGCTGCTGCGGCACATCGCGCCGAACGCGGTCGCCCCCGTCATCGTCGTCGCCACCATCGCCCTCGGCACCTTCATCGCGCTGGAGGCGACCCTGTCGTACCTGGGCGCCGGCCTGAAGCCGCCCACCGTCTCCTGGGGCATCGACATCTCCACGGCCTCCCCCTACATCCGCAGCGCGCCGCACATGCTGCTGTGGCCCGCGGGCGCGCTGAGCATCACGGTGCTGGCGTTCATCCTGCTCGGCGACGCGGTGCGCGACGCCCTCGACCCCAAGTTGCGCTGAGGAGCCGGACGATGACGACGACGAGCGACGACACGCGGCCCGCCGGCGCCGGCACGGCCCCCCTGCTCGACGTGCGGGACCTGCGGGTCGAGTTCCGCACCCGGGACGGCGTGGCCAAGGCCGTCAACGGCGTCAGCTACGGGGTGGCGCCCGGGCAGACCCTGGCGGTGCTCGGCGAGTCCGGCTCCGGAAAGTCCGTCACCGCCCAGGCCGTGATGGGCATCCTCGACTCCCCGCCCGGATACGTCACCGGCGGCGAGATCGTCTTCCAGGGCCGCGATCTGCTCACCCTGCGCAAGGACGAACGGCGCAGGGTCCGCGGCGCGAAGATGGCGATGATCTTCCAGGACGCGCTGTCCGCGCTGAACCCGGTGGTCAGCGTCGGCGCCCAGCTCGGGGAGATGTTCCAGGTCCACGAGGGGATGTCCCGCAAGGACGCCCGGGGCAGAGCGGTGGAACTGATGGAGCGGGTCGGCATCCCGGCGGCCAGGGAGCGGGTGGGGGACTATCCGCACCAGTTCTCCGGCGGGATGCGCCAGCGCATCATGATCGCGATGGCGCTGGCCCTCGGCCCTGAGCTGATCATCGCGGACGAGCCGACCACCGCACTGGACGTCACCGTGCAGGCCCAGGTGATGGACCTGCTGGCCGAGCTCCAGCGCGAACTGACCATGGGTCTGATCCTGATCACCCACGACCTGGGCGTGGTCGCGGACGTCGCCGACACGATCGCGGTGATGTACGCCGGCCGGATCGTCGAGACCGCCCCCGTCCACCAGCTCTACCGGGCGCCCGCCCACCCGTACACCCGCGGCCTGCTGGACTCCATCCCCCGCCTGGACCGCAAGGGCCGCCGCCTGTACGCGATCAAGGGCCTCCCGCCCAGCCTGACGGCCATCCCGCCCGGCTGCCCCTTCCACCCGCGCTGCCCCCTGGCCCAGGACATCTGCCGCACCGACCCGCCACCGCTGTACGAGGCCGGCCCCGGCCGCGCCAGCGCGTGCCACTTCTGGAAGGAGACGCTCGATGGCGCACGCTGACGGCGGCGGCCCGCCGCCCGGGGCCGGGACCCCGATTCTGGAAGTCCGTGATCTGGTCAAGCACTTCCCGCTCACCCAGGGGGTGCTCTTCCGGAAGCAGGTCGGTGCGGTCAAGGCCGTCGACGGGGTGTCCTTCGACCTCCATCAGGGCGAGACGCTGGGCATCGTCGGGGAATCGGGGTGCGGCAAGTCCACCGTCGCCAAGCTGCTGGTCGGCCTGGAGCGGCCGACGGCCGGTCAGATCCGGTACCGGGGCGAGGACATCAGCACCCTCTCGGACCGGGCGCTGAAGGCCGTACGGCGCAACATCCAGATGGTCTTCCAGGACCCCTACACCTCCCTGAACCCCCGGATGACCGTCGGGGACATCATCGGCGAGCCCTACGAGATCCACCCCGAGGCGGCCCCCAAGGGGGACCGCCGCCGAAAGGTGCAGGAACTCCTGGAAGTGGTGGGGCTCAACCCCGAGTTCATCCACCGCTATCCGCACCAGTTCTCCGGCGGCCAGCGCCAGCGCATCGGGATCGCCCGCGGCCTGGCACTGCGCCCGGAGATCATCGTGGCCGACGAGCCGGTGTCCGCGCTGGACGTCTCGGTGCAGGCCCAAGTGGTCAACCTGCTGGAGCAGTTGCAGCGGGACTTCGCGCTGTCGTACGTCTTCATCGCGCACGACCTGTCCGTCGTGCGCCACATCTCCGACCGGGTCGCGGTGATGTACCTGGGCCGGCTGGCCGAGACCGGGACCGACGAGCAGATCTACGGGCACCCCACGCACCCGTACACCCAGGCCCTGCTGTCCGCCGTGCCCGTCCCCGACCCGGACGCCCGCGGCCACCGCGACCGCATCCTGCTGGCGGGTGACGTCCCCTCACCCGCGAACCCGCCCTCCGGCTGCCGCTTCCGCACCCGCTGCTGGAAGGCCCGGCAGCTGTGCGCCGAGGTCGTACCGCCCCTGGAGGTGCCCGGGGGCCTCCGGGAGCCGGCGGGGCCTGCCGGGCACGCCTCGGCCTGCCACTTCGCGGAGGAGCGGCATGTGGTGCCGAGCGAGTAGCCGTACGGACCGGGCCGGGCGGCGACGCGGCGACGGGCCCGGCGGGGCGCCGGCGCGGCCCCCGGAGCGCTGAACGACGGAGCCCGCCTCCCCTGGGGGAAGCGGGCTCCGGCCGTGGCGCGGGACGCCGGGCTACGCGGTCTTGCCGGTGTCCCCGGACTCCTCGGCCGGGGCCGCGTCCTCCATGGCCGCCAGGGCCGGGTCGAGCACGATGTCCTCGTCCCGGGCCGCGGTCGTCGGCTCCTCGGGGAAGTGGCAGGCGGTGAGGTGGCCGTCCGCGTTCCCGCCGATCCGGACCAGCGGCGGCTCCTCCGTGGCGCACTTGTCCTGCGCCTTCCAGCACCGGGTACGGAACCGGCAGCCGGAGGGCGGGTTGACGGGGGAGGGGACGTCACCGGCGAGGCGGATGCGCTCGCGGTCCTCCTCGTCGTCCTCCACCAGCTTGGCCTCCGGCACCGCCGAGAGCAGCGCGTGGGTGTACGGGTGGCGCGGCCGGTTGTAGATCTCGTCGCGGGTGCCGACCTCGACGATCTTGCCGAGGTACATCACCGCGACCCGCTCGCTGAAGTGCCGCACGATCGCCAGGTCGTGGGCGATGAACAGGAACGCGATGCCCAGTTCCCGCTGGAGCTTCTGGAGCAGGTTGACGACCTGCGCCTGGATGGAGACGTCCAGCGCGGAGACCGGCTCGTCGGCGATGATCAGCTTCGGTTCCAGGGCGAGCGCACGGGCCACGCCGATGCGCTGCCGCTGGCCGCCGGAGAACTCGTGCGGGAAGCGGTTGTAGTGCTCCGGGTTGAGACCGACGGTCTCCAGGAGCTCACGGATGCGCTTCTCCCGGCCGCCGGCCGGGTTGATCCCGTTGATCTCCATCGGGCCGCCGATGATGGTGCCCACCGTCTGCCGCGGGTTCAGCGAGGCATACGGGTCCTGGAAGATCATCTGGATCTCGGAGCGGATCGGCGCCAGTTGCTTGCGGCCCGCGTGGGTGATGTCCTGGCCGGCGTAGCTGATCTTGCCGGAGGTCGGCTCCATGAGCCGGGTGAGCAGCCGTCCGGTGGTGGACTTGCCGCAGCCCGACTCACCGACCAGACCGAAGCTCTCGCCGGCGTGCACGGTCAGGTCGACGCCGTCGACCGCCTTGACCGCGCCGACCTTCCGCTTGAACGGGAAGCCGCCGTAGATCGGGAAGTGCTTGGTCAGGCCTTCGGCGGTGAGCAGCGGCTCGCCCTGGGCGGGCGCGGCGCCGCGCGGCGCCGGGAGGGTGACGTTCTCTGACATGGTGGTCGCTCCCTAGCCCAGCCGGGGCTTGATCTGCTCGGTGAAGAGGGTCTGCTTCTGCTCGGCGCTCAGATGGCACGCGGCCGCGCGCCCCAGTTCCAGCAGGGGCCGCTCGTCGGTGCAGCGGGCACCGCCGACCTCGCCGGTGAATCCGCAGCGCGGGTTGAAGGCGCAGCCGGACGGCGGGTTGAGCAGGCTCGGCGGGGAGCCGGGGATCGGGTGCAGCGACTCGCTGACGTCCGAGGAGAGCCGCGGCATGGAGCTCAGCAGGCCCCAGGTGTACGGGTGCCGGGGCTGGGTGAGGATCTCCTTCACCGAGCCCCGCTCCACGGCCCGGCCGGCGTACATCACCAGCAGGTCGTCCGCGGTGTTGGCGACCACGCCGAGGTCATGGGTGATCAGGATGATCGCGGAGCCGAACTCCTGCTGCAGGTCCTTGAGGAGGTCGAGGATCTGCGCCTGGACGGTGACGTCCAGGGCGGTGGTCGGCTCGTCCGCGATCAGCAGCTCGGGGTTGCAGACCAGCGACATGGCGATCATCGCGCGCTGGCGCATACCGCCGGAGAACTGGTGCGGGTAGTCGTCGACCCGCAGGTTGGGCTGCGGGATACCGACCTTGGTGAGCATCTCGATGGCGCGCTGCCGGCCCTCGCGCTTGCTGGCGCCGGTGTGCTTGATGAACGGCTCCGCGATCTGCCGGCCGACCGTGTAGTACGGCGACAGCGCGGTCAGCGCGTCCTGGAAGATCATGGCCATCTTGTTGCCGCGGAGCTTCTCCAGGGTCTTCTCCTTGGCCCCGGTCAGCTTCTCGCCTTCGAGCGTGATCTCGCCGGAGATCTCGGTGCTCTTGGGGTTGTGCAGCCCCAGCACGGCGAGGTTGGTGACGGACTTGCCGGACCCCGATTCGCCGACGATGCCGAGCGTCTGCCCGCGTTCCAGGTCGAAGGAGAGGCCGTCGACCGCCTTGACGATGCCGTCCTCGGTGGAGAACCGGACGTGCAGGTCGCGGACGGAGAGGAAGGGGTCCGATCCGGCCGGGACCGGCGTGTCCTCGGTCTTGGTGAGTGTGGTCACTTCAGGCTCTCCTAGGACAGGCGCACGCGCGGGTCGATGAAGGCGTACGTCGCATCCACGATGATGTTGAACACCAGGATCAGGGCGGCGCTGAAGATCAGCACGCCCAGGACCATGGGCAGATCGAGGGTGGTCACGGAATTGATCGCCAGCCGGCCCAGGCCTGCCAGCGAGAAGGTGTACTCGGTGATCATGGCACCGCCGAACAGCGAGCCGAGGTCCATGCCGAGGATGGTGACGATGGGGATCAGCGAGCCGCGCCAGGCGTAGCGCATGAAGACGTAACGCGCCGGCATGCCCTTGGCCTTGGCCGTACGGACATGCTCCTCCTGGAGCTGCTCGATCATCGTCGAGCGCGACATACGGGTGTACTGCGCGGTGAAGATCGTCGACATGACGAGCCACGGCAGCAGCAGGCCCATGAACCAGCCGGCGGGGTTCGAGGTGAAGTCGACGTACTTGGGAGAGGCCATCACGCCGCTGTAGACGAAGATGCCGAGCACGATCGGCCCGAGGATGTAGATCTGCACCGAGCTGAGGATCATGGAGGCGCCGGTGACGGTCTTGTCCAGCATCGAGCCGCGCTTCCAGGCGGCGAGCAGGCCGGCGCCCAGACCGATCGCCAGGAAGACCACGGCACCGCCGATGGCCAGCGACGCCGTGGTGGGCAGCCGGTCCATCATCGTCGCCCAGACGTCCTGCTTGGTGGCGAAGGAGTAGCCGAAGCAGGGGGCGCTGCAGTGGCCGACGGAGAAGTCCCGGCCGACGAAGATGCCGGAGAGGAAGTCCCAGTACTGCGTCGGGAGCGGCTTGTCGAGCCCGAGGTTCTGGTGGATCAGGGCGACGTTGTCAGCGGTGCAGTTCTTACCGCACGCCATCAGGGCGGGGTCGCCCACGGCGAAGAACACGAAGAAGGTGAAGGCGCTCAGCAGGACCAGAGTGATGACCGCGCCGAACGTCCGGCGAAATAGGAATTGAAGCATGACAGTTCGCTGCTCTCAGGACGGCGGCGGCAGTGGGGTGAGGGGTGGCGGGAAAGGCCCCGGAGGGCGCGCGCCCCGCCGTGCGCGCGCTCTCCGGACTGCCTTCGCAGGTGCTTACTTCTTGAGGAACAGCGTGTTCGGGTCGAGGTAGCTGACGTCGGTGTTGTACCGGGCGCCGCCGATGTTCGAGCCGTAGAGCTGGAGCATCTTGGTGTAGAAGACCGGCGCGGCCGGGTTGACCTTCTCCACGATGTACTGGTGCAGCTTCTGCCACTCGGCGGTCGACTTGTTGACGTCCGTGATCTTCGAGATACGGGCGATCTCGGAGTTCACGTGCTTGTCGTTGACGTGCGAGTAGTTGGCGGCGCCGTCCTGGATCTGGGTGCCGTCGTAGGACGGCGGGATCACGGTGGACGGGTCGGCCCAGTCCTGGCCCCAGCCGGTCATGTAGATGTCGAAGCCGTTCTTGACCTTGCCCATCTGCTCGTACCAGGAGGCGGCGTCGACCTCCTTCTTCTGCACGTTGAAGCCGGCCTTGGTCAGCGCGTCCTCGATGACGACGGCTTCCTTCTGGCGCGCCTCGGTGTTGGAGTAGGCGTAGACGAGCTTCTTGCCCGTCGCACCGGCCTCCTTGAGGAGCTTCTTGGCCTTCTCCGGCTCACCGTTGGGGTGCTTCAGCTTGCCGTAGGGGTCGTAGCCCTTCTTGTAGCCCGCGACGGTCGGGGCGAGCAGACCACCCGCGATCTCACCGCCGTAGCTGCCGCCGTTGACCCGGACGATCTGGCCGTTCGGCAGGGCGTAGGTGATCGCGTCACGAATCCGCTTGTCCTTGATGCGGTCCATGTTGAAGTTCATCTGCCAGACGTAGGGCTGGTAGCCCTGCACCAGGCGCTTGCTGGCGCTCTCGTTGTCGAGCACCTGCTTGGTCTGCGTCGGCTCCACCGCGTTGGTGAGGCTGACCGCGTCCTTGGACTCGCCCTGGTCGGCCATCAGGCGCTTCGTGGAGTCCGAGGCCTGGTGGTTGAAGGTGAGGTCGTACCCGTCGGGGTACTGGTGCCGCATCGCGTCGGTCTTCGGGTCCCAGTTGGTGTTGCGCACCAGCTTCATGGACTTGCCCGACTTGAAGGACGCGATCTTGTACGGGCCCGAGCAGACGGGCGCGACGTCGTAGTTGTCCTTGGTGTCCTTCGCGCCCTCGGGGACCACGCTGTAGCCCGGCATGGTCAGGGCGTACGGCAGCTGCGACTGCGGCTGCTTGAAGTGGAAGACGATGGTCTTGTCGTCCGGGGTGTCCAGCACGGTCTTGGGCAGGTGGTCACCCTTGTACGGGCCGTCCGGCAGCGCCTTGCGGTACGTGGTGCCCGCACCGGACAGCCAGGTCTGGACGTAGGTGGGACCGTCCGTGATGAACTTGGCGTACGTGCGCTCGATGGTGTGGCGGATGTCCTTCGAGGTGATCGGCTTGCCGTCCTCGAACTTGATCCCGTCCTTGAGCGTGTACTTCCAGGTCTTGCCGCCGTCGGACATCTGGCCGGAGTCGGTGGCGAGGTCGCCGACCACCTTCTCCTTGCCCTGGTCGTCCTGCTTGAGGCTGGTCAGACCGCGGAAGATCAGCTGCGACAGCGCCTTCATGTCGCTGACGTACATCTGGCCCGGGTCGAGGTGGTTGAAGCTGTCCCGCTGGAAGACACGGATGGTGCCGCCGGACTTGGCGCCCTTGACCGCGACCGCCGGGCCGGTGGAGTCGGCGGCCGTGCCGAGCGGCACCGCCTTCGACTGCGAGGCGGCGTCCTTGTCCGTCTGGGCGTTGTCCTTGCCGTTGCTGCCGCCGCTGCTGCAACCGGTGAGCGCGAGCGAACCGGCCGCCAGGGCCACGATCACCGCGCGTGCTCTGCGCGTAGATTGAGCGTTCATTGGGTCCAAGCACCTGCCTGTCAGTTGGTGTCCAGTAGTGCTGTCGGACGCATCCGGTCAGAGCCCGGCGCGGGGGTGACAGCAACCCCCTTCAAGAGGTCGATCAACGCCCTGACTTGGGGTCGAAGGCGTCCCGGACCGAGTCCCCGAGCAGGTTGAAGCACAGCACGAAGATCACCATCGCGGCACCGGGGAAGACCAGGAAGGTCGGGTCGTTCTCGTAGACCATGCCGGCCGTGTGGAACAGCCGTCCCCAGTCCGGGGTCGGCTCCATGATGCCGACGCCCAGGTAGGACAGGCCGGCCTCCGCCGTGACGAACAGCGGGAGCATGTAGGTGCTCTGCACCAGGATCGGCGTCACCACATTGGGCAGCAGCTCCTTGCGGATGATCCGCCAGGGGGACGCCCCGGTGATCTTCGCGGCCTCGACGAACTCCCGCTCCCGCAGCGACAGCACCTGGCCGCGCAGCAGTCGGGCCAGACCCATCCAGCCCAGCGCCCACTGCACGAGGATCAGCGCCACGACGCGTACGTAGGTGGGGGTCTCGTCCGACGGCGGCACGAAGATCGCGACGACGACCGGCATGAACGCCACGAACGTCAGCTGGCTGGGGAAGGCGAGCAGGAAGTCGATGATCCGGCCGAGCCAGTAGTCGGTCCGGCCGCCCACGTAGCCCGCGGTGACACCGAGGATGGTGCCGGTGACGACCACCAGCAGGGTCACCGCCACGGAGATGCCCAGCGAGGTCCGGATGCCGTAGAGCAGCTGGGTGAACAGGTCACGCCCCAGCGAGGGCTCGATACCGAACCAGAAGTCGCCGGAGATACCGCCGTTGGGACCCACCGGATAGCCGAACTCGTCCAGCAGGTCGAAGTTGTCGTTGCCGTAGAGGGTGTACGGGTTCTTCCCGTACAGCGCTCCGATCACCGGGGCCAGCGCCGCGATGACGAAGAACGCGAGAACGACGATCGCGCACACCACACCGGTGCGGTCGCGCTTGAAGCGCATCCACATCAATTGGCCGGGGGACCGGCCGACGAGCTCACCGCCCTTGCCCTTCTTTTCCTTCTTCAGACCCTCGGGCCCAAGTCCTTGCGAAACGGACTCGCTGGCCGCGGTCTGGGATGGACTAGTCATCGCGAAGTGCCCCCGCGCCGAGTTCTCTTGGAACGTGAAGCGGCACCTGGTCGCACCGCTGGATGAGCGGACTTTCGCAAGTGATTTATGGCGGAGTCAAGGGGATCGGGTGTGCTCGTGAACAGGTCGTCTACTTCTTGAGCGAAGATTGCGCAGATCGTCTCCCGGGCGTGCTTGACAGGAGGGCGTGATATGCGGCATGAGGGACATATCCGCATCAACTTCTTTAACGTGAAGGCAACTTCACTGTCGCAACACCGATATACGGACGCGCCATGATGAACAACGTACGGCCGTGCGGGTGCCGTAGACCGGCCGGAGCGTCAGGCGACGCTCCGGCCGGTTGCTGCTTTGTCCGGGTTTCACCCGTCGTCCGGAACGGCTCTGTTGTCCCCGGGCCGGGACTGGAGTAGACCTGCGGAAGGCGCCTCCCGTAGGGGGTGCCGCGGACGACTCGGGTACTACGACACGGACGGGGGGCGAGCCGTGTCCACAGTGCGGGACGGCGTTCTCACCCGCGGCGCGCGCGGCCTCGGCGCACTGGTCTGCCTGCTGCTCGCGCTGCTCAGCGCGCTCTGGATCATCCGCGACCTGACGATCGCTCAGCAGGCTGCGGACGTGGGCCGGTTCTGGCTCGGGGAGACGCCCCGGCCGCGGGAGTTCACCGCCTGGGCCACCTCGGCGCTGGACCCGCTGCTGGTGCTCGGCGCACTCGTCGCCGCCGTCGCCGTCCTGCGCACCGCGGTCCCCTCGGCCGTGGCCACCGGCGCGCTGCTCTCCCTGGCCGCCGCCACCGCGCTGCTGCGGACCCCGCTGGTGTGGATGCTGGGCGCGGGCTGGCTCCAGGGACTGGACAGCGGTCTCACGGCGCGGGCACGGCTGACAGCCCTGGCCCAACTCGCGCTGGCGGTCGCCCTGCTCGTGGTGAGCGTGCGGGGCCGGCAGCCGGACGGCTCCACGGCACGGGGTGCGCACGCACTGCAGCGGCCCGTGACCCCGGCGTACGGAGTGGTCCGCGCGGTGTCGCCGGGAGCGGCCCCCGAGGCGCCCGGCAGGCCGTTCAAGGGACCGGCCGTCACCACCGCCGTCCTCCTGGGGGCCGCCGGACTGGCCGTCGCTGGCTGGGAGCTGCACTGGTGGGCGCGGCTCGGCGGGGACCTCTACGGCAAGGGGCTGTTCGGTGACGCCTCCGTCTTCCGCGCGCTGCTCCAGCCCCCGGTGCACTGGCAGGCGCTGGCGCTCGCGCTGTCGGCCCTGACGGCCGCGGCCGCCGCGCTGCGCCGGGCGGCGTGGGCCCGGCCGGCCGCACTGACGGCCGCGGCCCTGCTCTGTGTGCACGGGGGTGTGGCGCTCGCCTTCGCCCTGCACACCGGCAAGCTGGGCCGCTTCGCCGCGCTCCCCGCCCCGGCCCGGCTGGAGGTGGGCACCGCGGCCTTCGTGGCGGCCGCCGGGCTGGCCGTGCTGATCGCGGCGGCCCGGCCCGGCGTCCCGGCAGCCGTCCCGGAGGCGGTGCTGGCCTACGGCGGCGCCCCGGGCGAGGCCCGCCCGCCGCATGCCCCACCCCCGCCGTCCACGCTCCCGCCGGGCTGGTGAGACGCGGCGGGGGCGGGGGCCGGGGCTTAAGGGGCGGGCGAACAGATCCCGTAGGGGGTGCGGGTGCCCCCTGCGGAGCCACAACGGGGCGGCGGCGGAGGGTATTCCCGCGGCCGGTCCCCGGTCAGTCCCGCATCCCCAGCGACCGCTTGAGGAAGTCGACTTGGAGCAGCAGCAGGTTTTCGGCCACCTGCTCCTGTGATGCCATGTGGGTCACCCCGGACAGCGGCAGCACCTCGTGCGGGCGGCCCGCCGCCAGCAGCGCGGAGGACAGCCGCAGCGCGTGGGCCACCACCACGTTGTCGTCCGCGAGGCCGTGCACGATCAGCATCGGGCGGTGCGGCTCCCGCGCACCGGACAGCCCCTCGTCCGTGATCAGCGAGTTCGCCGCGTAGACCGCCGGCTCCTCGCCCGGGTGGCCGAGGTAGCGCTCCTGGTAGTGGGTGTCGTACAGGCGCAGATCGGTCACCGGTGCGCCCACCACGGCCGCGTGGAAGACATCGGGCCGGCGCAGCGCGGCGAGCCCGGCGAGATAGCCGCCGAAGGACCAGCCGCGGATGGCCACCCGCTCCATGTCGAGGGGAAAGGATTCGGCCAGCGCCTGGAGTGCGTGGACCTGGTCGTCCAGCGCGTACTCCGCGATCCGCCGGGAGACCGACTTCTCCCAGGAGGGGGAGCGGCCCGGAGTGCCCCGGCCGTCCGCGACGATCACCGCGAACCCCTGGTCGGCGAACCACTGGGAGGTCAGATGGGCGTGGTGCGCGGCGACCACCCGCTGGCCGTGCGGACCGCCGTACGGGTCCAGCAGTACGGGCAGCGGACCGTCGCCCTCCCGGTAGTCGCCGGGCAGCAGCACCGCACACGGAATCTGCCGCTCCCCGGCCAGGACGAGCCGGGGGCGCGCGGTCAGGGACGGCTCCTCGGCGTGCGAACCGATCGTGGCGACCGTCTTCTCACCGCCGTCACCGTCCGTCCGCACCACCTCCACCCGGGTGCCGGGCCGCTCCAGGGACGCCTGGGACAGCACGGTCAGCGCACCGCCGCGCACCGCGGAGGACACCGTCGGGTACGGCCGCTCGCCCACCCGCTCCCAGCCGCCCTGGTCGCCGCTGCCGCGGAACCAGGCGCGGTAGACCCCGATGTCGTGCATGTCCGTGCCGCTGGCCGAGAAGAGGACGTCGTCCTCGCCGATGTCCAGGACGGCCCGGACGTGCAGCGGCGCCCCGGTCAGCGGGCGGTCGCCGACGAACAGCTTGCGCGCGCCGCCCTCGTCGGCGATCCGCACCAGCCGGCCGTCCGGCGTCCAGGCCGGCACCCCGGGGAACGGCTCGACCCAGGCCTCGTCCTCGTCCTCGTGCACCGTCCGGGTCGCGCCGGTCGTCGTGTCCACGGTCAGATAGCGCTGGTCGCGCTGGTCGCGGGCCTGGACGAGCAGCAGCGGCGGCCCGGCCGCCGACCAGTGGACGCGGGCGAGATAGGGGTAGCGCTCGGTGTCCCAGCCGATGTCGGTGCGGCTGCCGTCCAGGCCGAACAGGGTCAGGGTGACCACGGCGTTGCGGGTGCCCGCCGCCGGGTACGCGACCCGGGCGGGCTCCCGGTCCGGATGGGCGGGGTCGGAGATCCACCAGCGCTGCACCGGCGCCTCGTCGACCCGGGCGGCCAGCACCGCGTCGCTCTCCGGCGACCACCAGAATCCCCGGTAGCGCCCCATCTCCTCGGCCGCGATGAACTCCGCGAGCCCCCAGGTCACTTCGGGCCCGTCGGGCTCGGCCAGCACCCGGTCCGTCCGTCCGCCGTCCGCCGGGCCGCCGTCCCCGTCCGACGTCGTGGCGCCGTCCACCGCCACCACCCGCAGCCGGCCGTCCGCCACGAAGGCCACCTGCCGGCCGTCCGGTGACGGCCGGGGGTCCACCACCGGTCCGTGGACGGGCAGTTCCCGGGTGGTGCCGGCCCGCAGCTCGGAGACGAACAGCCGGCCGGACAGCGTGAACGCCGCCAACTCCACCGCGGAGTCCGTCGCGTAGCCGACGATGCCCGCCGAACTCTCCCGGCTGCGCTCGCGGCGGGCCCGCTCCTGCGGGGGAAGCTCCTCGTCCGCGCCGGCCAGCAGGGCCTGCGGATCGGCGGCCGGGAACTCCCGTCCCGAGTCCAGGTCGAGTACCCACAACTGCTGACTGCGGTCGGTGCCCGAACCGGAGCGGAGGAAGACGACGCGCGCGCCGTCGGGGGAGAGGGCGTAGCTGCGTGGCGCACCCAGGGTGAAGCGCTGCGTACGGGCGTACTGCCGCGGGAACGAAGGCTGTCCGGTCATGGTGCCGAGCCTAAGGGCTGTCCCGCCGCTCGGGGCCTGGCCGTGAAATCCCGTCGGCCGGCCGCCGGGGGGAGGAACGGCTCACCCTGGTCGCACTCGTGAAGATCATGTGCGCCCCCGCTCTGCTTCCGTGCTCCGACTTATGCGCTAGCGCGGAAAGTTATGATCCCTTGGGTGCCGTGGGTACGGGGTAAAGAGCCCTTGGCATACCCGGGTGCGCGGGTCGTGAGGACGGCTCGGGCACCCTCAACTCTGTCCGGACCGTGAGTACTTGGAGGTGAGCCGCCGTGGCACTCTCGATTTCGGCGGTGGTGCTGCTGGCGATCATCGTCTTCTTGCTTGTCAAGAAGTCTGGACTGAAGGCCCCGCATGCCCTGGTCTGCATGCTGCTGGGCTTCTATCTGGCCAGCTCGTCCATCGCCCCGACGATCAAGCAGCTGACGACGAACGTGGCCGGCATGCTCGGGAACATCAAGTTCTGAGCCGCCGCCGGCCGGACCCGTCCGCCGTGCGCCCGCCTCCCGGCCGGGTGCACCGGCGGCGGCCGGGATCGCCTGCGGGCGGGTGAGCCGGCGGCTCGTAGGCTGTCGGTATGACCGCTCAGCCCGCCCGTCCCCCGCAGCCGCCCGCCGAGGGGAGCGCCGCACCCGCCGCCTTTTCCCGGCGGCTGCTGCTGGTGCATGCGCACCCCGACGACGAGTCGATCAACAACGGCGTGACCATGGCCAAGTACGCGGCCGAGGGCGCGCTGGTCACCCTGGTGACCTGCACCCTCGGCGAGGAGGGCGAGGTCATCCCGCCCGAGCTGGCCCGGCTCGCGCCGGACCGTGACGACACCCTCGGCCCGTACCGCGCGGACGAGCTGGCGGCCGCGATGGCGGCCCTGGGCGTCACCGACCACCGCTTCCTCGGCGGACCGGGCCGCTACCGGGACTCCGGGATGATGGGCGCCCCCCAGAACGACCGGCCGGACGCCTTCTGGCAGGCCCCGCTCGACGAGGCGGCCGGGCATCTGGTGGCGGTGCTCCGCGAGGTCCGGCCGCAGGTCCTGGTCACCTATGACCCGAACGGCGGCTACGGCCACCCCGACCACAT
Source organism: Streptomyces sp. NPDC048612 (assembly GCF_043199295.1). Classification (NCBI taxonomy): domain Bacteria; kingdom Bacillati; phylum Actinomycetota; class Actinomycetes; order Kitasatosporales; family Streptomycetaceae; genus Streptomyces; species Streptomyces sp. NPDC048612. The sequence continues at coordinate 107,765 of NZ_JBICVV010000019.1, forward strand.
CCAGGCGCACCGGGTCGCCATGCGCGGTGCCGAACTCGCCGCCCGCGCGGACTTCCGGCCGGAGCTGGGCCCGGCGCACGCGGTCGGGAAGATCTACTGGAACTGCAACCCCCGCTCGGTGGTCGAGGAGGGCTTCGCCCGGCTGCGCGCGGCCGGGCACCGCTTCCCCGGTGTGGCCGCCGTCGACGATGTGCCCGGGGCGGTGCCGGACTCCGAGGTCGCGGCGTCCCTCACCGGCGCCCCCGAGTACGCGGCCGCGAAGGCCGCGGCGATGCGGGCGCACTACACCCAGATCGCGGTGGACGGGCCGTTCTTCGCGCTCTCCAACGACCTGGGCCAGCCGCTGTTCGGTACGGAGCACTACCGGCTGGTGCACGGCGCCCGGGGTGCCGCGGACGGCGTCCGGGAGGACGATCTCTTCGCGGGTATCGGCGATATGACGGGTATGGAGGAAAGTGCCCGGATCGAGGAGGCGGCGGAATGAGTGCGGCGAAGGGCGGCGGGACCGCCGGTGAGGGAAACGGCGGCGCGGCCTCCGGCAAGGGAAAGCGCTCACGGGCGGGCTCGGGCGCGACGCCCGGTGCGCGGTCCGGGGCGCCGGTGCCGCCGGTGGCCGGTGCCGTACCGGCCGCACCGCTGACGGTGGGACGGATCGGCATATACGTACTGCTCCTGGTCGCGGGCGTCCTGGTGGCCGGGGCCGGAACGCTGGTGCAGGCGGCCTGGTTTCCCGGCGGTCTGGCGCTGGCGCTGGGCGGCGTCGTCGGGCTCTTCTACGGGGGCGCCCGCGCGACCGGCACCTCGGCGGGCGTGCTGGTGCCCGGCGCGGCCTGGCTGGTGACGGTGTTCCTGCTGCTCAGCAACGTCCGGCCGGAAGGCGACTTCCTCTTCGGTGCGGGGCTCGGCTCGTACATCTTCCTGCTGGGCGGCATCGTGGTCGCTGTGATCTGCGCCACCGCGCGGCAGCTGCGCCCGATGGGCGTGGGGCACGGCCGAGTTGGCGGATGACGTGGCCCATACCGGGACGGATGCCGTGCCGGTCCGGGTGAACCGACCGGGTACCGGGGGTTCGCCCGTGGCGGCGGTGTTCGTACGCTCCCGGGGTGGCCGCCCGCGGCGGACAGTATGGTGGTGCGCGCCGTCGCGCCGCCCTGGGGGCACCTCCCGGCCTGTGGCCGGGGATCATCTCTGACGAGCGGCGGAGCCAACCGGGAGAACCTGCTTTGAGTCGTGAATCTGACAGTTCGTCCTCCGGCCCCCAGGGCCGTGGCGGAGCCGCGTACCCGTCCGGGACGCCGCCCTACGGCTCGCCCAGGGGAGAGACCGGCGAGCCGGCGCCCGGTGCCGCGGAGCACCCGGAGGAGCCCAAGACCGAGACCACGCTGACGACGCGGATCAAGATCAACATTCCGGGGTCGCGCCCCATCCCGCCGGTCGTCGTGCGCAAGCCCGTCGGTGAGGAGTCCGGCATGAGCGGATCTGCTGGTTCCGGCGGTGCCGCCGGTTCCCGGAGCACGCCCCGCGGCGGTGAGCGGAACGCGGAACGGACGGCGAACACGCCCCGGCCCGAGGCCCCGGCGGACGACGCCCCCACGGGCGGCCGGCCCGCGAAGGCCGGCCAGACCGAGAAGACCAGCGACTGGTTCGCCCCGCGCAAGCCGCAGGGCGGGGCCGGCGGCCCGTCCTCGTCCACCGGCTCGCACGCGGTGCCGCCCGCCCCCGGCGGGACGACCCCGCCGGGCGGTCCGTCCGGCAGCACCGGTGCGCCGCAGCGCCCCGACCTGCCGTACTTCTCCGACGGCCCGGCCCCGAAGAAGGACGGCGCCGCCTCGCCGTTCGACGGCGGTGCCCGGACGGGCGACCCCACGCCGTTCGACGGCGGTCCGCGGAGCGGCGCCTCGCCCTTCGACGGTGCCGCGCCCGGCGGCGCCTCGCCGTTCGACGGCGCCGGCGCGCCCGCCCGGGACCACAGCCCGTTCGACACCCCCGGGGCCGGCCCGAGCGGTCCGACCACCGGACCGGCCCGCGGCACCTCCGCGCTCAACCTCCCGCCCGGCTTCAGCGACCCCGGCGCCGGCGGCACGCCCCGGATCGACGACACCGCGGAGCTGACCCCGCAGCCGCCCGCCCCGCTCACCGGACCGGGCAGCGGCGGCGGCATCACGGGCGGCCTGCCCGGCGGCCCCCAGGGCACCGGCCCCGGAGCCCCGAAGGGGCCGCGCGGGCCGAAGGGCCCCCAGGGCGGCGCCTCCGGCGGCCGTGACCGGGTGTCCGGCGACACGCTGGTCAGCGGCATCCCGAAGGTCCCCGGGACCGAGAAGCCGTCCTCGCCGTCCCCCTTCCCGGCTGCCCCGGCCGGTGCGGGCGACAGTGCCGCCCCCAAGCCGCGGCCCAAGATCCCCGAGCCGATCAACCCGCCCAAGAAGGGCCGCAACAAGCTCGTTCTCGTGGGTGTCGCCGTCGTGGTGCTGGCCGGTGTCGCCTACGGCGCCGGGCTGCTGCTCGACCACGCCGACGTGCCCAACGGCACCACCGCGCTCGGCGTCGACATCGGCGGCGCCAGCAAGGAAGAAGCCGTCAAGAAGCTGGAGACGGCCCTCAAGGACAGCCGCACCGCACCGCTCAAGCTCACCGTCGACGGCAAGTCCACGAGCCTCCGGCCCTCCCGTGCGGGCCTGGACATCGACCCGCAGGCGACGGTGCGCAGGGCGGCCGGCCGGGACTACAACCCGGTCTCCGTCATCGGCTCGCTGTTCGGCGTGCACCGCACGGCCGACCCCGCGGTCGTCGTCGACGACGAGAAGCTGCAGATCGCCCTGGAGAACGCCACCGGACCCGGGGGCGCCGCCGCGGACGGCGGGATCACCTTCGAGAACGGCAAGGCGGTGCCCCACTACGGCGCGCCCCACAAGGCGATCGACATCGGTACGTCCAAGAAGAAGGTCGCCGACGCCTACCGCAAGCGCGCCGCCACCGGCACCGACGCCCCCGTGGTGCTGGCCGCCGGCACCCAGCAGCCGAAGGTGACCAAGGCCGCGGTGGACCGGGCGATGAAGCAGTTCGCCGAGCCCGCGATGTCCGGCCTGGTGACGGTCCGCACGGACGCGGCGCACACGGTCTCCTTCAGCCCGCAGAAGTCCATCCCGAAGTTCCTGTCGTTCAAGATCGTCAACGGCGCCCTGGTGCCGTACTACGACCGGCCGGCCCTCAAGGCGCTGTACGGCGACACCTTCAACGGCGTCCTGGTCACCAAGGGCGACGGCTCCAAGCACCCGGTCAGCGTCGAGGAGGTGGCGAGCGCGGTCGGAAAGGCGCTGCAAGGCACCGGCCCGGCCCAGCGGGTCCAGACCATCGCCACCGACGGCAACTGACCGCCGCACCGCGAAACCGCAGGTGAGAGGCCCCCACAGGGCGTCGTCCCGGCTCGACCGGGACGCCCCCGGGGGCCTCTCGCCTGTGAGGGCGGCGCGCGGGCCGGCCGCCCCCGGTGCGGCGCCGGTCGGTTTCCCGCAGGCTGGAAGGGTGATGGCCGCCGACCGACCCACGGAGAGCCGCCGCCTGGCTCCCGTGCTGCTGATTCTCGCGATCCTCGTCGTCACCCTGCTGGACTCCACGACCGGACCGGAGCTGCACATCTCGGCCTTCATGGGCATCGCCCCGCTGTACGCCGCGCTGCGCTGCCCGTTCCGGCAGACCGTCGCGGTCGCGGCCGTCTTCGTGGTGTGCCTGACCTACGTCGACATCTTCACCGTGCCCGACTGGGGCCTGGCCAGCCGGGTCGTCGGCATCTTCGGCGTCTTCCTGGTGGCGGCCTTCTCCCTGACGCTGTGCCGCACCCGGCTCCAGCGGGAGGCGCTGCACGCCCGGACGAGCCTGGTGGCCGACACCGTCCAGCGGGCGATGCTGCGCGAGCTGCCGATCGGCGCCGGGCAGATCGAGGCGTACGGCTTCTATGTCTCCGCCGAGGAGGGGGCCCGGGTCGGCGGGGACATCTACGAGGCCATCGACACGCCGTACGGCATGCGGCTGATGATCGGCGACGTCCAGGGCAAGGGCATGCCGGCGATCGGCGCGGGCCTGGAGGTGCTGGCGTCGTTCCGGGAGGCCGCGCAGTACCAGGAGTCACTGGAGTCGGTGGCCGGGCGCATGGAGCAGGCGCTGGCCCGCTACAACACCCGCTCCGCCGAGGAGGGCACCGACGAGCGCTTCGTGACCGCGCTGCTGCTGGAGCTGCGCGGCGCGGACGGGGTGACGGAGGGCCGGGTGCTGTCCTGCGGCCACATCCCGTACTACCTGGTGCGGCACGGCGAGGTCCACGAGCGCCGGGACGGCGAGGGCGCGCTGCCGCTCGGCCTGGGCGCGCTCAGCGGCGAACCCCGCCACGGCGTCCGGGTGCACCCCGAGCCCGACGACTGGATCGTGCTGTGCACGGACGGGGTGACCGAGGCGCGCGGCACGGACGGCACGTTCTACCCGCTCGCCGAGCGGCTCGCCCGGTGGACGGACCTGGAGCCCCCCGACCTGGCCCGCACCCTCCGCGCCGATCTGGAGGACTTCACCCACGGCAGCCTCAAGGACGACGCGACCGTGCTGGTCGTCCGGCGCCGGGCACACCCCGACCCCGCCGGTCAGTTGAGCATGGCCCGCGCCGCCGCGGCCTGACGCCGCAGCGCCTTCGCCGCGGCCGGATCGACCGCCTCCACCACCCGCGCGTACTCCTCCAGCTCGGCCGCCCCGTCGAGGAACTCCCCGCGCTCGACGAGGAGTTGGGCCCGCTCCTGGCGCAGCCGCGCCGGATGGCTCGGCAGCAGCAGCGACAGCTCCAGCGCCCACAGCTGCACCGCGCTGTGCTCCGGGCGGGCCTGCGCCCAGGCACGGATGTTGTTGAGCATCCGCAGCACGATCTCCAGCGGATCGGCGGGCTGCGTCATCCGCGGGCTCAGCGGCTCCCCGGTCGCCCCCGTGACCAGCAGCTCCGCGTCCTCGTCGGTGAGCAGCCGGCCGCCCGCGAACGGATCGGCGAGGACGTGCCGTCCGGCGGGATCGCCGAAGCCGACGACGAAGTGCCCCGGCAGCGCCACCCCGTACACCGGGGCACCGGCCCGCCGGGCGACCTCCATCCACACCACCGACAGCAGGATCGGCAGGCCCCGGCGCCGCCGCAGCACCTCGTGCAGCAGCGACGACTCCAGCCGCCGGTAGTCGGCGGGCGAGCCGCCGAAGCCGCACCGGGTGCCGAGCAGCTCGGCGAGGTTACGGGCCCAGGCGCCGGGGCCGCCCGCCGGGGAATAGGGGAGCAGCCCGGCCAGCCGGTCCAGCTCGATCTGGACCGCGTCGCGGCCCGCCTCGTCCAGCGCGGGATCGGCCTCCTCGCCGATCAGCAGGCACAGCAGCGCCAGATCGGGCCGCTCGGCCCGCGCGGCCTCGGCGAACCGCTGCCGCCGTGCGCCGCGGGCGTCACCCTGCTGCGGCTCGGGCTCCGGGGACTCGGGTTCCTGGGACATGGCGTGGGATACCCGTTCAGCGCCGGCCGCCGGGCAGCGCCCGCCGGTAGTGACAGTCGTGGTGGTCGGTGAAGCCGAGCCGGTCGTAGAACCCGAGCGCGCCCGCGTTGTCCGCCTCGACCTGCAGATACGCGGCCGAGGCACCCTCCTCCAGGGCCCGCTCGGCGAGCGCCGCCATCACCGCCGTGGCCAGGCCCTGCCGCCGCGCGGCCGGCGCCACCTCCACCGCGGCGAAGCCCGCCCAGCGCCCGTCGACGACCAGCCGCCCGATCGCCGCCGTCCCGCCGTCCGGACCGGCCACCGTCGCGAACCACACCGAGGGCCCGCCGGTCAGCACCCGCAGGGCGTTCCGCGCCGCCTCCTGCGACAGGCCGGCCTCGCCGGTCCGGTTGTAGAGGGCCGGCCAGTCCGCGCCGGGCTCCCGGGACAGGACGACGCGGGGCGCGGCACCCCCGGCGGAACCGGCGGGGACCTCGGTGTCGGCGAGCGGTGCCAGCGCCGCGATCCTGATCCTGGTGTGCGCCTCGTCGGTCCAGCCGCGCTCCGCCAGCTCGGCGGCCAGCTCGGCGCCGCCGCCGTCCGGCCCCGTGGCAACCATGATCGTCGGCCGCAGGCCCCGCGCGTCATACCACTGGCCGACCCGCTCCAGGGCGGTCCCCAGCGGGACACCGGGGTCGCCGAGCGGCAGGACGGAGTTGGCACGCCGGGTGAAGCCGCCGGAGGCCCGCAGCGTCCACTCCCCGAGACGCGCCGTCTCCACGGCGGGCCAGCCGCGGGCCGCGACGGTCTGCAGTTCGCGGACGGTGGCCGAGGGGCCCCGCCGTCGGGAGGGCTCCCCCGAGGAGGGCCGCGCGCCCCCGTGCCGGGCGGCCGGACGGTCGGGTACCACTTTGGCCGCCACCATCGCGGACTCCTCGACCGCGACGATCTCCCCGTTGCGCCGTGTGATGCTCAGCACACCTTGATCCCAGGATGTGAGAACGCCGACCGCGTCGGTGAACGCCGGACCACCCGCGCCGTCCCCGGTCAGACGCCGGACGGATACCCTTTTGCCCACGTCAGCACGGGTGATACGGACCTCCGCGCGCCCGCCGGCCAGGAATTCCATCGCTCAAACCGCCCCTCTTGTTCGTCTCGCGCCCGGGAACGGAGATACTAGATGGCGGGCATCGACGACGCCGCGCTCCCGCGCGCCCAGCGGCGGTACTGCCAATCGGACCGCCGGCCCTACCGAGGAGGAACGACAGCGTGACCTACGTCATCGCGCAGCCTTGTGTCGACGTCAAGGACAAGGCGTGCATCGAGGAGTGCCCGGTCGACTGCATCTATGAGGGCTCCCGGTCCTTGTACATCCACCCGGACGAATGCGTCGACTGTGGTGCCTGCGAACCGGTCTGCCCGGTCGAGGCGATCTTCTACGAGGACGACACCCCGGAGGAGTGGAAGGACTACTACAAGGCGAATGTGGAGTTCTTCGACGAGCTCGGTTCGCCCGGTGGTGCCAGCAAGCTCGGCCTGATCGAGCGCGACCACCCCTTCATCGCGGAACTGCCGCCGCAGAACCAGTAACGACCGAGGACCAAGGGGGAGCCCGCCCGCTCCCTCTTGCTCCCCTGTCGTTGGGGGCACCTCCAGTGTCAGCCACGGGAGGTCGCACGGCGCCGCCCCGGTCCCGTACGGCCTGCCGCCGTACGGGACCGACGCGTTCGTGCCGACGGCCCCGCACCACCCGAGAAAGTGAGCACCGTGGGCGCAGCATCGTCTCCCCGGCCCGAATCCCCCCGCGGCTCGCTCCGCGGCCGGCTTCCCGTCTTCCCGTGGGACCGCCTGGAGCCCTACAAGGCCACCGCGGCCGCGCACACCGACGGCATCGTCGACCTGTCCGTCGGCACCCCGGTGGACCCGGTCCCCGCACTGGTGCAGCAGGCGCTGACCGCCGCGGCCGACAGCCCCGGCTACCCGACGGTGTGGGGCACCGCGGCGCTGCGGGACGCGCTCACCGGCTGGGCCGCCGAGCGCCTCGGCGCCCGGGGCCTGGAGCACACCAACGTGCTGCCGGTCGTCGGCTCCAAGGAGCTGGTGGCCTGGCTGCCGACCCAGCTGGGCCTCGGCCCCGGCGACAAGGTCGGCTACCCCCGGCTGGCCTACCCGACCTACGAGGTCGGCGCCCGGCTGGCCGGCGCCGAGCCGGTCGTCTACGACGACCCCACGGAGCTGGACCCCAGCGGTCTGAAGCTGCTCTGGCTGAACTCGCCGTCCAACCCCACCGGCCGGGTGCTGAGCGCCGACGAACTGCGCCGCACCGTTGCCTGGGCCCGTGAGCACGGGGTGCTGGTCTTCAGCGACGAGTGCTACCTCGAACTGGGCTGGGAGGCCGACCCGGTCTCCGTGCTGCACCCGGACGTCTGCGGCGGCTCCCACGACGGCATCGTCGCGGTCCACTCGCTCTCCAAGCGCTCCAACCTGGCCGGCTACCGCTCCGCGTTCCTCGTCGGCGACGCCGCGGTCCTCGGCGACCTGCTCCTGATCCGCAAGCACGGCGGCATGATGATCGGGGCCCCCGTCCAGGCCGCCACCGTCGCGGCACTCGGTGACACCGCCCATGTCGCCGAGCAGCGGGAGCGCTACGCCCGCCGCCGCGCCGCGCTGCGCGAGGCCTTCGAGGCGGCCGGTTTCCGTATCGAGCACAGCGAGGCCTCGCTCTACCTCTGGGCGACCCGCGACGAGCCCTGCTGGGACACCGTCGGCGCCCTCGCCGAGCGCGGCATCCTGGTCGCCCCCGGCGAGTTCTACGGCCCCGCGGGGGAGCGGTTCGTCCGGATCGCCTTCACCGCCACCGACGAGCGGGTGGCCGCCGCGGTGCGCCGTCTGGCGGAGTGAGCCGCGAGTGACACGTGCAGGGGCCCGGGGAGAGCGAACTCCCCGGGCCCCTGCGCGTCGTACGGGCGGCGGTCAGCGGCCGCCGAGCGGCAGACCGCCGAGCAGGCCCTTGGCGGGCGCGAGCAGGCCCTGCGGCGAGCCGACGAGTCCCTTGGCGGCGTCGAGCGGGAGCGAGCTGGTCGAGACGCCCTTCCTGGCGATCGGGCGGGCCACGCTCTCCGCCTTCTCGGCGGCGGCCTGGGTGAGCGGCATGGCCTTCTTCACGACCGGGCCGGCGGTCTCGATGAGCGCCGGGGCGAGCTTGGTGGCCGCCTTGCCGCCGGCCGCGTTCACCAGGCCGACGCCTTCCCGCGCGGTGTGGTCGAGGGTCGCGCTGGTGTTCTGGGAGTCCAGGGGCGCCGTCAGTCCGCCGAGTGCCTTGGTGGGCAGCTCCGCGGCGCTCGCGGAGCCGGCCGCAGCGACCACGGGAGCGGCACCCGCTGCAACGAGCAGGGCGGCTCGGGCGATCCGACGCGTAACGGGGAGGGACATGGTGCTCCTTTTACGGAGAAGGACTCGTACTTCTGACAGATGTGCCATGTCCGCCTGGCGGACGCACTGACTACCGCGTCAGAACCCCGAAGGTTGCGGTGAACTCCGGTAAAGAGTTGGTAACGCGTCACATAATCGGCCCTGGCGAAAGACGGGCAATATGCGCACGCGCCGAAGTGCCGCGGAAACGTCACAGCCCTTTGTCCGCAAGGGAATTGACCGGGCCCTATCCGTGCGCTCGGCCAACTGCCCCTCGGTAAAAGGGAATTGCTGCCGGTGCCCCTTCCGGGCGACCGGGCAAACTACTGCGCGGTGATGATACGAACGTGGTGCGCGGCCACCGCGGAGCCGGCCGGCTTCCGTTGCCAGCCCTTCCCCGCCTCGTCCGCCGTCCACATCCGGCCGGCGTAAGAGATCTGTTCGATGTGCAGCTCGGCGGAGTGCGCCATGGCCCACATCGCCAGCTCCCAGCCGCGCCGTTCGGCATCGCCCGAGGCCATCGCACCGGCCTGCCGCACCGGTATCGTCACCCCGCTCCCGCCGCCCGCGGAGCGGCCCTGGGTGGCGCCGGGCCGCGGCAGCACCTCGGGGCCGAACTCCCGCACCAGCCGCTCCCGTACCGCCTTGGCGCCGCCCGCCGTCCCGTCCACCGGGCTGCTCTCGGTGCAGCTCATCGCGTCGTGGTCGCGGCCGGTGAGTGCCCCGGTCAGCCGGGCGGCGTTCGCCTCGTGCTTCGCGTAGGCCTGCGGGTAGCCGCTGCGCTGCACCTTCTGCGCGGCCACGGTCAGCGGCAGCCGGGAGTAGCCGGGCACCTTCGCCAGGTGACGGTAGAACTCCCCGGCCGAATAGACCGGGTCCATGATCTGCCGCACGGTGCCCCAGTCCTGCGAGGGCCGCTGCTGGAAGAGCCCGACCGAATCCCGGTCACCGAAGTCGATGTTGCGCAGCCCCGACTCCTGCATCGCGGTCGCCAGCGCGATGGTCACCGCCCGCTCCGACAGCCCGCGCGAGGACGCCACGGCCGAGATCGTCGCGGCGTTCGCGGCCTGCTCAGGGGACAGCTCGTAGTCCTTCGCGTCACCCTCGGCGCGGACCGTGCAGTGCGGTGCTCCCGGGCCGCCGGTCACGTACTGCACCACGAGGTAACCGGCCAGACCGATCAGTACGGCGAAGGCCGCTGCGGTACGCCACAGGCGGGAGCGGCGGCGGGGAGCTGAGGACGGGGCGGACACCGCCCCACCGTACTGGAGTGCTGCGGATAGGGTCGGCCCCATGGAGCGCTCCACAGACCACCCCGCCCTCGACCTGTCGCTCGACTCCGCCGCGCTCACCGCGCAGCTCGTCGACTTCCCCTCCGAGAGCGGCGACGAGAAGGACCTCGCCGACGCCGTCGAGCACGCCCTGCGCGCGCTCCCGCACCTGACCGTCGACCGGTACGGCAACAACGTCGTCGCCCGGACCCACCTGGGCCGCGACGAGCGGGTGGTGCTCGCCGGACACCTCGACACCGTGCCGATCGCCGGCAACGTCCCCTCCCGGCTGGACGAGAACGGCGTGCTGTGGGGCTGCGGTACCTGCGACATGAAGTCCGGCGTCGCCGTCCAGCTGCGGATGGCCGCCACCGTCCCGGCGCCCAACCGCGACCTGACCTTCGTCTTCTACGACCAGGAAGAGGTCGCCGCGCACCTCAACGGCCTCGGCCACGTCGCCGACGCCCACCCCGACTGGCTCGCCGGGGACTTCGCCGTCCTCCTGGAGCCCTCCGACGGCGAGGTGGAGGGCGGCTGCCAGGGCACCCTGCGGGTCCTGCTGCGCACCACCGGCGAGCGCGCCCACTCCGCCCGCAGCTGGATGGGCGCCAACGCGATCCACGCCGCCGCCCCGATCCTGGCGAAGCTCGCCGCCTACGAGCCGCGCCGCCCGGTCATCGACGGCCTCGAATACCGCGAGGGCCTCAACGCGGTCCGCGTCGAGGGCGGCGTCGCCAACAACGTCATCCCCGACGCCTGCACCGTCACCGTGAACTTCCGCTACGCACCGGACCGCACCCCCGACGAGGCGATCGCCCACGTCCGGGAGGTCTTCGCGGACTGCCCGGTGGACGAGTTCGTGATCGACGACCACTCCCCGGGTGCGCTTCCGGGGCTCGCCCACCCGGCGGCCAAGGCGTTCATGGAGGCCGTCGGCGGCACCGCGATGCCCAAGTTCGGCTGGACCGACGTCTCCCGCTTCAGCGCCCTGGGCGTCCCGGCCGTCAACTACGGCCCCGGCTACTCGCTGCTGGCGCACAAGAAGGACGAGCGGGTCGAGGCCGCCCGCATCCTGCACTGCGAGGAGCGGCTGCGCGCCTGGCTGACCGCCTGACCTCCCCGGAGCCCGCGCCGACCGGTCGCATCCCCGCGGAATTCCCCTGCTCTTCACCTCCTCGGATCTACGCTGAAACGGCAAACGATCTGCCAGCGGAGGGAGCACGACATGGCCAGTCCCGAGGGAGCACCGGTCCCTGAGGAGCAGCGGCTGGGTCCCGTACTGCGCCGCCAGGAGCAGGTGCAGACCGGCACCACGGACCAGCGGCTGCTGGACTCCGAGGGCCCCTCCGAATGGGTCCACACCGACCCCTGGCGCGTGATGCGCATCCAGTCGGAGTTCGTCGAGGGCTTCGGCGCGCTGGCCGAGCTGGGCCCGGCCGTCAGCGTCTTCGGCTCGGCCCGTACGCCGCGTGACTCCAAGGAGTACGACGTCGGCGTACGGATCGGGCGGGCCCTGGTGGAGGCCGGGTTCGCGGTGATCACCGGGGGCGGCCCCGGCGCCATGGAGGCCGCCAACAAGGGCGCCAACGAGGCCGGCGGCACGTCGGTGGGCCTGGGCATCGAGCTGCCCTTCGAGCAGGGCATGAACGAGTACGTGAACCTCGGCGTCGACTTCCGCTACTTCTTCGTCCGCAAGACGTGTTTCGTGAAGTACGCCCGCGGATTCGTGGTGCTCCCCGGCGGCCTCGGCACCCTCGACGAGCTCTTCGAGGCGCTCACCCTCGTCCAGACCCGCAAGGTCACCCGCTTCCCGATCGTGCTGTTCGGCACGGCCTACTGGAGCGGGCTCGTCGACTGGCTGCGCGACACCCTCATCGCCCAGGGCAAGGCGTCGATGCACGATCTGGAGCTCTTCCACCTCAGCGACGACGTGGACGAGGCGATCGCGCTGGTCACCAAGGAGGTCGGGATCTAGGGCCGGTCCTGTGGCCAGGGAGGCTCACGCCAGTCCCCGGCGGGCGACCGCCGGGGGCCGGTGACCGGCGATGGAGGCCACCATGTCCAGCACCTGCCGGGTCTCGGCGACCTCGTGGACGCGGTAGACCCGCGCGCCCAGCCAGGCCGAGACGGCCGTGGTCGCCAGGGTGCCGAGCACCCGCTCCTTGACCGGCCGGTCGAGCGTCTCGCCGACGAAGTCCTTGTTGGACAGCGAGACCAGCACCGGCCAGCCGGTGTCCCGCATCTCGCCCAGCCGGCGGGTCGCCTCCAGGCTGTGCCGGGTGTTCTTCCCGAAGTCGTGCCCCGGATCGATCATGATCGCGTCCCGCCGGACGCCCAACTCCACGGCCCGCTCGGCCAGTCCGAGCGTCACCCGCAGGATGTCGGCCATCACGTCGTCGTACGTCACCCGGTGCGGCCGGGTACGCGGCTCGGCGCCGCCCGCGTGGGTGCACACCAGGCCGACGCCGTAGCGCGCGGCCACTTCGGCCAGCCGCGGATCGACGCCGCCCCAGGCGTCGTTGAGCAGGTCCGCGCCCGCCTCGCAGACCGCCTCGCCGACCTCGTGCCGCCAGGTGTCCACGCTGATCACCACGTCGGGGAAGCGCCTGCGGACCTCGGCGACGAACCCGACCGTGCGGCGGGCCTCCTCCTCGGCGCTCACCTCCTCGCCGGGACCGGCCTTGACCCCGCCGATGTCGATGATCGCGGCGCCGTCGGCCACCGCCTGTTCCACCCGGGCGAGGGCGGGCTCGTCACGGAACGTGGCGCCCTGGTCGTAGAACGAGTCCGGCGTCCTGTTGACGATCGCCATGATCACCGGCTCGTGCGCGCCGAACTCGCGATTCCCCAGCCGCAGCATTCCCTGACTCCCTCTCCGTGGTCCGGGAGCGACCCTAACTGTCACACCCGCATGGCACGATCAGTGCAGGCACATAGTCCGGGGAGTTGGTCGTGTTCTGGTTCTTGCTGATCGCGATGGTCGTGGTGGTGGCCGCGGTCACGCTCGTGGTCGTCGGCGGCGGTGACGGCGGTGGGCTGCGGGATTCCGAGCCGGACCGGCTGCACGACCCGCTGCCGGAGGACCGCCCCCTGGCCCGCGCGGATGTGGACGCCGTCCGCCTGCCGGTGACCGTCCGTGGCTATCGCATGAACGACGTCGACGACGTCCTGGACCGCCTCGGCGCCGAACTCGCCGAGCGGGACGCCCGGATCGCCGAGCTGGAGGCCGCGCTGGCCGGTGCGCACGCCTCCGCCATGGGCGGCCCGGGGCTGATACAGGACGGGCCGCCCGTGCTCGGGCCGGTGCCGGAGGCCGGGGCCGGCGACCGGGCGTCCGCCGACGCCCCCGAGGCCCCCGGCGCCCCCGGGAAGGGCGCGGACGGCGAGGAGCGGTCATGAGCGGCGTGGTGCGCGAACCGGACGGCATCCCGCGCTGCCCCTGGGGGATGGAGTCGGCGCAGATGGCCGACTACCGCGCCTACCACGACACCGAATGGGGCCTGCCGGTCCACGGCGACGACGCCCTCTTCGAGCGGATGAGCCTGGAGGCATTCCAGTCCGGCCTCTCCTGGATCACGATCCTGCGCCGCCGCCCCGGCTTCCGCGCCGCGTTCGCCGGGTTCCGGATCGCGGAGGTGGCCCGGTTCACGGCCGCGGACGCCGAGCGGCTGCTCGCCGACCCCGGCATCATCCGCAACCGCGCCAAGATCGCCGCGACGATCAACAACGCCAGGGTCGCCGCGGAGCTGGCCCCCGGCGAACTGGACGAGCTGATCTGGTCCTACGCCCCCGACCGCGCGGACCGGCCGGTGCCGCGCACCGTCGGTGATCTCCAGCCGACGACCCCGGAGTCGACGGCGCTCGCCAAGGACCTCAAGAAGCGCGGCTTCCGCTTCGTCGGCCCGACCACCGCCTACGCGATGATGCAGGCCTGCGGCCTGGTCAACGACCACCTGGCGGAGTGCCACGTCCGGGCGGCCGTGGAGGCGGCGGCCGGCTGACCGGCCCGGCCGGCGGGGACGGCCCCGGGGCGGGTCAGCGCCCCAGGAAGACCGGCCTCTCCTTCTTCACGAACGCCTCGACCGCGATCCGGTGGTCCTCCGACGCCCCGGCCCGGCCCTGCAATTCGTCCTCCTTGCCGAGGGTCTCGGCGAGCGAGTGGTCCGCACCGTAGGCCAGCGACTCCTTGAGCGCGGCATACGCGGCGGTCGGGCCCTGGGCGAGGCGCCGGGCGACGGCCGCGGCCTCCCCGGCCAGTTCCTCGGCCGGTACGACCTTGTTGGCGATCCCCAGCTCGTACGCCTCCTGGGCGCTGATGTTGCGCGGGAAGAGCAGCAGGTCGGCGGCCCGGCCCTGGCCGATCAGCCGCGGCAGGGTCCAGGACATCCCGGAGTCGGCGGTCAGCGCGACGCCCGCGAAGGAGGTGTTGAACGAGGCGGAGTCGGCGACCACGCGGTAGTCGGCGGCCATCGCGAAGCCCGCGCCGGCACCCGCGGCGACCCCGTTGACGCCCGCCACCACGGGCTTGGGCATCTCGGTCAGCGCCGTCACGATGGGGTTGTAGTGCTCACGCACGGTGTTCATGGTCTTCCCGGACCCGGTCGCCCGGTCCTCGGCCAGCAGGCCGATGTGCTCCTTGAGGTCCTGCCCGACGCAGAAGGCGCGCCCGGTGGCGGTCAGCAGCACGGCGCGTACGGCGGAATCGGCGGCGGCCTGCTGGAGGGTGTCCCGCAGCTGGACCTTCGCCTCGATGTTCAGCGCGTTCATCGCGTCCGGGCGGTTGAGCGTGATCGTGGCGAGTCCGTCGGTCACGTCATAGAGCACGGTGTCGGCCATAGTGGGAGTCCCCTCCGTCGCGGCTCGGACTGCGCGGCAGCGGCAGTCAGCGCTCAGGATGCCGGAGATCATCGGGCCTCGGCATGTGACGTACATCAAAGATCATGGGCGCGCCGGAGGTCGGCGGGCGGAGAAGTATTGCAGCCGCCTCTCCGAATTGCGGGGGTTTGCGGGAGCGCGTTGCCGAAGGGATGCAGCCCGATGTTGGTCATCGGGTCGTTCGATGCGGGATAATGGCCTGGAAGCAATGTGTTCGATGCCGGTGACACGTGCCTATCCGGGCCGTCGGCTGAGATGAGCTGGTTTCAGGAAGGGGAACGAGCATGGCGGCCATGAAGCCGCGGACGGGTGACGGCCCGCTCGAGGTGACCAAGGAGGGGCGGGGCATCGTCATGCGTGTTCCGCTCGAAGGCGGCGGGCGGCTCGTCGTCGAGCTGACCCCCGACGAAGCCAAGGCCCTGGGTGAGGCCCTGGACAAGGTCACCGTCTGACAAGGGCGGCGCAACCGGCGGTTTCCCGGGGCTGACCCCGGTATCCCCAGCCGTATGACACCGGCCCCGGCAGGTGGCGCGCAGTGAAGGTGCGCCGCCCGCCGGGGCCGTTTGCATGCGGGCGGGGGACGCGGTCAACCGGGTGGGGGACGCGGTCAACCGCGCTTGACCGCGCAGAGCAGTCCGTCGCCGACGGGCAACAGGGACGGCACCAGGGTCGTGCTCTCCCGTACGGTCCGCAGCAGTTCCCGCAGCCGCAGCACCTCCGCGGGCTGCACCGCGGAGTCGACCGTACGGCCGTCGGCGAAGACGCCCTCGAAGCACACCAGGCCGCCGGGGCGCAGCAGCCGCAACGATTCAGCGAGGTACTCCAGGCACTCCATGAGATCGCCGTCGCAGTACACGAGGTCGTATCCGCCGTCGGCGAGCCGGGGCAGGACGTCCAGGGCGCGGCCGGGGATGAAGCGGGCGCGGTTCCCGGCGAAGCCCGCCGCGCGGAACGCCTGCTTGGCGAAGCCCTGCCGCTCGGGTTCCAGGTCCACGGTGGTCAGCACCCCGTCGGGCCGCATGCCGTGCAGGAGGTAGATGCCCGACACGCCCGTGCCGGTGCCGATCTCGGCGACCGCTTTGGCGTCGACGGCGGCGGCGAGGAGACGCAGGGCGGAGCCGGTGCCGGTGGTCACCGTGCGGATACCGGCTTCCCGCGCACGGTCACGGGACCAGTGCAGGGCGGCCTCTGCGCTGTCGTCGAGGGTCCCGGCGCCGTACGCCTCGGCGAATGCCAGGCTCGTCTGCCGGTTGCCGGTAATGGCCCTCTCCTGTCCCCGTAGTTGACGCAACCGTGACTGTATCCGCTGCGTCCGGGAACCCGCAGATGGGACCGGACGTTAT
Source organism: Streptomyces sp. NPDC048612 (assembly GCF_043199295.1). NCBI lineage: Bacteria > Bacillati > Actinomycetota > Actinomycetes > Kitasatosporales > Streptomycetaceae > Streptomyces > Streptomyces sp. NPDC048612. The sequence continues at coordinate 124,148 of NZ_JBICVV010000019.1, forward strand.
GAAGGGGTAGCGGGAGGACGGGGGGATGCACGGTGACGACTGCGCGAGACACGGACCAGGACCAGAAGCAGGGCCAAATGCAGGTCAAAACTGCTTATCCGGAGCTAACGGGCGAGGTGGATATGGTAGGGGCTCTACTGGACGCCACCAGAGCCACCAGGGGAGGTGCGGCTGCGGCGGGTGACCGAGGGGTGCTGAGGCGCTTGAAAAGGTCGTTCGTCGAGCCGAAATCCGTGACAAACACTGCTGACCGTTTCCGCCCCCATGGCCCGAAGGGCATGGGAGGGGCCTCCGCCGCCGACTCCGCGACCACCGCGACCTTCGCCGCAGACGCGGATGCGCAGGCGTGGACTCCGCCCAGCTGGGAGGAGATCGTCAGCACCCACAGTGCACGGGTCTACCGCCTCGCCTACCGCCTCACCGGCAATCAACACGACGCCGAGGATCTCACCCAGGAGGTGTTCGTCCGCGTCTTCCGCTCGCTGTCGACGTACACCCCGGGCACCTTCGAGGGCTGGCTGCACCGCATCACGACCAACCTCTTCCTGGACATGGTCCGGCGCCGTCAGCGTATTCGCTTCGACGCGCTCGGTGACGACGCCGCCGAGCGGCTCCCCAGCCGCGAGCCCTCCCCGCAGCAGCACTTCAACGACACCCACTTCGACGCAGATGTGCAGCAAGCTCTGGACACCCTGGCGCCCGAGTTCCGCGCCGCGGTGGTGCTGTGCGACATCGAGGGGCTGTCCTACGAGGAGATCGCCGCCACGCTCGGCGTCAAGCTCGGCACGGTCCGCAGCCGTATCCACCGCGGTCGCTCCCATCTGCGCAAGTCCCTCAAGCACCGTGCCCCGGCCACCCGCGCCGAAGAGCGCGAGCAGCGGCGCTCGCTGGCCGTGGTGCCCTCGCAGGAGGTCGGAATCGCGTGAGCGGCAGCGGCGGTCCGTCCCCCGCCGAGCAGCATCTCGGCGACCGCCTTGCGGCCCTGGTCGACGGCGAGTTGGGGCATGACGCGCGCGAGCGGGTGCTCGCGCATCTCGCGACCTGCGGCAAGTGCAAGGCGGAGGCCGACGCCCAGCGTCGGCTGAAGAACGTGTTCGCACAGGCGGCACCCCCCGGTCCCTCCGAAGGCCTGCTGGCACGTCTGCAGCAGCTGCCCGGCGGTGACCAGGAAGGCCCCGGCAGCCGGCTCGGCAGCGGCGCCCTCGGACGCGGTGAGTTCGCCCGCGGCGGCGGGGCGTTCGGCTATGTCCCCGGCGGCCACTCCGGCCATGCCATGGCCTTGCCCGCCCAGCCGCGTGCCCGCGGCTTCCGGGTGCCCGAGGCCGACCGTCCCGCACAGCGGCGCCGGTTCGCCTTCGCGGCGGCCGGTGCGGTCTCCCTCGCGGCCTTCGCGCTGGGCGGCGCCCTCCCACTGGAAGCGGCCGTCGATCTGCCCGGCGGACGCGTCGACGGCGGCGGCACGGCCGTCACCCCGCTCGGCGCCCGCCCCGCCGCCGACAACGGTTCCCTGCTGCGCGGCGCGGAGTACGCCGCGGGGAACTCCGGCTCCGGCGACCGCCAGCCGTCCGGCCGTCCACCCCTGGCCCCGGCCCCCAGCGCCATGGCCCTGTACGGCCCCGGTACGACACCCCCCGCCCCCTACGCGACGGCCTCGGCACCGTCGGTGCCTGCCGGCCGCTTCGGCCTCTCACCGCTGATAGCCGCGACCGGTCCGGCCTCCGCGTACCACCTCGCGCCCCTGACCGCCGTGACCGGCAACAGCCCGGTGCGGAAGAACTCACCGGCGCTCCCGCCCCTGGAGCCCAAGCGTCCGCTGATCGGCTCCGCGGCCGTGGCAGCCCCGTCCGCCGAGGGCGGAGGCCCCGCCCGGCGCTGACCGTCGACCGTCCCCTGCGCCGCCCCCTGCGGAACTGGTTGAATCGCTGTGGGGCGGCGCACCCCTGAGCGGGCGCGTCCGCGAGGTGGTGGTGGCCCGCGCACGACGCGGGCGAACTCTGGGGAGAGCATGGACGACGGTAAGGCCGCCGGGCCGAAGCTGAAGTGGTGGAGCCGTCCGGGCACACGACCGTCCGCCGAGACCGGCCCGCAGACGGCGCCGCCCACCGGCGGCCCGGCGGACGGGACACCGGCCGGGGGCTCCGGCCCGTCCGACGTCCGCAGCGACGAGGACTGGCTGGTGCGCCCGCCGGAGCGACCGGAGCGGGTGGAGCGGGGCGAAGCGCAGGGCGGCACGGCGGGCTCGGCGGACGGGTCCGGGCCGACCGGTGCGGCGTCCGGTACCGAGGTGGCTGACGCGGGGCAAGCCGGCCAAGGGACCCAAGCGACCCAAGTGACCGAAATGGCTGATCCGGAAGGGGAGTTGACTGCTGAGCTGCCCCATGTCCGGGGTGCTTCTGCTGGGCAGTCGTCGGAGGACTGGGTGGTGCGTCCGCCGGAGGCTCGGAACGGCTCGGCGTCGTCTGCGTCGTCCGCGTCGCCCGGAGATGCCGAGGCGGCTGCGGCGGACAACGTGGCCGAAGCGGCTGACCCGGAGCAGGAGTTGACTGCCGAGCTGCCCCACACCCGGGATGCCTCTGCTGGGCAGCAGTCGGAGGACTGGGTGGTGCGTCCGCCAGAGGCTCGGAACGGCTCGGCGTCGTCCACGTCCTCAGCGTCGCCCGGAGGGGCCGAGCCGCTTGCGGCGGGCGGGGCGTCCGAATCGGCCGCAAGCGGCGATGAGCTGGCGGTGACGCAGGAGGTCATGGCCGCAGATGGGGCGCACCAGGAGACCGCCGGCCAGGCCGTGGACGCCCCGGCCGGCGGTGCGCGTCCGGCTCCGTCGACCATGACGCTCGGCCGGCTACGCGCTGACACCCGGGACGAGACCACGCCCGCCCCGGACACCACCGCCGCCACCCCCACAACAGCCGCCACCCCTGCCACCACCCCCAGTCCCACCCCCCTGCCCCCCACGGCTCCACCCCAGGCCGAGGTTCCAGGGGCGGCGTCGCAGCGGCAGCAGAAGCCGTTGCACGCCGAGGACCCGTACGGCACGCCTCCCTACGGTGGGCCCGGGCCATGGGCGCCCGCGCCGCCCGTTCAGCGGCCGACGGCGACGCCCGCGCAGGGCACGGTGCTTCCGCCGCAGGCCGGCCAACTGCCCCCGTACGGCGCCCCGGCCGCCCCGCAGCCCGCGATGCCCGGCGCCGCTTACCCGGGCCCGCCGCAGGCGCCGCCGTCCGCCGTGCCGCCCACTACGCCGCCCGCCGCCCCCGGTGCGGAGCGTGCGCCGCTCGCCCCGGGCGCCGAGCAGCCACACCCGGGCCCGGCCCCCGCCGCTGCACACCCCCGCCCCGCCGCCGAACCTGCCGTACCCCACGGCATCGACCTTCAGAAGACCGGCGCCCCGCAGCCCGCCCCCGAAGCGGCCGCCGCCTCCGGGCCCGCCGCCGCACAGCCCGCTCCCCTGGACCCCGCCGCCCCCGCACCCGCACCCGCACCCGCCCCCGGGCCCGACGCGGCGCCGGACGGCACGGACGGCGCCTTCGTCCCGCACCCCGGCGACGGCGGCCCCCGCCCGGCCTCGGCGGCCGCGCACCGCACGGCCGCCCCGCAGCCCGGCACCACGGGTCCCGCCGGCCACGGACCGGGCGCCCTCCCCACCGACCACGTCCCGGCCGACCACGCCCCGGTCGGCGCCCCCGGGCACACGCCTCAGGGCGCCTGGCAGCAGTACGACCCCTGGAGCGCGCCGCTGCAGGGCGGGCCCGTCGCGCCGCCGTCCGGCCGCCGCGTGCGGCGCGGGCCGCTGATCGCCGGTGCGGTGGCGCTCGCCCTGCTCGCGGGCGGTGTCGGTGGCGGCGTCGGCGCGTACGTCGAGCGCTACGGCGGCCTCAGCGACATCATGCTGCCGCAGTCCGAGGCCGAGGACGGCGGCCGTGAGCCGGACAGCGTCGCCGGGATCGCGCAGACCGCGCTGCCCGGCGTGGTCACCCTCCATGTGCGCGGCAGCGCCGAACAGGGCACCGGCACCGGCTTCGTCCTCGACCACCAGGGCCACATCCTCACCAACAACCACGTCGTCGAACCGGCCGGCAGCGGCGGCGAGATCTCGGTGACCTTCAGCGGCGGCCAGACGGCCAAGGCCAGGGTCATCGGCCGGGACGGCGGTTACGACCTGGCCGTCGTCCAGGTGGAGGGCGTCGCGGGGCTGCACCCGCTCACGCTCGGCAACTCCGACTCGGTGCGGGTCGGCGACCCGGTGGTGGCGATCGGCGCACCGTTCGACCTCGCCAACACCGTCACCTCCGGGATCATCAGCGCCAAGCAGCGCCCGATCACCGCGGGCGGCCAGAAGGGCGACGGCAGCGATGTGTCCTATGTGGACGCCCTGCAGACCGACGCCCCCATCAACCCGGGCAACTCCGGCGGCCCGTTGGTGGACGCCAAGGCGCGGGTGATCGGCATCAACAGCGCCATCCGCGCGGCCGACGGCAGCGGTGGCCAGGACGGCGAGGGCCAGGGCCAGGGCCAGGGCGGCAGCATAGGACTGGGCTTCGCCATACCCGTCAACCAGGCCAAGCGGGTGGCCGAGGAGCTGATCAACACCGGCAGGGCGACCCACCCGGTGATCGGCGTCACGCTGGAGATGGAGTACGCGGGCGACGGGGCGCGGGTCAGCGAGCGCAGCAAGGACGGCAGGCAGCCGGTCCTCCCGGGCGGCCCCGGCGCCAAGGCCGGGATCAAGGCCGGCGACGTGATCACCAAGGTGGACGGTGCTCCCGTGCACCGCGGTGAGGAGCTGATCGTCAAGATCCGCAGCCACCGTCCCGGCGACACGCTGGAGCTGACCGTCCAGAGGGGCGGCAAGGAGCGGTCCGTCCGGCTCAGCCTGGGTTCCTCCAGCACGGACTGACTCGTTTGCACGGTGTTGGCACGGGCGACTCCCGCCCGACGCGCGGGGCCAGGTACCGTGATAGGCGGCCTGGCCCCTAGGCCACTGAAGGCCTCGGATAACCCAAGGAGCTGCACGGTGTTCTTCGACATAGGACCCCTCGAGCTGGTGGCGCTCGTGATCCTTGCCGTGCTCATCTTCGGTCCGGACAAGCTTCCCAAGGTCATCCAGGACGTGATGGCCTTCGTCCGCAAGGTCCGGGCGTTCTCGGACAGCGCCAAGGAAGACATCCGCAGCGAGCTGGGGCCCGAGTTCAAGGACTTCGAGTTCGAGGACCTCAAGCCCAAGAACTTCGTGCGCAAGCACGTCCTGGAGAAGGACGAGTACGGCCTCAAGGACCTTCAGGAGATCCGTAACGGCTTCGACCTGAAGAAGGAGATGGCCGAGGTCACCGACGCCGTCCACGGCCACGAGGGCGCCTCCTCCGCCACGCCCTCGAACGGCTCCGGCCCGAGCCTGTCCAAGGAGTCCCCGGCCGCCTCCGCCGGGCGCCCCGACCTGCTCAAGAAGGCCGCTCAGCCGGACGAGCGTCCGCCGTTCGACGCCGACGCCACCTGACACACACCGGTATGACTGTCTGCGTGGACGCCAGTGGCTATGCTCCGGGTGTCCGGGGTTCGGTCGCCTGAGGGGGGCGGGCCGCCCACGACGCAGGGCAACAAGGAGGCTCCGCGCAGATGGAGACGACCAGTCCGTCAGCGACACACGAGGCGGCCGCCGGCGCCGGCCGGAAGGTCGACGGCTATCTGCTGGCCGCGTTCCCGTGGTACGGCCTCGACGAGGCGTTCACCGGTCCGCGCTGGCTGATGCAGGTCGGGGCGGCCGCCGACGGCACCGTCGAGCACGGTGCCACCGGCCATGGCGAGGAGCCGACGATCAAGGTGGAGCCGCCGCAGGACGAGCGGTTCGCGGTGGTGGTGACGGTCGCCAGCCGTCCCGTGCGGCGCAGCGGCGACGGCACCGGCGTCCTGGAGGCGACCTCGGTCTCGACGGCCGCCTGGCTCGCCGGCTCGGGGCTGCTCGCGCAGACCTGGCCGACCCAGATGGACCGGACGCTCCGCCAGGACTGGCTGGACCAGCAGACGATGCTCGCCTGGGAGCTGGCCGACGACCTCGGCGGCGGCAGCTGGAACGAGCTGATGCTGCCGGTGGACGGGGTGCCGACCTCGTTCGCCTACCGCGAGTCCGAGTACGGCTGGGTGCTGGCCGGTTCGGCGAGCGAGGGCCCCGAGGCGGTGCACATCGGTGCCTACGGGCGCGGGATGAGCGCCTACGGGCTGGGCTTCTCGGTGATCAAGGACCTGTCCGCGTACGAGGGCTGACCGGGCCGGAGCGGCGCAACAGCGAGGGGCGGACCCGTACGGGCCCGCCCCTTTCCGCGTCGTCCGGAAGGCGCCGCGGCCACACCGGACGCAGCGCCTTCGCGGTCTCAGAACTTGTTGCGCGGGGTGATCCCCAGCGACATGCCGGACAGGCCCCGCTGACGGCCGCCCAGCTTGCCGGCGATCGTCCGGATCGCCGAGCCGGCGGGGGAGTCCGGGTCGGTGAGCACGACCGGCTTGCCCTCGTCGCCGCCCTCGCGCAGCCGGACGTCGATCGGGATGGCGCCGAGCACCGGCACCTGAGTGCCGGTCGTCTTCGTCAGGCCCTCGGCGACCCGCTCGCCGCCGCCGGTGCCGAAGACGTCGACCATCTCGTCGCAGTGCGGGCAGGGCAGCCCGGACATGTTCTCGACCACGCCGACGATCTTCTGGTGGGTCTGCACCGCGATCGAACCGGCCCGCTCGGCGACCTCGGCGGCGGCCTGCTGCGGGGTGGTGACCACGAGGATCTCGGCGTTCGGGACGAGCTGGGCCACCGAGATGGCGATGTCGCCGGTGCCCGGGGGCAGGTCCAGCAGCAGGACGTCCAGGTCGCCCCAGTAGACGTCGGCGAGGAACTGCTGGAGTGCGCGGTGCAGCATCGGGCCGCGCCAGACGACCGGGGCGTTGCCCGGGGTGAACATGCCGATCGAGATGACCTTCACGCCGTTCGCCGACGGCGGCATGATCATGTTCTCGACCTGGGTGGGCTTGCCGTCGGCACCGAGCATCCGGGGCACCGAGTGGCCGTAGATGTCGGCGTCCACGACACCGACCTTCAGACCGTCGGCCGCCATAGCCGCCGCGAGGTTGACCGTCACCGACGACTTGCCGACGCCGCCCTTGCCGGAGGCGACGGCGTAGACCCGGGTCAGCGAACCGGGCTGGGCGAACGGCACCTCACGCTCGGCGGTGCCGCCGCGCAGCGAGGCCGCCAGCTCCTTGCGCTGCTCGTCGCTCATCACGTCCAGCTCGACGGCGACGGAGGTGACGCCCTCGACCCGCTCGACGGCCTCCCGCACGTTGCTGGTGATCGTCTCGCGCATCGGGCAGCCGGAGACGGTGAGGTAGACCACGACCGCCACCGCGCCGTCCGCCGCGATGTCCACCGATTTGACCATCCCCAGCTCGGTGATGGGGCGGTGGATCTCGGGGTCGTTCACCGTCGCGAGCGCTTCGCGGACCGCGTCCTCGCTCGGGGTGGCGCCATGGGGCGTGTCGGTAGCCATGCCCCGATGGTACGGCGCGTGAGGGTGCCTCCGGAAAGGCCGTCAGCGGTCGCGTTCGTCACTCTCCGCGTCGGCCGGCTGCCGCAGCTCCAGATCCCGGAGCAGGTCCTGCAATTCGGAGCGAATCCAGTCGCGGGTGGCGACCTCACCGAGCCCGAGCCGCAGCGCCGCGATCTCCCGCGTCAGGTACTCGGTGTCGGCGATGGAGCGCTCGTTCTGCTTGCGGTCCTGCTCGTGGGTGACCCGGTCGCGGTCGTCCTGCCGGTTCTGCGCCAGCAGGATCAGCGGCGCGGCGTACGAGGCCTGGAGCGACAGCGCCAGCGTCAGGAAGATGAACGGGTACTGGTCGAACCGCAGCCCGCTGGGCGCGGTGGTGTTCCAGATGACCCACACGATGATGGTGAAGGTCATCCAGACGATGAAGCGGCCGGTCCCCAGGAAGCGGGCGATCTTCTCCGAGAGCCGCCCGAAGGCCTCCGGGTCGTACTCGGGCAGGAACGTACGGCGCGGTGCGCGCGGCTGGTCGAGGCGCACCCGGGGGCGGTCCGCGGTGCCCCGGCGCAGCGCGGAGGCGCCGTTGGCCCGCGACCGCTCCCGGCCGCCGTCCCGCTCCTCAGCGCCCATGCCCGGCCTTTCCGGGGCCGCCGTCGCCGGTCAGTCCGGCCGTCGCCGGAGCGTGCAGCCCGTCCTCCCGCCAGTCGTCCGGCAGCAGATGGTCCAGCACGTCGTCGACGGTGACCGCGCCCAGCAGGGCCCCGCTCTCGTCCACGACCGGCGCGGCCACCATGTTGTACGCGGCCAGATAGCTGGTCACCTCCGGCAGCGGGGTGTCCGGTGGCAGGGCCGGCAGATCGGTGTCGGCGATCGAGCTGACGAGGGTGAACGGCGGGTCGCGCAGCAGCCGTTGGAAGTGCACCAGGCCCAGGTACTTGCCGGTGGGGGTCTCGTCCGGGGGCCGGCAGACGTAGACCTGGGCGGCCAGGGCGGGGGACAGGTCCGGGTCGCGGACCCGGGCCAGCGCGTCCGCGACCGTCGCGTCAGGGCGCAGCACGATCGGCTCGGTGGTCATCAGCCCGCCCGCGGTCCGCTCCTCGTACGACATCAGCCGCCGCACGTCCGCGGCCTCCTCCGGCCGCATCAGCGCCAGCAGCCGTTCCTTCTCCTCCTCGGGCAGTTCGGAGAGCAGATCGGCGGCGTCGTCCGGGTCCATCGCCTCCAGGACGTCGGCGGCCCGCTCGTCCTTGAGCTTGCCGAGGATCTCCACCTGGTCGTCCTCCGGCAGCTCCTCCAGGACGTCGGCGAGCCGGTCGTCGTCGAGGGCCGCGGCGACCTCGGCGCGCCGCTTGGGGGAGAGGTGGTGCAGCACCCCGGCCAGGTCGGCGGGCCGCAGCTGTTCGAAGGTGGCGAGCAGGCTCTCCGCGCCCTGCCCGTGCTCCTCCAGCGAGAAGCCGGTCACCGCCGACCACTCCACGGTCAGCGCCTCTCCCTTGCGGCGCAGCGCCCCGCCCTTGCCCTTCCGTACGAAGGCCTTGTCGATCTCCCAGTCCCGGCGGGCCGGCAGCTGGGTGATGCCGATGTCGAGGACGGTGACCTCCTCACCGGTCTCCACCAGCCGCACCCGCCGGTCGAGCAGCTCGCCGAGCACCAGCGTCTCGGACGCCCGCTGTTCGAAGCGCCGCATGTTGACCACACCGGTGATCACGATCTGGCCGGAGTCCACCCCGGTCACCCGCGTCATCGGGACGAAGATCCTTCGCCTGCTGATCACCTCGACGACCACCCCGAGCAGCCGCGGCGGCCGGTCGCCGACCCGGAGCAGGGCGACCAGGTCCCGCAGCCGGCCGACCTGGTCGCCGTTGGGGTCGAAGACGGCGCTGCCGGCGAGATGGGAGACGAAGACCCGGGGAGTCACGACCGCCATGCCGAGCGCCGCCCTTCTCCCGTTCGGCCCGAATTAAGGCATCGATCCGGGTTCAGGCTAACGCGCCCCGGTCCGCGCCGCCCCGGTGAAAGCGGCCGTAGGGTGACTGCCCCGCACCCCGCCGACGACCGGCGCGGCCCAGGTACGCTGCCGTACTGCTGCCGAGATCACCCGCATCAGGAGGCCGAGCCGACGTGAGCGCAATCCCCCCGGGGTCCGGCCCCCGACCGCTGCCCGGAACCCGTCGGACGGGACGGGCCGCGCTCGTGGGGGCGGCCTGCGCGGCACTGGCCGTGGCGCTGACGGGCTGCGGCGGGGAGGAGAACCCGGACGCCGGCACCAACGGCGTGGGGAAGCTGCCCGCCGCGAAGATCGAGGCCAAGGCACGGGCCGCCGCCCAGCGCGCCGACACGGTGCACCTCGCCGGCAACGTCGTCAGCCAGGGCCGCACCTACAAGCTCGACATGAGCCTGGCGAAGGACGGCGCCAAGGGCGAGCTGACCACGAAGGCGGCCGCCTTCCAGCTGCTGCGGGTCGGCGACGCGCTCTACCTGAAGGCGGACGCGGCCTTCTGGGCCGGCGAGAAGAGCGGCAAGCCGGGCACGCCCGACCAGGCGGCGGACAAGCTCGGCGGCAAATACGTGAAGGTGCCCGCCAAGGACCCGGTCTACCAGCGCTTCAGCGGCTTCACCGACAAGGACACCCTGCTCGCCGGTCTGCTCGGACTGCACGGCAAGCTGACCGCCGGTGACCGCGGCGAGGTCGACGGGGTCCGCACCGTCCGGGTCAGCGGCGGCGCGGGCTCCGGCGGCACCCTGGACGTCTCGCTGGAGGGCACGCCCTACCCGCTGCGGCTGCACCGGGCCGGCGACGCGGGCGTGGTGCGGATGGGCGAGTGGGGCAAGACCGTGGACCTCAAGGCCCCGGACGAGGACCAGGTCGTCGACTACGGCAGCCGGATCTCCGGCGGCGGGGGCAGCTGACGGACCGGCCCGCCGCTCGGGACCCCCGCCGTGCCAGGCGTGCGGCGGTGTCCCGGCGCCCCGGGTTCAGCGCTTGCGGCCCCGCCGCAGCAGCAGCTTCGGCAGCGCCGCCGGTACGGGCCGCCGGGTGATCGCGGAGGTCGCCGGCGGCGGCGCGGCGTGCGACTCCTCCGGCATCCGCCCGGGGCGCTGTACGGCCTCCCCGGCGGGCTCCAGCCGCAGCACCCGGCACTCGCGCGCCCAGCGCTCGGTGAGGGTGTCCGCGTCCGGCGCGTTCAGCCGCTTGCCCTTGAGTTCGTCGACCGCGGCCCGCCAGGCCTCGCCCTCCGGCGTCAGCTCGACGACCCGGGCCTCCCAGGCGACCAGCCGGCCGCCCTTGTCCTTGCTGCGTACGGTCACCGTCGCCGTCCCGCCGTCGGTCAGCCCGAGGCCGGCCAGCGGCTGCTCACCGGCGCCGTCCCCGACCAGGCAGGCGGCCCCGTCGAGCCACAGATGCCACAGCGCACGGGACGGGCCGGCCGTCCCCCGTACCCAGATGAGGCCGGACTTCTTGGTGGCCTCTTCGATGAGCGCCCGATCGTGCAGGGCCTGCGACACGGTCTCCGTCATACGGCTCAGCCTAAACGTCCCGGCCGCGGGCGACCGGGGCCGCCCAGGCGCTGAGATGTGCGGACGCCCCGCCCGCACCGGCACCCGGGGTCACAGCCATCCGTTGCGCTTGAACCCGCGGTGGATGCCGAAGCAGATGGCGACCGTCGCCATCAGTACGGCCGGATAGCCGAACTTCCAGTGCAGCTCGGGCATGTAGTCGAAGTTCATGCCGTAGATCCCGGCGATCATCGTGGGCACGGCGAAGATCGCCGCCCATGCGGTGATCTTGCGCATGTCCTCGTTCTGCGCCACGGCGGCCTGCGCGAGATTGGCCTGGAGGATGGAGTTGAGCAGGTCGTCGAAGGACAGCACCTGCTCGTTGACCCGCGCCAGGTGGTCGGCGACGTCCCGGAAGTACTTCTGGATGTCGGAGTCCACCAGCCGCATCGGACGCTCGCTCAGCAGCTGCATCGGCCGCAGCAGCGGCGACACCGCCCGCTTGAACTCCAGTACCTCACGCTTGAGTTGGTAGATCCGGCCGGCGTCGCCGCCCTTGGGGGAGCCCTTGGCGCCGGTGCCCTTGCCGTTGGTGCCCGAGCTGAAGACGTCGATCTCCACCTCGTCGATGTCGTCCTGCACCGCACCGGCCACCGCCATGTACCCGTCGACGACCTGGTCGGCGATGGCGTGCAGCACCGCGGACGGACCCTTGGCCAGCAGGTCCGGGTCGTCCTGGAGCCGGTGCCGCAGCGCGCGCAGCGACCCCTGGCCGCCGTGCCGCACGGTCACGATGAAGTCCCGGCCGGTGAAGCACATCACCTCGCCGGTCTCCACGACCTCGCTGGTCGCTGTCAGCTCGGTGTGCTCGACGTAGTGGACCGTCTTGAAGACGGTGAACAGGGTCTCGTCGTAGCGCTCCAGCTTGGGCCGCTGGTGGGCGTGCACGGCGTCCTCGACGGCGAGCGGGTGCAGCCCGAACTCCTGGGCGATACCGGCGAATTCGGCCTCGGTGGGCTCGTGCAGCCCGATCCAGGCGAAGCCGCCCTCGGCCCGCACGCCGGCCATCGCCTCGGCCGGGGTGACGTGGTCGCTCACCCGGCGGCCCTCGCGGTAGACACCGCAGTCGACGATGGCGCTGTTCGGGCAGGCAGGGGCGGACGCGGAGTAGTGGTACGAGGGGTCGTCGCGCCGCCGGGAGGGACGGACGGCGGCGCGCAGGTCGCGGATCATCGACATGGCAGGCTCCTTCACGGGCCGGCCGTCAGCGCGGGCGCGGGGGGCAACGCTGCCCGGAACGTGGACGTACGAGGCGTCATCGGCTGTACGTCCGCAAAGCGGGCGGCGCTCCGTGCGGTGACACTGACGGCAGTTCGCAGAAAACACGGAACAAAGAGTCGAGGGCGCTCTTCCGTCATCTACGTCCGGCGCAAAGGTGCTTCCCTGGTTTCACCGCTGAGCGGCGGGGTACGGAAGCTCTCGGATCAGGAGATTCGCTGCGCGAGCGGGATGACGGGAGAACTATCGGTACTGCACGGTCGACTCGGATCCACCGCAGCCCCACCTCCTCCGGCCGGTCCCCGTTGGGGGACGACGTCATTCCCTGAGCAGACGGCAAGGCTATCAGCCGCCTGACGCGTCACGGTGCCCCTTTGCCCGTTCCATACGAAGAACGGGGGCGCCGCACAGCAGTGCACCGAGGGGTGACGGACGCCCGAGTGGCCGGCCGTATGCTCGCGCCATGTCTGACGTTCTTGAGCTGGTCGAGGCCCGGTTGCGGACAACCCTGGGCGAGCCGGACGCGCGCGCCGCCGTCACCTTTCTCGGGACCGACCGTATCGAGGTCCTCCGCTTCGTGGACAGCGGGGTGGTCCGCTACGCCACGCTCGGGATGTCCGCGCAGCCCATGGCCGACCCCACGGCCGTGCTGGCCGATCCGCTGCGCGGTCCGCGCGCCGAACTCGTGCTGTCCGTACGGACCGGCCGCGCCGACACCGACAAGGTGCTCAGGCCGCTCGCCGTGCTCGCCGCGTCCCCGCAGGTCGAAGGGGTGATCGTGGCGCCCGGGGCCTCGCTGGACGTCGGTGAACCGCTGTGGCCGGGTGCTGCTTTCACCTCGGTGCTGGTCGCCTCGCCCGGGGGGCTGGTCGAGGATCTCGCGCTGGACGAGCCGAGGGAGCCGGTCCGCTTCCTGCCGCTGCTGCCGATGACGCCCAACGAGGCGGCCTGGAAGCGGGTGCACGGCGCCGAGGCCCTGGAGAAGCGCTGGCTGGAGCACGGCACGGATCTGCGTGATCCGCTGCGTGCGGGCGTTCCGCTCGACTGACCGGCGAGCGGAGGTGGCACCGCGCCCCGTCGACCCTCGAACAGGGAGGGCCGACGGGGCGTCAGTGTCCTTACGGGGGCGGGGCGGTCGCGGTGCGTCTCACCGGGCGAGGGCCGTGATCCCGTCCTCCGTCGCGTGCCGCGGGGCCTGTTCCGCAGCCCCGGTGGTCAGCGCCCGGCGGCGGACGGCGACGACACCGGCGCCGGCCACCGCCGCGACGGCCGCGACCACGAACGGAACGTGGATGTCGGTCCACTCCTCGATCCTGGGCGCGAGGAACGGCGCGGCCGCCGCCGCGAACCAGCGCACGAAGTTGTAGCCGGCGCTGGCCACCGGGCGCGGTGCGTCCGAGACGCCGAGCGCCAGTTCCGTGAAGACGGTGTTGTTCAGGCCGATCAGGGCGCCGGACAGCACGGTGCACACGACGGCGGTGGTGTGGTCGCCGTAGCCCAGTACGACCAGGTCGGCGGCGAGCAGCAGCAGGGAGCCGCACAGCACCTTCAGCGAACCGAAGCGGTGCTGGAGCCGGGGCGCCACGAGCACCGAGAACACCGCGAGCAGCACACCCCAGGCGAAGAAGACGCCGCCCGACGCGTAGGGGGACATGTTCAGCACGAACGGGGTGAAGGCCAGCACCGTGAAGAACGCGTAGTTATAGAAGAACGCGGAGACGGCGGTGGCGGCCAGCCCGCCGTGGCCGAGGGCCCTGACCGGGGCGAGCAGTGAGGTCTTGGCGGCCGGCTTCGGCTGCTCCTTGAGGAAGGCCGCGATGGCGATGAACCCGATGGCCATCAGGACGGCGGTGCCGAAGAACGGGTAGCGCCACTTCAGGTCGCCGAGGACCGCGCCCAGCAGCGGCCCGCAGGCCATGCCGAGCCCCAGCGCGGACTCGTACAGCAGGATCGCGGTGCTGCTCCCGCCGGACGCCGCGCCCACGATGACCGCCAGCGCCGTCGAGACGAACAGGGCGTTCCCCAGGCCCCAGCCCGCCCGGAAGCCGACCAGTTCGCTGACCGATCCGGACAGGCCGGAGAGCGCCGCGAAGACCACCACCAGCGCCAGCCCGGCCAGCAGGGTCTTCCGGCCGCCGATGCGGCTGGAGACGAAGCCGGTGATCAGCATCGCGACCGCGGTGATCAGGAAGTAGGAGGTGAAGAGGAGCGAGACCTGGCTGTTGGTGGCGTGCAGGCCGCGGGCGATCGACGGGAGGATCGGGTCGACGAGGCCGATGCCCATGAAGGCCACGACCGAGGCGCCCGCCGTGGCCCAGACGGCCATCGGCTGGCGGAGCAGCGAGCCGCCGCCCTCCTCGAACGGATCGTCCGTGCCGCCGTGGGCGCCGTTCTCCGTGCCGCTCATGCTGCGGTTCTCCTTTCTGTCGCCGGTTGCGTGTCCCCGGCCGGCGGTGGACGTGGCGCCGCCGCCGAGATCGTTGACGTTTACACACAATAAGTTAGGCGATCTAAAGAATGCAAGGTGCAACTAGTTCTCCGGAGGGGTGCGCGGACCGGGGGCGCGGTCAATTGCGCGGCGCCGTAAGTGATTCGGGGCACACCGGTCGGGTGATCGTCCTTGACGCGGGGGCGGGGCTGGAGGACCGTTGGTCCCTATGAGGGGCGAACCCAGTTGCCCGAAGTGCGGAGGCCGGGTAAGGGCGCCCGGTCTCTTCTCCGACACCTGGCAGTGCGCCCTGCACGGCACCGTGCATCCACTGCAGCCGGTCGTCCCGCCGAGCGTCGAGGCGCTCGGCGTCGTCGTGCACCGCGCGCAGGTGCCCGTATGGATGCCCTGGCCGCTGCCGGTCGGCTGGCTGTTCACCGGAGTGGCCTGCGCCGGCGACGACCGCAGCGGCGGCCGGGCGACCGCGGTGGCCTGCACCGGCCCCGGCCCGCTCGGCGGCCCCGGCGAACTCCTGCTGATCGCCGAGGAGCTGGGCGTCGGACTCGGCGCGCGCTACGCCGGTATCGACGGCCCCGACCCCGGTCCGCACATCTGCGTCGACAAGCACCCGCACGCCAAGGTGCTCGCCGCCGGCCGCCCTACCCCGTTGTGGCACGTCGAGGACGCGCCCCCGGACCGCGCGGTCTTCGCGGGCGAGGCACGCGGGCTGTGGCTCTGGGCGGTCGCCTGGCCCGAGCAGTCGGGGCTGATGATGTACGACGAGCTGGTGCTGACCGATCTGCGGGAGGCCGGTGCCGAGGTGGATCTGCTGCCGTGCGGGGCGCTCTCGCCGCGGATTCTGGGCTCCCGGACGACGGACGACGGCCGTGACGCCGCCCGCTGACGGCCGCGACGGCTGACCGCGCGGGACACCGCGGCGCCTGGCGGGCGGCCGGTGCCACCCGGCCGCCCGGTATTCTTCTGGGGTCCCCTTACGGTGTACCTGCACCCGGTGTCTCCCGGGCTGCGTCCCCGTCCGTCCCGCAGCAGTCTGGAGTCCGCGTCGTGCGCATCGATCTGCACACCCACTCCACGGCCTCCGACGGTACGGACACCCCCGCCGAGCTGGTGCGCAACGCCGCGGCCGCCGGTCTGGACGTCGTCGCGCTGACCGACCACGACACCGTCGGCGGCTATGCCGAGGCGCGGGCGGCACTGCCCGGCGGACTGACACTGGTCACCGGCGCCGAACTCTCCTGCCGGATCGACGGCGTGAGCCTCCATATGCTCGCCTACCTCTTCGACCCCGAGGAGCCGGAGCTGGCCCGGGAGCGGGAGCTGGTGCGCGACGACCGGGTGCCGCGGGCCCAGGGCATGGTCGCCAAGCTGCGGGATCTCGGGGTGCCGGTCACCTGGGAGCAGGTCGCCCGGATCGCCGGGGACGGCGCCGTGGGACGGCCGCACATCGCCACCGCCCTCGTCGACCTGGGCCTGGTCCCCACCGTCTCCGACGCCTTCACCTCCGAGTGGCTCGCCAACGACGGCCGGGCGTACGTGGAGAAGCACGAACTCGATCCGTTCGACGCGATCCGGCTGGTCAAGGCGGCGGGCGGGGTCACCGTCTTCGCGCATCCGCTGGCCGTCAAGCGCGGCAGCTGCGTCCCGGAGAGCGTGATCGCCGAACTCGCCGCGGCCGGTCTCGACGGCATCGAGGTCGACCACATGGACCACGACGCCCCGACCCGCGCCCGGCTGCGCGGCATGGCCGCCGACCTCGGCCTGCTGGCCACCGGCTCCAGCGACTACCACGGCAGCCGCAAGACCTGCCGCCTGGGCGAATACACCACCGACCCCGAGATCTACGGTGAGATCGTGCGCCGCGCGACCGGCGCCTTCCCCGTACCCGGCACCGGCGGCTGAGCCCGCCGCGGCCGGCTGCCGCACCGCGCGCCCCGGTCCGCGGGGCCGTCACCCACCGCGCCGCACCCGGCCGGGCACCGGACAGGGCGCGGCCGCATACCGCCCCCTCCTTCCCTCCCTCCCTCTTACGGGCCCGCGCCCGCCGCGCCGGTCCGTGCTCGTCCCGTACCACCTCTCGCAAGGCCATCACCGTGTTCGACGTCGCCGTCTTCAGTACCCTCTTCGTCACCCTGTTCGTGATCATGGACCCGCCGGGTATCACCCCGATCTTCCTGGCCCTGACCTCCGGCCGGCCGGCCAAGGTGCAGCGCCGGATGGCCTGGCAGGCGGCCGTCGTCGCCTTCGGGGTCATCGCCCTCTTCGGCCTCTTCGGCCGGCAGATTTTGGGGCGGCTGCACATCTCCACCCCCGCGCTGATGATCGCGGGCGGTCTGCTGCTCCTGCTGGTCGCGCTGGACCTGCTGACCGGGAAGTCGGAGGAGCCGACCCAGACCAAGGACGTCAACGTGGCGCTGGTGCCGCTGGGGATGCCGCTGCTGGCCGGGCCGGGCGCGATCGTGTCGGTGATCCTCGCGGTGCAGCACGCCCAGGGCGTCGCCGGGCAGGTCTCCGTCTGGGCGGCGATCGCCGCGATCCATGTCGTGCTCTATCTGGTGATGCGGTTCTCACTGGTCATCATCCGTGTGATCAAGGACGGCGGAGTGGTCCTGGTCACGCGGCTGGCGGGCATGATGCTCTCGGCGCTCGCCGTGCAGCAGATCATCAACGGCGTGCTGCAGGTGATCCAGTCGGCGGCCTGACGCCGGCACCCCGCAGCGGAACGCACGGCGCCCCCGTACGGACATCGCGTACGGGGGCGCTCATGCGGTGCGGCCGGTCTCGCCGGCCGCCGTCGCCTTCGCATCGTCGGGCGGCGTGTCGGTGACTAACGGACGGCGGTGTCGGCCGGGCGGATGTAGATGCGCTGGCCGGTCGAGGCGGCCTGCTGCACGATCCGGTTGACGGAGGCGGCGTCCACGACGGTGCTGTCCACGGCGGTGCCGTCGACATCGTCCAGGCGCATGATCTCGAAGCGCAACGGCTTCTCCCTTCGTCTGATCCTCCTGCGGAGAACTCTTGGGCAGGTGCTGCCCGGCGTCGCTGCCGGGCGCTCCGTACTTGGTAGAACGCCCTACCCAGGGCAATCATTCCCTACGCTAAAGAAAAATTTCGACGGCCTAACTACGCCTGCCCGAGAGCGGTTGTGTCCGCAGAGTGACCGCCCGGACAATGGGACCGGTATGAATGACGTCCAGCCCACGGGCCCCACCGACCTCGCCGCGCTCGCCGCCGGGATCGAGCGCACCAACGAGCTGCTCACCCGCGTGCTCGCCGAGGTCGCCACCACCCCCTCCACCCATGCCGCCTTCGTCGACGCGGGCTACGTCTACGCTGCGGCCGGCCGCCTGGTCACCGGCACGGAGGACCGCAAGGCCTTCGACCTGGATGCGGAGGCGCTCATCGAGGCCTTCATCGACAAGGCCCGGATGATCTTCCCGGACAGCCGGCTGCTGCGCGTCTACTGGTACGACGGCGCCCGCCGCCGCATCCACACCCAGGAGCAGCAGCGGATCGCCGAGCTGCCCGACGTCAAGGTCCGGCTCGGCAACCTCAACGCCAACAACCAGCAGAAGGGCGTCGACTCCCTGATCCGTTCGGACCTGGAGTCACTGGCCCGGCACCGCGCCATCAGCGACGCGGTGCTGATCGGCGGCGACGAGGACCTGGTCTCCGCCGTGGAGGCGGCACAGGGCTACGGCGCCCGGGTGCACCTGTGGGGCATCGAGGCCTCCGGCGGCCGCAACCAGGCCGAGCCGCTGCTGTGGGAGGTCGACAGCGCGCGCACCTTCGACCTGGAGTTCTGCAGGCCGTACGTCACCCGGCGGGCCGGTGTGGAGTACTGCGAGCAGACCGCGGGCGAGGGACCGGCGCCCAGCCGCGACGACGTGCGCTTCGTCGGCGCCCAGGTCGCCGCCCAGTGGCTGTCGGAACGCGGCCGCGAATGGGTGGCCGGACTGCTCCCCGGTCACCCCTATCTGCCCGGCGCCGTCGACCAGGAGCTGCTGACCGCGGCGGAGGCGCTGCTGCGGCACTCCCTGCGCGGCCACGCCGACCTGCGGCGGGTCCTGCGCGACGGCTTCTGGGATCACGTCCAGGGGCAGTACTAGCGGGCGCTCGTGGCCCCGGCCGGACGGAGGGGCCGGGATCAGGCCTGTGCGAGCAGCTCCGTGAGACGGTCGAAGAAGCCCGACCAGCCCGCCTCCGCCTGGCGGTACTGCTCGGAGGTGAGATTCCCGCCGAGCTGGCGGAAGGCCATCTCCGTACGGCCCCCGAGATCGGTCAGGGTGACCCGGACGATCTCGCCCTCGATGCCGTCCGGCGCGGACGCGTCCTTGAGCGTGAACTCCAGCCGCTCCGGGGGCGCCACCTCACGGTAGACGCCGGAGAACGGCAGCTCACCGCCGTCCGGGGTGCGCATCACCAGACTCCACACCCCGCCCGGCCGCGGGTCCATCGTCATCCGGTCGGCGGGCACCGCCAGCTCCCCGCCGAACCAGTACCCGAAGTGCTCGGGCCTCGTCCACGCCTCGAAGACCAGCTCACGGCGGGCGTCGAAGGTCCGGGTGAGCGCGATGCCGTGGGGGCCGTCCCCGGGGTCGGCCGGGGGAGTCGCCGGGTTCTCGGTCATCAGGGAGCCCTTCGTACGAAGCCGGTGCGGCCCGGACCGCGCCGGGCCGCCTCCCTCGATGCTCGCCGAACCGCCGGGCGCTGTCCTGGCGACACCGCCCGCTCGGCCCACCGGCCCGCCCTCAGCCCACCCCGCTCCAGAACCCGGCCAGCGCCTCCGCCGTCTTCTCCGGACGCTCGGCGTTGGGGGAGTGCTCGGCGCCCTCGATGACGGTGCGCCGGGCGGACAGCCGCTCCGCCATGTCGTCCATCCACGCCACCGGCCAGGCGTAGTCGACGGCGCCGGAGACGACATGGACGGCCAGCCCGGTACGGGCCAGCTCCGCCACCCGGTCGGGCTCCGCCAGCATCTGCCGGCCGGTCGCGATCAGCTGCTCGGGCACGGTGTTCAGCCAGCGGCGGTGCAGGAACGCGCCGATCTCCGGCGGTGTCGCCGCGTCCGCCGCCTCCGGCGGGTCCAGTTCGCGCATCGCCCGCCAGACGCTCTCCATGTCGAGCGTGCCGAGCGCCTCGATCAGCATCCGCACCCGGGCCTGCTGGGACGCCTCGATGGCGGCCGGCCCGGAGCTGAGCACGGTGAGCGAACGGAACGGGGCCGCGTCCAGCAGCACGGCGGCCCGGGTGACCAGCCCGCCCAGGGAGTGCCCCAGCAGATGGACCGGGCCGCTGTCCGGCTCCCGCACGGCCCGCGCCTGCGCCAGCACGTCGAGCGCCAACTCCCTTTGCGCATAAGCCTGTTCCTCGCGCGGCCCGGCGGACTCGTGCTGGCCGCGGCCGTCCACCGCGACCGCCCGGAAGCCGGCCGCGGCGAGCGGCTCCAGCAAGGCGACGAAGTCCTCCTTGCTACCGGTGAACCCGGGCACCAGCAGGGCGGTCCCGATCGGTGCGGCCTCGGGCCGGGCGTCCTGCACGGCGAAGGAGCCGCGCGCGGTGTCGAGTCGGTACGCACGGGCGCACGGGGGCAGCGTGAGGGTGGGCGGCCTGCTCATGCAGTGAGGTTATCCGGGCCGGGTGGCAAAACAGGGCCGGGACGCCGACGACCCGGCACCCGCGCGGTGCGGGGCCGGGTCGTCGGTGCCGGGTCCAGGAGGACCGGGCGGGTCAGCTCTCGGGCGTCGCCTCGGCCGCCGTGGCCTTGGCGCGGGTGCGGCGGCGCACCGGCTTGGCCTCGGCGCCCTCCGCCGCCTCCGCGGCCGGCTTGGCGGCAGCGCTCTTGCGCGTCCGCTTCGGCTTCACCGGGGCGTCCTCGGCGGGAGCGTCCACCGCGGCCTCGGCGGCCTTCGCGGCGGCGGTCTTCCGGGTGCGCTTGGGCTTGGCCGGTGCCTCCGTCACGGTCTCCGCGGCCTCGGCGGCCTTCGCGGCAGCCGTCTTCCGCGTCCGCTTGGGCTTGGCCGGCGCCTCCACGGCACCTTCGGCGGTGTCCACCGCGGCCTCGGCGGCCTCGGCGGCCTTGGCGGCAGCCGACTTGCGGGTGCGCTTCGGCTTGGCCGGGGCCTCGGTCACGGCGTCCGCGGCCTCGGCCACGGTCTCCGTCACCACCGCCGGCGCCGTCTCCGCCGCGGCCTTGGCGGCGCTGCGGGAACGGCGGCGCGGCCTGGCCGGTGCCTCGACGGGCTCCGTCACGGCAGCGGCCTCGGCGGCTGCCGCGCGCTCCGCCGCGAGCGCCCGGGCGGCGACCTCGACGGTCTGGAAGCTCTCGGTCTCCACCGGCCGGGCCACCCGGGGACGGCGGCGGCGCGGCTTCACGGGCTCGGCCGGAGCCTCGGTCACCACGGCGGCGGCCTGGGCCACCACAGCGGCGCCCTTGGCCACCACAGCGGTGTCCTTGGCGACCTCGGTGTTGCGCGCGGCCTCGGCCACCGGCGCCGTCACGGCACCGGACTGGCTCGACGAGCGGGTACGCCGGCGCCGGCGCGGCTGCCGCGGTCCGGCGGCCTCCGTGCCCTGAGCGGCGTCCTGGGTGCTCTCGGCGGCGGGCGACCCGGTCGTCTGTGCCGTGGCACCGGCCGGGCCGTCCAGCGCGGTGCCGCCACGGGTACGGCGGCGCTGCCGCGGGGTACGGGTGCGCGCGGGGCGCTCCTCCTCCACGACGGCACCCTTACGGGGACCACGGCCCCGGCCACCGGTCTCGCCCAGGTCCTCGACCTCTTCGGCGGCCAGCCCGGCCCGGGTGCGCTCGGCGCGCGGCAGCACGCCCTTGGTACCCGCGGGGATGTTCAGCTGCTCGTAGAGGTGCGCGGAGGTGGAGTAGGTCTCCTCCGGCTCGTCGAAGGCCAGGTCCAGCGCCTTGTTGATCAGCTTCCAGCGCGGGATGTCGTCCCAGTCGACGAGGGTGACCGCGGTGCCCTTGGCGCCCGCGCGGCCCGTACGGCCGATGCGGTGCAGGTAGGTCTTCTCGTCCTCGGGCGACTGGTAGTTGATGACGTGCGTCACGCCCTCGACGTCGATACCGCGGGCGGCGACGTCGGTGCAGACCAGGACGTCGACCTTGCCGTTGCGGAAGGCCCGCAGCGCCTGCTCACGGGCGCCCTGGCCGAGGTCGCCGTGCACCGCGCCGGAGGCGAAGCCCCGGCGTGCGAGCTGGTCGGCGATGTCGGCGGCGGTCCGCTTCGTCCGGCAGAACACCATCGCCAGGCCCCGGCCCTCGGCCTGGAGGATGCGGGAGACCATCTCCGGCTTGTCCATGGAGTGCGCACGGAAGACGTGCTGGACGGTGTTGGCGACGGTCTGGCCCTCGTCGTCCGGCGCGGTGGCGCGGATGTGCGTGGGCTGCGACATGTAACGGCGGGCCAGCGAGATGACCTGGCCGGGCATGGTCGCGGAGAACAGCATCGTCTGGCGCTTGGCCGGCAGCAGCTGGATGATCTTCTCGACGTCGGGCAGGAAGCCCAGGTCGAGCATCTCGTCGGCCTCGTCCAGCACCAGGCTCTTGACCTGGGAGAGGTTCAGCTTCTTCTGGCCCGCCAGGTCGAGCAGGCGGCCGGGGGTGCCGACGACGACGTCGACGCCCTTCTTCAGCGCCTCGACCTGCGGCTCGTAGGCACGGCCGCCGTAGATGGCCAGCACCCGGACGTTGCGCACCTTGCCGGCGGTGAGCAGGTCGTTGGTGACCTGCTGGCACAGCTCACGGGTCGGCACGACCACCAGGGCCTGCGGCGCCTCGGTCAGCTGACCGGGCTGCGCCCGGCCGACCTCGACGTCCACGGGGACCGTGACGCGCTCCAGGAGCGGCAGGCCGAAGCCCAGGGTCTTGCCGGTGCCGGTCTTGGCCTGGCCGATGACGTCGTTGCCGGAGAGGGCGACGGGGAGCGTCAGCTCCTGGATGGGAAAGGGGGAGATGATGCCGACGGCTTCCAGCGCCTCGGCCGTCTCGGGGAAAATCCCGAGGTCTCGGAACGTAGACAGAATCTTGCCTCTTCTGTGAGACGCGGCGTGAGGCGGCGAAGGGGGTCGTACCGCACCTTCGTACGGAGTTCGTACGGGCCGGCCGGAGGGGCCGGTGGGGCGGGACCACTGCCAACGCTCAGGCACTCCTGCCGCGAGCGGTGTCCCTCTCGCCGTGCGTATGTCTGCTACGCGCCGCAAGAGAGGGCGGTCGGTTTGGAGCCGATCGGGCCACCGACCGGGCATCCGCTTCGTGGAACGACCCACCGATACTCGGCAGGTCCAAATACCACTGTACCCCGGATATGGCTCGCCTATCCGAAGGCTTGTATGAGTGAGGAATACATCACGGCCGGTCCGGCGCCCCGGCACCGGCTACGACCGTCGTTCGTACGAGGGAACGGCTGTGGCTGACCAGGCCCTTCCCCGAGCCGCCGAGCGGGCTATTGTGCCGGTCATGGGAACGCCTGACAACGCCGCGGCTGACGCGCAAGAGAACACCGGGATCGCCGCCCAGGACTGGGCGCAGGCATCCGCCGACCCGCAGTACCGGGCCGCCGTGATCGACCTGCTCGGCGCCCTCGCCTACGGCGAGCTGTCCGCCTTCGAGCGCCTGGCGGAGGACGCCAAGCTCGCGCCGACGATGGACGACAAGGCCGAACTGGCCAAGATGGCCTCGGCAGAGTTCCACCACTTCGAGCGGCTGCGGGACCGGCTCGCACAGATCGAGGCCGAGCCGAACGAGGCCATGGAGCCGTTCGCCGCCGCCCTCGACGAGTTCCACCGCCAGACCGCGCCGTCGGACTGGCTGGAGGGCCTGGTCAAGGCCTATGTCGGCGACTCGATCGCCAGTGACTTCTACCGCGAGGTCGCGGCCCGGCTGGACTCCGACACCCGCGGTCTGGTGCTGGCCGTGCTGGACGACACCGGGCACGCCTCGTTCGCCGTGGAGAAGGTGCGCGCGGCCATCGAGGCCGAGCCGCGGGTCGGCGGGCGGCTGGCGCTGTGGGCGCGCCGCCTGATGGGCGAGGCGCTCTCCCAGGCGCAGCGGGTGGTCGCGGACCGCGACGCGCTCTCCACGATGCTGGTGGGCGGCGTGGCCGACGGCTTCGACCTGGCGGAGGTGGGCCGGATGTTCTCCCGGATCACCGAGGCGCACACCAAAAGGATGGCGGCGCTGGGTCTCGCGGCCTGACGTCCCTAGGGCCTGTCGTAGCGGGGTGCCGGGCGGCTCAGGCCGTCCGGTGCCCCTTCAGTGTCGGGGCCGGGTGCCGCAGGCGCCGGTGCGGCGGGCGTACCAGGACCGACAGCAGCGCCGCTCCCACGGCGACCGAGGCCACCATCACCTGCACGGGATACCCCGGACCGAGGATCGAGCGGGTCAGCACCGCGCCGAGCAGCGCCGCGACCGGGCCGGTCGCGAGCGTGAGGCTGCGCGAGGGGAAGCGGTCGGGCAGCCATCGCGTGGCGGACAGAGCGATGGCAAAGCCGATGAGCAGGGCGCCGAGTGCTTCCCAGATCATGCTGTTCCCTCCCGCGTGACAAACGCCGATCGATGAACAAACCGGTCTTACGCGGTCGTACCCAAGGGGCACCGGCAGCAACCCTCGCCCCGCCGGTCCGCTGCCTGATCAGCCCAGCCGAACCGACTCGAACAGCCTGATCTGCGCAAACGCCCCCCGGCCGGGCCCGGAAGCGGCGCCCGGGCGGGCCTGGAAACGACAGGCGAGGGCGGCGGCCCGGAGAAGGGAATCTCCGGGCCGCCGCCCTCGTGTCCTGGTGGGCGCCGTGGCCGGCGCCCCGCGCTCAGAGCGCGCCGAACCCGACCTTGCGGGCGGTCGGCTCGCCGATCTCGACATAGGCCAGCCGGTCCGCCGGGACCAGAATCTTGCGACCGTGGTCGTCCACCAGGCTCAGCAGCTGCGACTTGCCGCCCAGCGCGTCGGACACAGCGCTCTCGACCTCTTCGGCAGACTGCCCGCTCTCCAGAATGATCTCGCGGGGCGCGTGCTGCACGCCGATCTTGACCTCCACGGCTTTTGTCCCTCCGACGGTCTGGGGGTCCCCAGCCTCAGCTGGGGGAGGAAGCGCGGTCATCCGCGCCGTACGCAGCACACATTAGCCCGGTACGGGGACACGCAGGACGCCATGGGCCACGCCCGCAGCGAACAGGGTCAGTGCGTTTCGCCGCCCTGCAGGGGGAAACCGGCGATGCCCTTCCAGGCGAGCGACGTCAGCAGCTGCACCGCGGTGTCCCGCGGGACCTGGCTCTCCGAGGACAGCCAGTAGCGCGCCACCACCTGGGACACTCCGCCCAGACCCACGGCCAGCAGCATCGACTCGTCCCGTGACAGGCCGGTGTCCTCGGCGATCACCGCGCTTATGGCCTCGGCGCACTCCAGCGACACCTTGTCCACCCGCTCACGGACCGCCGGGTCGTTGGTGAGGTCCGACTCGAAGACCAGGCGGAAGGCGCCGCCCGGGTCCTCCACGTACGCGAAGTAGGCGTCCATCGTCGCCGCGACCCGCTGCTTGTTGTCGGTCGTCGACTCCAGCGCCGTCCGCACCGACTGCAGCAGGGCCTCGCAGTGCTGGTCGAGCAGCGCGAGGTAGAGCTCCAGCTTGCCCGGGAAGTGCTGGTAGAGCACCGGCTTGCTGACGCCCGCCCGCTCGGCGATGTCGTCCATCGCGGCCGCGTGGTAGCCCTGCGCGACAAAAACTTCCTGCGCGGCGCCCAGAAGCTGGTTGCGCCGGGCGCGGCGTGGCAGGCGCGTGCCCCGCGGGCGCGCCGCCTCGGTCTGCTCGATGGCGCTCACGCTGCCTCCCAGAAGTGGTTCCGTTCGCGGCCTGTACAAGGTGGTGCACCGCGCCCGCCATCGTACTTTTGGGTAACCCGGCTGTGCGCGGTCCGGGCCGAGAATTTATGCCCGGCCTCGGGGCCATAAGCCGACATAACGTGCCAGGTCATCGGTATTCGTCTTCGTTGAGCTCCACCACGCGGGCCTGTTCGGCGCGGTCCGCCTCGTTCGCGGAGTCCGGGTCGGCGGTGGTCAGCGGCTCGTCGCGGCGCGGGGTGACGTCGGCGTACTGCTCCGCCGCGTCCGCTTCCGGTGCTTCGACATCGAACTCGGTGGCGTCGCTCTCGTCCTCGAAGGTCTCCGGGTCAGTCGGGTCGACGCGCATGGTGGCTCCCTTTCTCGCGTGCTCGCTTCGTCGGCTGGTGCCAGGCATGAGCAGGCCGGGGCTGCCGCCCTCGCCTACGAGCGTAGGAGAGCGGCCGCGTCAGCGCGATGCGGTGTGTGACCGCGGACACACGATCGTGGGCGTGATCGTCTCGTAACATCGACCCATGTCTTCGACCGAGTCGCCGGACACCGCGACTGCCGCCCTCCCGGTGCCCCCGGCCGGCTCCGGCCGGCCCGGCGCGGCGGAGACGCTGCGCACCGTGACCCTCCCGGGCCTCACGCTGACCGTACGGGCACCGGTCGGACCGCCCGCCCCGGAGGGCGGCGGCAGCGGGGCCGGTGACGGGCGGGACCGTGAACCCGCGCTCTACGTCCACGGACTCGGCGGCTCCTCGCAGAACTGGTCGGACCTGATGCCGCTGCTCGCC
This sequence comes from Streptomyces sp. NPDC048612, assembly GCF_043199295.1. Classification (NCBI taxonomy): domain Bacteria; kingdom Bacillati; phylum Actinomycetota; class Actinomycetes; order Kitasatosporales; family Streptomycetaceae; genus Streptomyces; species Streptomyces sp. NPDC048612. Next base: position 150,513 of record NZ_JBICVV010000019.1, read on the forward strand.
GACCGGGTGGACGGCGAGGCGATCGACCTGCCCGGCTTCGGGCACTCGCCGCCGCCCGCCGACGGCAACTACTCCGTCTCCGCGCAGGCCCGCGCGGTCATCCGCCACCTCGACGCGGCCGGGCGCGGCCCCGTCCACCTCATCGGCAACTCCATGGGCGGCGCCGCCTCGACCCGGGTGGCGGCGGAGCGCCCCGACCTCGTGCGGACCCTGACGCTGGTCTCCCCGGCGCTGCCCGAACTGCGCCCGCAGCTGACCGCGGTGCCCACCGCACTGCTCGCGGTGCCCGGTCTCGCCGGGCTCTTCGGCCGGCTCACCCATGACTGGACGCCCGAGCGCCGCACCCGTGAGGTGCTGGCGCTCTGCTACGGCGATCCCGGCCGGGTCAGCCCGGAAGGGTTCAACGCCGCGGTCGACGAATACGCGCGACGGCTCGAACTCCCTTATTTCTGGGAGGTGATGGAGCGCTCCGCGCGCGGCCTGGTGAACGCCTACACGCTCGGCGGCCAGCATAATTTGTGGCGTCAGGCAGAGAGAGTGCTCGCCCCCACCCTTCTCGTCTACGGTGGGCGCGACCGCCTGGTCTCCTTCCGGATGGCGCGGCGGGCGGCCGCGGCGTTCCGCGGTTCGCGACTGCTGACGCTTCCGGAGGCGGGGCACGTGGCGATGATGGAGTACCCGGAGACAGTGGCGCGGGCCGTCCGCGAACTGCTCGACAGTGACATGACCGATGTGACCGCTGATGCGGGCAGGAGCTGACACACCCCGTGGGACGCCACAGCCGCAAAGGCCGGCCGGAAACCGCAACGGACACCCCGGAGACGGCCGGTCCGCCCGGTGAGGGCACCCCGGGCGGCACGCCGCCCGGACCGGGCTCGGGCCGCCGCAGACGCGAGCCGTTCGAGGGCGACGTGGTGCGCGGTGGCCACCCCGAACAGCGGGAACCGGGCGGCGGCTGGGGCGAGTTCCCCACCACGCCGGCGCCCGGACAGGGCGCGCCCCGTATTCCCCGGCCCCGCGCGGAGATGCCCCACGGGCCGCGGATGGCGGCACCGGGCAGCGGTCCGGGACCCCGGCGCGAGTTCGTGGAGGCCTTCGACGCCGGCACGTACCCGCGCGGTGCGGTCGAGGTGAGCGACCCCGAGGACGATGTGTTCCGGGCTGGTGCGCCCCGGAAGGCGGCCGCGGCGGCCGGTGCGTACGGACCCGGCACGGACGGCGCGGCCCCCGGCGGCCGGTACACGGGCCGGTCGGTCGTCTTCGACCGCGAAGCGGCCGACGGGCAGGACCGGCCGGCGGAGCCCGGCGTGCTCGGTGCGGGGCCCGGCGGGCCCGGTGACGAGGACCTGGACGACGGCTACGGCGCGGAGGAGGGGCGGCACGGCGTCAGGAAGGGCGGCAAGGGCCGGACCTTCACCGGCGCGGCGGCCGCGGCGGTCACCACCGTGCTCGCCGTGGTCATCGCGGGCCAGGTCGCCGAGCAGCACACGAAGGACGGCGAGCCGCAGCCGCGCAGCGGCAGCGACCGCGCCGACGGGGTCGACGACGAGGCCTCCCGGTCGCACACCAGGCCCACCCAGGACGCCAAGCCCGCCAGTTACGACGAGAAGATGAACCAGGTCTTCCCGCTGGACGCGAAGCTGACGGCCACCGGCCGGTTCACGCCGGCCGGCGGGGACGCCGAGGCGCCCGGCAAGGGCAAGGTGCTGCGCTACCGCGTCGACATCGAGGAGGGGCTGCCGCTGGACGGCGACCTGTTCGCCGAGGCGGTGCACAAGACCCTCAACGACAGCCGGAGCTGGGCACACGGCGGGAAGATGGCCTTCCAGCGGGTGGGCTCCGGCGACGCCGACTTTGTGATCACGCTGGCGAGTCCGGGGACCACCGACGAGTGGTGCGCCAAGTCCGGCCTCGACACCAGCCAGGACAAGGTCTCCTGCGACTCCGCGGCGACCGACCGGGTCATGATCAACGCCTATCGGTGGGCGCAGGGCGCCCGGACCTACGGCCACGACAAGATGCACGCCTACCGGCAGATGCTGATCAACCACGAGGTCGGCCACCGGCTCGGGCACAACCACGAGACCTGCTCCCGGCAGGGCGCCCTGGCCCCGGTGATGATGCAGCAGACCAAGTTCCTGACCACGGACGGGGCGACCTGCCGCCCCAACTCCTGGCCGTTCCCCACCCAGCGCTGACCGGGCCCGGCCCGGCGCCGACGGGCCCGCCGCCCGGCGCGCACCCCGTGGGGCGGTCCCTGCCCCGTGCCGGTCCACCGCGCGGGCCCTGGTACGCCTATAGCGCGAAGAAACGCCCTTAGGGGCGGAAAGTTACGTGCTTTCACCCCTTCCGGTGGCGCGACGGACAACCGTCCATCGCGCCACCGGCCCCTTTGCATAGCTTCTTCCTGCAGGTGGCGGCCGTGCCGCCGCACATCAGGGACGCCGACAGGGGAGGACGGGGGTGCACTCATGCGCATTGGACTGCTCACCGAAGGTGGTTATCCGGATGCGTCCGGTGAGTCGTCCGCGTGGTGCGACCGGCTCGTGCGCGGACTGACCGGCCACGACTTCGAGGTCTACGCCCTGAACTCCGACGCCCGCCGGGCGGCCCGGCCCCGGACCGAACTGCCGGACCACGTCCGCCTGGTACGGCGCGCGCACCTGTGGGGCGAGGCCCCCGCCGCACCCCGCCGGACCGCCGAGCGCCGGGGCCGCGTCGGCGGACGCCGCGCCCGCCGCCGCTTCGCCGAGTGCTTCGGCGCCCTCGTGACGGCCTTCGCCACCGTGCCCACCGGGGACGAGCCGGCCGGCGCCGCCCACCACGGGGACCCGGAGAGCGGCCCCGGTCCGTCGGCGACCAAGAAGGCGGACCGTTTCGCCACCGGCCTCTACGGGCTCGCCGAACTCGCCCGCGACCACGGCGGGGTGCCCGCGATGCTGCGCTCCGAGAGCGCCGTACGACTCCTGGAGACCGTCTGCCGCGGCCCCCGCGCCCTGCCCGCCGCCCAGGGCGCGCAGGTCAACGATCTGCTGGCGGTCACCACCCAGCTCGAACTCGCGCTCCGGCCGCTCTCCCTGGACTGGTACGGCGGCCGGGACACCCCCGGCCTCGGCGGCGTGGACCTCTGCCATGCCACCTCCGCCGGTGCCGCCGCCCTGCCCGGACTGCTCGCCAAGCGCTTCTTCGGCACCCCGCTCCTGGTCACCGAGTACGGCGTCCGGCTGCGCGAGCACTATCTCGCCCGCGCCGCCTCGCCGTTGAGCGTGCCGGTGCGGGCGCTGCTCGCCGCCTTCCAGGGCGCGCTGGCCGCCGAGACCTACGCCCAGGCCGCGCTGATCACCCCCGGCAACACCCACGCCCGGCGCTGGCAGGAGCGCTGCGGCGCCGACCGCGCCCGGCTGCGCACGGTCTACCCGGGCATGGACGCCGCCCCGTTCGCCGCCGTCGGGGACGCCGCCGCGGACGACTCCAAGACGCTGGTGTGGGTCGGCACGGTCGAGCCCGCGAAGGACCTCATCGCGCTGCTGCACGCCTTCGCCGAGATCCGCCGGGCCGAACCGGCGGCCACCCTGCGCATCGTCGGCGGGCCCGGCCGCGACCCGGGGGCGCCCGGCTATCTCGCGCACTGCCGGGCGCTGGCCGCCCAGCTCTTCCCCGACGAGGCCGCCGACGCCCGCACCGTCGGCGAGAGCCCGGTCAGCTTCGAGGAGATCGGCGGCCCCGGTCTGCCGGCCCCGGCGGACGCCTACGCCTCCGGTGCGGTGGTGGTGCTCTCCAGCGTCATCGAGGGGTTCCCGCGCTCCCTGGTGGAAGCCATGTTCTGCGGCCGTGCCACGGTGTCGACCGATGCCGGCGCGGTCTGCGAGGTCATCGGCGGCACCGGTCTGGTCGTCCCGCCGCGCAACCCCCGCGCCCTGGCCGAGGCCTGCGCCGCGCTGCTCGGCGACCCGGACCGCAGGGCCAGGCTGGGCGCGGCGGCCCGCGCGCGGGCGCTGGAACTGTTCACCGTCGAGCAGAACACCGCGGCATTTCGTGGCATCTACCTGGAGCTGATCTCGCACGCCCCGGCTCGCCCGGCCGCCTGCCGCACGCAGGACGCGCACGGCGTCCCGCGGCCGTTCGCCCGCCCCGCCGAGTCCCATGTCCCCGGCCGCTGGGCCGCGACCGGCACCGCCACCCGGGCGGTCACCGCGCCGGCTCCCCGGACCCCGCGCTGGGCGGCGTCCGGGGCCCGGCGGCCCGCGGCGCCGGCCGCCGCCGACGGGGGCGGGGACGCCGGGGGAGCGGAGGCCGTCCAGGACGTGGGACAGGCCGTGAGACGGCAGGGCCCGACGAGCGACCAGGCATGGCCGGCGCGAAGGAGAGAGCAATGGTGACCAGTGTGCTGGACGTGATGTGTGCGATGGGTGTCGTGGGCGTGGCCCTGGTGACGGGTATGGCGGATGTGGCACACGGCGGCGGCCGCCCCGGCCGTCCCGGCGGCCTCGTCCCGGTCGCCCGGCGCACCCCGCACACACCCGGCCCGCCCCGGCGTCGTACCGCGCCCCGCCGCCCCGGCCCGGACGGCTGCGCGCCGGCCCGGGGGAGGGGGGCCGGCGCATGACGACTCCCGAAGGCGGCGCCGCCGGTGCCATGGCGGCCCCGGGGGAAGCCCGCGCCGAACGGGCCGTGCCCCCGCGCAAGGACCCCGCCGCCCGCCCCCCGCGCCGCGGCCCCGCCGACCCCGTACGCACCCTGATGCACCGTCACCAGGAACTGTGCGCCCGCGCCGTCGACGCACTGGAGATCGCCGCCGGCCTGGAGGCGCACGGCGTCACCGACCGCACGGCCGCCCGGTTCCGGCACCGGGACGTCTTCTCGCTGGCCGAGGAGCTCTACGCCCGGGTGCCGCGCGCCACTTCGGACACCGTCCCCGGGGCCGCGCCCGCACCCACCCCCGCCCGGCGCTCCCGCACCGTGTGCGCGGCGCTGCACCTGCTCCCCGGCGGCGTCTGCGTCGCGACCGTCGCCGCCCTCGCCTCGGTGCACACCGAGCCCCCCGCCGTACGCACCGGCGTGGGCGCCGCGGGCCTGGTCCTGCTCGCCCTCGCCGTCCGGCTGGGCGTGCGGGCCGGGCCGCTGCGGCTGCGCCACGGCAGCGGACCGCGCACCGCCGGCCTGTGGGCCGGCTGGACGGCCGGCTACGCGGTGTACGGGGACTGGCTGCTCGAACAGCTGCTGACCGGCGGCCCCGACCTGCCCCACGCCGCACCCCACGCCGCCGTCGCCCCCGCCGTGGCCCTTGCCTTCGCCCTCGCGCCCGCGGCCGGCTGCGCCCACTGGTTCACGGTGCGCGGACGAGGCGTCCTGGCCGCCAGCCGCGGACTCGGTGAACTCGCCGCCCGGGTACGCCCGTTACTGCTCGTCACCACCCTGCTCTTCCTGGGCGCGCTGGCCGCGCTGCTGCTCGGCGCGCAGGCGGTCCTCGGCGGTGGCGACCCGGTCACCGCGGGGGCGGCGGCCGCGCTGGGCGTGCTGCTCTTCCTGGCCCGGCTGCTCGCCGTCCACGGCTTCCCCGAAGCGGCCGCCACCGGCCTGGCCTCGGCCGCCGCCCTGGAGGCCCTCGCCCTGGCCCTGGTGCTGATCGCCCGGCTCCCCGGCCTGCCCCCGCTCGGCGCCCCGGTCGAGGCGCTGACCACCACGGTGGGACCGGCCGCGGTACCCGCCGTGGCCTGCACCGCCGCCGCCCTCGGCCTCCTCGGCTACGGCCTGCGCGCGCTCGCCGGCGCCTGCGCGCACTGGCCCGCCCCCACCGGACCGGCGGAGGCACACCGGCCGTGATCCTCCGGACGACCCCCGGCCCCCGATACCCCGCACCCCCACACGGGCAACCCCACCACGCACCACCCCGGGAGCGGCACCCCGCAGCGGCCGCCCCGTTCCTGTCCCCGCGGACCGCCCCCACGTGGCCCCCGCCCCCAGGGCGGACGCCGACCCCGCGGCCGGAGCCGACCCGCTTCCCTCGATCCGTCTTAGGAGCACGACAGATGAACGTCCAGCCGACCACACACCACGCGCACCGGGGGGCCGCACGATGAGGGTGCTGCTCATCGGCGCCAACGGCTACCTGGGCCGCTACGTCGCCGACCGCCTGCTCGCCGACCCGGCCGTCCAGCTCACCGCCCTCGGGCGGGGCGACGACGCCGACGTCCGCTTCGACCTCGCCTCCGGCAGCCCCGGGGCGCTCACCCGCTTCCTCGACGCGGTCCACCCCGGTGTCGTCGTCAACTGCGCCGGAGCCACCCGGGGCGGCGCCCGCGAGCTGACCCGGCACAACACCGTCGCGGTCGCCACCATCTGCGAGTCGCTGCGGCGCAGCAGCTGCGGCGCCCGGCTCGTCCACCTGGGCTGCGCCTCCGAGTACGGGCCCTCCCAGCCCGGCTCCTCCACCGCCGAGGACGCGGTGCCGCGCCCCGGCGGCCCGTACGGCGTCAGCAAACTCGCCGCCACCGAACTCGTCCTGGGCTCCGGCCTCGACGCCGTCGTGCTGCGGGTGTTCTCGCCGGTCGGCCCCGGCACCCCGGCGGGATCGCCGCTCGGCCGGCTCGCCGAGGCCATGCGCCGCGCCATGCAGTCCGGCGACAGCGAACTCAAGCTCGGCGGGCTCGGCGTGCAGCGGGACTTCGTCGACGTGCGCGACGTGGCGCGGGCGGTGCACGCCGCCTCGCTGTCCGCCGCGCAGGGCGTCGTCAACATCGGGACCGGGCGGGCCGTACGGCTGCGGGAGGCCGCTTCGGTGCTCGCCCGGGTCGCCGGCTTCGGCGGCGCGCTGCACGAACTCGACTCCCCGCCGGCCCGGCTGGTCATCCCGGGCCCGTCCCCGGAGCACCCCGCCGGTTCGCCGCCCGCCACCTACCCGTACCCGGACGGCTGCGGCACCTGGCAGCAGGCGGACGTCCGCACCGCCCGCGACCGGCTCGGCTGGCGCCCCCGGATCGGGCTGGAGGAGTCCCTCGCCGACATCTGGATGGAGGCCGCGTGCCGCATCTGACCACCGGCGTCCCGGCCTGACCGGAGCGGAGGCTCCGCGCTCCGCGGCGTGGCGGGGTGAGACGGGTGTCCCGCTCGGTGGGACGAGCGAGCGGGGAGGACCGGCGCTCCGCCGCCGCGGCGGGCACCGGCGGAGGCGCCTGGGCGTCACTGCCCGGCTACTGGGACGAAATCGTCTCGCGCATCGGAACGGGTGTCTCGGAATGAAGAAGGGCGTGGCAGTGTTACGGGGAGAGCAAGCTCCCCCACGCTCGGCTCGGCCCGGGCGGGGGGAACCCATCAAGACCGACCAACGGAGTCCCCGTGTCGCTGCCACCCCTGGTCGAGCCCGCTTCCGAGCTCACCGTCGATGAGGTCCGCAGGTACTCCCGCCACCTGATCATCCCCGACGTCGGGATGGACGGGCAGAAGCGGCTGAAGAACGCCAAGGTGCTCTGTGTGGGCGCCGGTGGCCTGGGCTCGCCCGCGCTGATGTACCTGGCCGCGGCCGGTGTCGGCACACTCGGCATCGTGGAGTTCGACGAGGTCGACGAGTCGAACCTGCAGCGCCAGATCATCCACAGCCAGGCGGACATCGGCCGCTCCAAGGCGGAGTCCGCGAAGGACACCGTCCTGGGCATCAACCCGTACGTCACGGTCAACCTGCACCAAGAGCGCCTCGACTCCACCAACGTCATGGAGCTCTTCGCCCAGTACGACCTGATCGTCGACGGCACCGACAACTTCGCCACCCGCTACCTGGTCAACGACGCCTGCGTGCTGCTGAACAAGCCGTACGTCTGGGGCTCGATCTACCGCTTCGACGGCCAGGCGTCGGTGTTCTGGTCCGAGCACGGCCCCTGCTACCGCTGCCTGTACCCGGAGCCCCCGCCGCCCGGCATGGTGCCCTCCTGCGCCGAGGGCGGTGTCCTGGGTGTGCTGTGCGCCTCCATCGGCTCCATCCAGGTCAACGAGGCCATCAAGCTGCTCGCCGGTATCGGCGACCCGCTCGTCGGCCGGCTGATGATCTACGACGCGCTGGAGATGACCTACCGCCAGGTCAAGGTCCGCAAGGACCCCGACTGCGCGATCTGCGGGGAGAACCCCACCGTCACCGAGCTGATCGACTACGAGGCCTTCTGCGGCGTCGTGTCCGAGGAGGCCCAGGAGGCCGCGGCCGGCTCGACGATCACTCCGCAGCAGCTCAAGGAGTGGATCGACGGCGACGAGAAGATCGAGATCATCGACGTCCGCGAGCCGAACGAGTTCGAGATCGTCTCGATCCCCGGCGCCAGGCTGGTCCCGAAGAACGAGTTCCTGATGGGCACCGCCCTCCAGGACCTCCCCCAGGACCGGAAGATCGTCCTGCACTGCAAGACGGGCGTCCGCTCCGCCGAGGTGCTGGCCGTCCTGAAGTCCGCGGGCTTCGCCGACGCCGTGCACGTGGGCGGCGGTGTCATCGGCTGGGTCAACACCGTCGAGCCGGAGAAGCCCGTCTACTGAGCTTCCCGCACCACCCGTAAGGCGCCGGTCCGTGCTCACGGACCGGCGCCTTCGCGTCGGACAGGTGGCTGCGGCGGGGGCCCGCTCAGATCTCGCCCTTGCGGGTCAGGTAGGTGAAGGCCACCCAGCCGGGCAGCACCGGCAGCCAGAAGACCATCAGCCGGAACAGCAGCACCGCCGGGAACGCCACATCACCGGCGAGCCCGGCGACGGTCAGCGCACCGAACAGTGCACCCTCGACGGCGCCCACTCCACCCGGCGTCGGCGCGGCCGAGCCCAGCGCGTTACCGGCCAGGAAGGCCACCGCGATGCTCGCGTAGCTGATCGTGTCGCCGCCGCCGAACGCGCGGATCGAGGCGTCCAGACACATCACGTTCGCCGCCGTCAGCAGCAGCATCCCGCCGATGCCGGTGACCAGCTTCCCGGGCCGCTGGAGGATGTCCAGCATCCGCGGGACCACCCCGGCGAACAGCGACCGCACCCGCGTGGAGACGAACTTCCGCAGCGCCGGCACCGCCGTGACGATCAGGACCAGCACGGCCACGGTCAGCAGCCCGGCGATGACCGTACGGGACGGCGAGATCGTCGGGGTCCGTTCGGTGCCCGTCAGATAGCCGAAGGTGAGCAGCAGCAGGATGTGGCTGCCCAGCCCGAACAGCTGGGAGGCGCCGACGCTCGCCACCGCCAGGCCGGGCCGGACCCCCGCGCGCTGCAGGAAGCGGGTGTTGAGCGCCACCCCGCCGATCGCCGCGGGCGCCACCAGCTTCACGAAGTTGCCCGCGATCTGCGCGATGACCGTCCTGACGAACGACACCTTCTCCGTGACGAACCCCAGCAGGCTCATCGCCGCCGCGATGTACGTCAGCCCCGAGAAGCCCACCGCGACCAGCACCCACATCCACTGGGCCTTGCTGATCAGATCGCTGAGGTTGAAGTGGGTGAGCTGGGACAGCAGCAGATACACCGCGAACGCGCCGGCGATCCAGCTGATCAGGATGCGCGGGCTCAGCCGCTCCAGCTTCGCCGGCTCGATCACCGCCGCCGGACGGATCAGCAGCACCTGCCGGCGGATCTGCGCCAGCAGGTCCTCCTCCCGGGCCTCCTCGCTCGCCTCGTCCAGGGCCCGCTTCTCGGCGTGCTTCTCCGCGTGCCGCTCGGCCCGGATCGCCTTGCGGTCCTTCGGGCCACCGGCCTCCCGGGCCTCCCGCGCCTCCTTGGCGGCCTGCGAGGCCTCCAGCACCGCCTCCCGCTCCCGCTTGGCCCGCTCCCGGGCCAGCTGGCGCAGCGTCGCGCGGGTGGTGCGGCTCAGCGCGATCGGCTGCAGCAGCGGCAGGCTGTCCGCCACCGCGTCCGGGCCCAGCACCTCGACGGCCGCGGCCACCGCGCGCTCCGCGCCGACCCGCAGCCCGCAGGTGGCCAGCAGCTGGGCGATGTCCATCCGCAGCACCAGATCACCGGCCGCGATCTCCCCGCCGCGCAGCTCGGTCAGCACGATGTTGCCGGAACGATCCACCAGCAGCGCGTCACCGACCAGCCGCCGGTGCGCGATCCGCCGCGACTGCAGCGCCGCGACCTGACGCCAGGCGCTGTGCATCAGCGCGTCGGTGATCTCCTCGTCGGCCAGCGAGTCGAAGCTGCGGCCGCCGATGTGCTCGTAGACCAGCATCACCGCGTCCGGGCCCAGCTCCGAGGTGGCGATCAGCTTGGGGGCGTTGGCACCGGCCGCGATGGCCGCGTACGCCAGCAGCGCCTCCTGCTCCAGCGCCTGGCGCAGCGACTGCAGACTGCGGCGCTGGTTGATGCCGCGCAGCGACAGCCGCCGCCACACCCGGTAGAAGAAGCCCTGCGCCTGCTGCTCGCGGTCGACGACGGTGACATCGATCGGCGGGCCGTCCTCCAGGGTGACGAGGTAGCGGCGGCCGCGGTCGGTGTGCTCGGACTGCTCGGGGCCGGCGGCGTCCTCCGCGCGCAGCGCGGACACCGGGTGGAAGCCGACCCGGCGCAGCCCCGCGAGGAGGTTCTGTCCGGTGGGACGGACATTGGGGGAGCCGACGGCGTAGAGGGTGCCGTAGGCGACGGTCCAGCCGATCAGCACGGTCGTGACGATCGCGAACGGGGTGGTGTACCGCCCGACCAGCACCGCGAACGAGTCCAGCAGCAGCACGCACCACATCGCGACCCGCCAGCGCGGCCGCCGGGACATGCCCACCGCCGTCATATAGGCGATCACCGGTGCCAGATAGCTGTGCACCGGCGCGGACAGCGCACCGTTGTCCAGGGTCTGGGTCAGCGCGTCCCGGATGGACGGCGGGGCGGCCTCGGCCACCCACAGGTCGGTGGCCAGCGACACCCCGTGGGCAAGGACGGCGGCGAGCACCCCGTCCGCGATCCGCAGCCCGTCCCGCTTGATCAGCCGCTCCACGGCGAACGCCACCGGCACGATCAGCACCGCGACGCTGGACGTCAGCCCCGCCAGATTGATCAGCAGCGGGGGCGCCGCCTTCGCACCGCTGCCGATGTCGTTCTCCAGGCCCTGGGTGGTGCCGTGTGCGAACGTGGCGAGCCCGAGGACGAGCGCGATCCCGGCGATCCCGAGCAGCAGCCGCAGCAGGTCGGAGGGCCGGTGCACCCGGGCGGGCAGCAGCGGCTCGTCACCGGAGACCCGGTCGACGTGGAACTCGCCGTACTCGTCGGCGGTCAGATCGGCGCGGTGCGAGCCGGTACGCGGCTTGCTCCGGGCCGTGCCGGACACCGGCTCCTCGCCCTGGTCGTGCCGGACCTGCTCCTCCGCGGGCCGACTGCTCTTCCGCTCCTCCTCGTGCCGCTCGGTTGGCTCGGCCTCCTCGGGCCCTTCCGGCCTCTGGGACGCCCCGGGTCGTTCGGCCTTCTCGATCGTGCTCGCCTTTTCGGTAGCGGAAGCCGTGGCCGGCTCCCGTTGGTGCTTCCCCTGTGGTGCCGCCCGCTGCCGCTCGGGCCGCTCGGTCGCAGCGGCCGGTCCGGGCGCGGTGCCGGCGGCGTCGACGGCCAGCGCTTCAGGGGCGCCCGCCTCCCGTGGAGGCGCCGCACCCTGCTGCTCGGCCGTCTCTTCTTGATCTCGTATCACCAGTCACCGTCCGGAAGATGGTGGCACGGCCGACCGGTGGAGGGGGGCATCAGGGTGCATTTCGGGGGTGCGGGAGGCGGAACGCCCCTCCTCCTCGCCACAGCTGACGGCGCCGTGCCGACGACCTCCGCGGGGTGCGGGACCGTGTGTCCGCTCCCATTGTCGGTGCCGTGCGGCAGGATGGACCGAATGAGTGGGACCGGAGACACAGCGCCAGGTGAGCTGCCCGCCTACGCGGAACGGGTCCTCGCCGTCGCCGAGCTGATCCCGGCGGGCCGGGTGATGACGTACGGGGACGTCGCGGAGTGGCTCAGGGACGAGGAGCCCCCCGAAGGGCTGCCCGCGGCGGGCGGTGGCGGGCCGCGCCAGGTGGGACGGGTGATGGCCCTCTACGGGGGCGCGGTGCCCTGGTGGCGGGTGGTGCGCGCGGACGGCCGCCCGCTGCCCGGCGGCGAACAGCGCGCACTGGCGCACTACCGGGCGGAAGGCACCCCGTTGCGCACCGCCTCGCGGGGGACCGCGGACCCCATACCGCGGCTCGACATGCGGCGGGCCCGCTGGGACGGGCAGCAGCCCGGCGGCGCGGCGCCGCGGTAGCGACAGCGGGCCGCGACGGACCGGGGGACGCGGCGCGGTCCGGGTACGGTCCGGCATGGCGTCGGGCAGCGCCGTCACGGCGCGGCCGCGTACCGTACGGCCGGACCGCCCGCCAGGACGGCGGCCCGCACCGCGGCACTCCGCCGGACTCCGTCCGGGGGGACCCGAACGGCACCACCCGCGCACCACGAACACCCTCCTCAGGACCGGCGATCCACGTGAGTTCCTCCTTCTCGGCCGCCCCGCCGACGCAGCCCCACCGGGCGGCGCGACGGGCCGTCCCCGGCGCGTACCGGCTGGTCCGCACCCCGCCGGGGCGGGCGGATTCTCCTGCTCTGGACGCAGCACAGCGCGCCGTGGTTGACCACCGGCACGGGCCGCTGCTGGTCCTGGCCGGACCGGGCACCGGCAAGACCACCACCCTGGTCGAGTCGGTCGCCCAACGGGTACGGGCCGGCGGCGACCCCGAGCGGATTCTCGTCCTCACCTTCAGCCGCAAGGCCGCCGCCGAACTCCGCGACCGGCTCGCGGCCCGGCTGGCCGCCTTGGAGGGACCGCCCGACGGACACCCCGGCCCGGCGGGCGGCGGACGGCGGGCGGGCATCCCGCAGGCGACGACCTTCCACTCCTTCTGCTACGCCCTGGTCCGCGCCCACCAGGACGCCGACCTCTTCGCCGACCCCGTACGGCTGCTGTCCGGACCCGAACAGGACCTCGCCGTCCGGGAACTCCTCGAAGGACAGGCGGAACTCGCCGGCACCGGCCGCGCCCGGGTGAGCTGGCCGGACGAACTGCGGGCCTGCCTGACCACCCGCGGCTTCGCCGACGAGGTCCGCGCCGTGCTCGCCCGCAGCCGCGAGCTGGGCCTGGGGCCGGAGGCGCTCGGCGCCTTCGCCCAGCGCACCGGCCGCCCCGACTGGAGCGCAGCGGCCGCCTTCCTCGCCGAATACCTCGACGTCCTGGACGCCCAGGGCGTCCTGGACTACGCCGAGCTGGTGCACCGCGCGGTGCTGCTCGCCGAGGACACCGGCATCGCCGCCGAGCTGGCCGCCGCCTATGACGCGGTCTACGTCGACGAGTACCAGGACACCGACGCCGCCCAGGTACGGCTGCTGCGCGCGCTCGCCGGCAACCACGGAGCCACCGCCGCACCCGGCTCCCCGGGCCGCACCCTCGTCGCCTTCGGCGACCCCGACCAGTCGATCTACGCCTTCCGGGGCGCCGACGTCAACGGCATCCTCGACTTCCCCGAGACCTTCCGGCGCGCCGACGGCAGCCCCGCACCGGTGGCCGTACTCGGCACCTCCCGGCGCTCCGGCGCCGCCCTGCTCGCCGCCACCCGGCTGGTCACCCGCCGGATGCCGCTCACCCGTCTGCCCGCCCAGAAGGTCCGCGCCCACCGCGAACCGGCGCCCGTACGGGACGGCGGCCGCGTCGAGGCGTACACGTACCCGACACCCGGCACCGAACTCGACAACATCGCCGACATCCTGCGCCGCGCCCACCTGGAGGACGGGGTGCCCTGGCGGGAGATGGCCGTCCTCGTCCGCGCCGGCGGGCGCTCGCTCCCCGCCGTGCGCCGGGCGCTCACCTCTGCCGGGGTACCGCTGGACATCGACGGCGACGACCTGCCGCTGCGCCACGAACCCGCGGTCGCCCCCCTGCTGACGGCCCTCCGCGCGGCGGCCCGCGCGGCGCTCGGCCGGGAGCCGGGGGCGGATGACGCCGGGACGGACGGAGCCGGGGCGGGCGAGCCGGGTGGGGACGGGCTGGGCGTGGACGAGCTGGGCATGGACGAGCTCGGTGCGGACGAGCCGGATGCCGACGGACCCGGTACGGGCGAGCGGGGTGGGGAGGAACCCTGTACGGATGAGCTGGGCGCGGACGAGCCGGGCGCGGACGAGGCCGGAGCGGACGCCTCCACCGGTGCCGCCCCGGAGGGCGTCCCGGATGCCACCGCCCCCCAGTGGCTCGACGCCGAAACCGCCCTCGACCTGCTGGCCTCCCCCCTGGGCGGGATGGACTCCGCCGACCTGCGCCGTCTGGGCCGTGCCCTGCGCGAGGAGGAACGGGCCGCCGGGCACCCACTGCCGCCGCCCTCCGACGAACTGATCGCCCGTGCGCTCGCCGAGCCCCGGCGCCTGGTGGCCCACGACCCCGCCTACGCCCGCGGCGCCCAGCGGCTCGGCCGGCTGCTGGGCAGGGCCCGCGCCCTGCTGGCCGGCGGCGGCACCGCCGAACAGGCGTTGTGGGAGCTGTGGGACGGCACCCCCTGGCCGCAGCGCCTGGAGCGGGCCGCCCACCGCGGCGGCGCCGCCGGCCGCAACGCCGACCGGGACCTGGACGCCGTCGTCGCCCTCTTCGAGACCGCCGCCCGCGCCGAAGAACGCACCGGCGGCCGCGGCGCCCTCAACTTCCTGGAGGAACTCGACGCCCAGGACATCGCCGCCGACACCCTCACCCGCCGCGCCGTCCGCCCCGACGCCGTACGCCTGATGACCGCCCACCGCGCCAAGGGCCTGGAATGGCGGCTCGTCGTCGTCGCCGGCCTCCAGGAGGGCCTCTGGCCCGACCTGCGGCGCCGCGGCTCGCTCCTGGAGGCCGACCGGATCGGCCGCGACGGCCTGGCCGAACCGCTCACCCCCGGCGCCCTGCTCGCCGAGGAACGCCGCCTGTTCTACGTGGCCGCCACCCGCGCCCGGGAACGCCTGGTCGTCACCGCCGTGAAGGCCGCGGCCGACGACGGCGACCAGCCGTCCCGTTTCCTGACCGAGCTGGGCGTCACCCCCCAGGACGTCACCGGCCGCCCCCGCCGTCCCCTCTCGGTGGCCGCGCTCGTCGCCGAACTCCGCGCCACCACCGTCGACCCCGCCGCCACCCCCGCGCTGCGCGACGCCGCCGCCCAGCGGCTCGCGAAACTGGCCGCGCTGCACGACGACGACCACCACCCCCTGGTGCCCGCCGCCCACCCCGACACCTGGTGGGGCCTGCACGATCCCACCCACAGCAGCGTCCCGCTGCGCGACCGCGACCGCCCCGTAGTCCTCTCCGGCAGCGCCCTCGACCAGCTCGCCAACACCTGCTCCCTCCAGTGGTTCCTGGGCCGCGAGGTCAAGGCGGACGCCCCCGCCACCGCCGCCCAGGGCTTCGGCAACGTCGTCCACGTGCTCGCCGACGAGGTCGCCTCCGGCCGCACACCCGCCGACCTGACCGTCCTCATGGAGCGCCTGGACTCCGTATGGGACGGCCTGGCCTTCGACGCCCCCTGGAAGTCACGGCAGGAGAAGGACCAGGCGCGCGCCGCACTGGAACGCTTCCTTCGCTGGCACGTCATGGAACGCGAGACCCACGGCCGGGACACCGTCGCCACCGAGCACGGCTTCGACCTCACCCTCCGGGCCGGTGCCTACGAGGTCCGTATCCGCGGCAGCATGGACCACGTCTCCCAGGACGCACAGGGCCGGGCGTACGTCGTCGACTTCAAGACCGGCAAACAGAAGCCGACCGGCCCCGAGGTCGCCCGCCACCCCCAGCTCGCCGTCTACCAGCTCGCGGTGCGCGAAGGCGCCGTCGACGACGTCTTCGACGGCCGCACCCCCGAACCGGGCGGCGCCGAACTGGTCCACCTGCGGCTCGGCGCCCCCCAGAAGGAGGGCGGCGACGCGCTGCCCGCCGTACAGGCGCAGCCGCCGCCCGACGGGGAGTGGATCGGGGACCTCCTCGCCACCGCCGCCGGCCGTGTCCTGGAGGAGCGCTTCACGCCCACCACCGGCACCCACTGCACCCACTGCACCTTCCGCGCCGCGTGCAGCGCCCAGCCGGAGGGGGGGCACATCGTGGAGTGACCCTCCGCTGCGCTTTGGTTTCGGGCCCACGTTTTTGGCTTTCCCGCCGTGGGGGTTGCTCGCCGTGTTTCGCCCCGCTGCGCGGGTGCGCCCGTCGTTGCGCCTGCGGCGGGCGGGTCCGCTGCGCGGGGCTGTCGGGGTGCGGTGACGGGCCTGCGCGGGTGGGGGGGGGGCGGGGGGGGGGGGGTGGGGGCGGGCGCCCCCCCCCCCACCGGCCCCCGCCCCCCCCGGGGGGGGTGGGGC
>NZ_JBICVV010000020.1:0-158266 GCF_043199295.1 Streptomyces sp. NPDC048612
GGGGGGGGGGGGGGGGGGGGGGGGGGGGGGGGGGGGGGGGGGCCGGGGCCGTGGGTTTTTTTTTGTGGGGGCGGGGGGGGGGGGGGGGGCGGGGGCCCCCCCCCCCCCCCCGGGACCCACAACGCGCACAGCCACCGGCACCGCTGCGCTTCCTGCGGACCGCTTCCGCGTCCCTGCCGTCCTCGTTGGCGGCCACCTTCACGGCCTCCTTCACGGCCGCCACCGATGCCGTCATCGCCGCCGCTCGCCGACGTCCCCGACCGTATGCGGCACCGCCCTCCCTGGACGTGCCGCGCTTCCGCCGGGGAAGGGCGCGCCGCCGCCGAGAAAGGGACTGCCCATGAACGCGTTGAGCAGCAACGGGCTCGAGTTCACCCACCCTTACCTCGCCGTGGTGCTCGGCGGCGGCTTCACGGGCATGCTCGCCGCCGCGGCACTGTCCGGACACGCCGATGTCATCGTCGTGGAGCGGGACCGGCTGCCGCGGACGCCCAGCCTCCCCACGGACCTCCCGCAGGCCCGGCATGCGCAGCTGCTGACGGCGGACGGCACCCGGCTGATCGAGGCCCTGCTGCCGGGCAGCACCGCGCGCTGGTCGGCCGAGGGTGCCCGCCGGCTGCCGTTACCGGCGGAGTTCACCGGCCGCACCGCGAAGGGCCGGCCGGGCCGGGCGCGTTCGCGGTATCTGCTCGGCTGTTCCCGCGATCTGCTCGACCGGGTCGTGCGCCGGCAGGTGGCGGCCCTCCCGGGGGTGACCGTCCTCGACGGAACCGAGGCGACCGAGCTGACCGGCACCGCGGAGCACATCACCGGGGTGCGGGTCCGGGACACCACCAGCGGCGCCACCCACCTCCTGGACGCCGATCTCGTCGTCGACGCCACGGGCCGGCACGCCACCACCCGGGAGCGGCTGACCGCGCTGGGACTGCCCTCCGCGCACGAGGACGTGGTGGACTCCGGGATCGTCTCCGCGACCCGGATCTTCCGCGCCGTCGAGGGCGCGGAGCACATGCCGGTGCTCACCGCCCGTTCGGCGCTCACCGGCCCGCTGTCCGCCCCCGGTGCACCCCATCGCCCGGTGCCCGGGAGGACGGCGACGCTGGTGCCGATCGAGGGCGGACGCTGGCTGGTCACCCTCACCGGCACCGGGGACGAGCGGCCTTCCGAACACGCGGGCCGGTTCGCGCCGTTCGCCCGCCGCACGGGCCACTCCGTGATCGGCGACCTCATCGCCGGTGCCGAGCCGCTCAGCGAGGTGCGGCTGACCCGCGACGCCACGGACCGGCGGCGGCGCTATGAGCAACTGGCGTCCTGGCCTACGGGGTTCGTCGTTCTGGGCGGCGCCGTGGTCTCGCTCGGCCATGACTGCGGTCAGGGCCTGTCGCTCGCCGCCCATGGTGCCGCTGCGCTGCGCGGGGCCCTGCGGCGGCACGGGATGGACGAGCCGTCGCTCGCCCGGAAGGTGCAGCGGACCATCGGGCGCCTCGTCCAGGAGCCGTGGTCCGCGGCCACCGGCGAGCCGCTGTCCTCCCCCGCGGCCGGCCGGGCCGTCCGGCGCGCCTATGCCGACGTCCTCGCACCCGCCGCCCCCGCGGCCCCCTTCCTGCGCCCCGCTGCCGCACTCGGCCTGTTCCGGGGGACGACACGGTTGCGTCCCGCTGCCGGCGGTGCTCCGGGCCTGCCGGCCTCGCGCGGGCCGGCCCCGGCACCCCTGCCGGCAGCTCCCGGAGGCCCGTCCGCCGCCGGTCCACACAGCCCGGCCGCCCCGGCTCTCTCGGCGCGGCCGGCCGCGTACTCGGCCGCACCGCCCGCCCCGGGACAGCCTCCGGTCCCGCCCCGCCCTCCTGGCTCCGCACCCACCCCTTGGCGCCTCCCCCGCCCGCTCGGCTTCGGGCCGACGGCGCTGCGCCGGATCAACGGAGCGACCCGGCGGAAACCGGCCGACGACTGAGGACGGGGCCGTGGGCCGTCGCGAGGACGGCCCGCGTTGCCGGGAGGCGCGGGCCTCTCATCTGCGCGGCGGTGTCTGGCGTGCGCGTCGGTGCCCGGCGTGCGGCAGTCCCTGGCGTACGCCGGTCCTTGGCGTGAGTCGCTCTCTGACGCACCGCCGTCCCTGACGTGCGCCGGCCGACGCGAAGGTCCACCGGAGACACCGCCCTCCCGGTACACGGGAGGCGTGGTGCCCGGTCAACGGGTCATGCCCCGCCGGGATGTGCGGCCTCGCCGGGCGGCACCGGGACTCCCAGGAGGCGGTGGGCGAGGGCGAGCGGCGCCCGGTGGTCTCGGGTGGGGGCGAGTGCCGTGGCGCGGTGGGTGGGGAGGCGTTCGACGGTCGTGGTGCCGGTGTCGGATTCCAGGGCAGGTGCGTAGCCGGCGGCGCGCAGCGCGTCCAGGGTGACGGCCGGTGGCCGGGCGCTGACCAGGACGGTCGGGGCGATGGTGCGCAGCCCGAGGTCCTGGAGGGCGCGGTGGGCGGCGAGTTCCCCGATGAGGGCTTCGTCGTCGGAGCGGATGCAGCAGGCGGCGGGCAGCACCCGCATCCGGCCGTGGGCGCGGGCGGCGTCGCGGACGAGGTAGCCGAGCGGCTGCGGCAGGGTGCCGGCCGACGAGGCGCGGGTCAGGTCCTCCAGGAGGGTGTCGGCGGTGTGGCCGGCGTCGAGTGCGCGGCGTACGGAGACGGGGGTGAACCGCCAGGTCACGGCGTGGCCTTCGGACTCCCGGTCGGCCGCGGCGCCGAGCAGTGCGGCGAGCGCGGCGGCGGGGCGGCCGGGCACGACGGCGGTCAGGTCGGCCTGGAAGTGGGCCTGTTCGAGGAGCGGCGGCAGCAGGTCGGCGAGCGGCTCGTCCAGCGCCTGCGAGTCGGTGAGCAGGGCGCAGCCGAGCGGGGTGAGGGTGCCGTGGGCGGTCAGGCCCAGGTAGGCGGCTTCGTGGAGGGTGTGGGCGGCCCGTTCCCCGGCCATCGGCTGCTGGGTGACCGCCAGGGGGCGGTGCCAGTCCGCCGCCCGGAGGAGGTCCTTCCAGGGGGTGGGGCTGCCGGTGTCCTCTTCCGGTGGTGCGGTGAACGGCAGGGGCGGAAGAGGGCTTCCCGCCCCATGGGGGACGGTGGCGAGGGCGGCGAGGAGGGCGTGCCGGAGGGCGGGTGCGTGCCGGTCGTGCCCGCGGACGAGCGCGGTCGGGGTCTCGCCGAACGGGGTGTGGGTGGGGATGTCCCAGAGGCCCGGCCAGGCGGCCAGGACGGGGGCGAGGCGTGCGCCGGGCGGGCGGCCGAGCCAGTCGTCGTAGGCGGCGGTGGGGAGCGCGGTGATGCCGGACGGGGTGCGGGTCAGTGCGATCAGGTCGGCGGCGAGCGCCAGGTCGAGGAGGAGGCGGGTGTGCTCTTCGGTGGCGCCGGCCGTCTTGGCCAGCCGTTTGATCTCCCGTACGGCCAGACCGCCCGACTTGCGCAGCGCGGCGGGCTGCGTCGCGAGAGAGGCCAGCAGGCGGTCCAGGGTGGCGGCGAGGGTCGCCGCGGCGGCCCGGGACTCGTCGTGCGGGGAGGTCGGCGGGACGGCCGCGGCGGGCGTCGCGGCGTCGTCGGCGTCGTGCGGGGTGGTCGGCGGGGCGTCGGCGAGGAGCGGGCCGGGGTCGTGGGCGGCCAGGAGTTGGGGGGTGCGGGGCGGGACGACGATCGCACCGTCGTCGGCCGGCGCCGCGAGTCCGTCGTCGTAGAGGGCCTGCAGGGCGCTCTCGGCGGCGGTGCGGGGGCGGCCGGGCGCGGTGGCGCCGAGGGCGGCGAGGACGTCCTCGGGCGGGACGGGTTCGGTGGCCAGGTGGGCGAAGGACAGCCGGTGCGCCATCAGGGACTGGTAGTCGGCGCCCGGGGCGGGTGCGGCGGGGCCGGGGGCGGCGCGCCGGGCGCGCTCCTGGCTGATGCGGGCGGTGGCGGTGAGCACCTGGAGCCGGGGGTGGTCCAGGTGCAGCACCAGGTGGTGGAGGGTCTCGTAGGACCACAAGGCGCTTGCCAGGCCGCGCAGTTCGGTGGGGGCGGGCCGGCGGGCGAGCGGCTCGGCATGGCGGGTGAGGAGTGCGGCGAGCTGTTCGGGGGTGCGCTGGGCGAGGGACCGGGTGAGTGCGTCGAGACCTTCCACGGCGTCGAGGTTAGTCATCGGGCGAGCAGGGCGGTGACGGCGGCCACGGGGTCGGGGCCGGCCGGGCCGGTGGGCCACCAGTCGTCGCCGCCGGGCTCGGATTCGTACGGATACCAGCGGTGGTCGTGGCCGAAGCGGAGCTGGATGCCGCGGTCCGGGTCGGTGAGGTGGTTGTGGCGCGGGCGCAGGGACGGGAGGTCCGCGGCGAGGAGGGCGCTGCGGGCCCGGTCGAAGTCGCCGGCCGGGGGGTCCCACACGGTGTCGAGCAGGGCGAGGCCTTCGGGGCCGCCCTGCCGCCAGGCGGCGACGGAGCGGGCCACGTCCGTGGTCGTACGTCCGGCCGCCGCGGCGAGGTCACGGTAGAGGGCCCGGGTGGCGGAGGTCAGGCCGGCGGTGGGGTGGGCCGTGGTGGCGAGCAGTCGGATGGCGTCCTCCCATGGGGGCAGCGACGGGAACGGGCTGTGGACGGCCGGGCGCCCTCCCGAGGAGCTTGCGGCGGACACGCAGGCGTGGGCGCGGGCGGCGGCGTCGGCCGCCACGAAGGCGAGGGCGGCGGGGGCGAAGGGCAGGCCGTCGCCGTCCGGCAGGGTGGGCGGCCCGCCGGGCTGCGGGGGCGCCGGCAGAGGGTGCGGGAGCGGCGGGCGGGGACGGTCGGCGAGGGCCGCCTTGGCCAGGACGCCCCGCGGCGGCGTCCCCAGTGCCGCACCCTCGCCGGGTGCGGCACCGGGGGCCGCCTCAGCAGCCCTTCCCGTGGCGGCAGTTGGCGTCGCTCCGTCGGTCCCGGGCCCCGGTCCGTGTGGGGGCGGCGGGGTGGCGGCGGAGGTGTGGGCGCGGGCTTCGTGGGCGGTGCGGGCGGCGTTGCGGCGGGAGAGGTCGTCGAGGAGTTCGCGTTCGCCGCGGCCGCGCATCAGCAGCAGGACGAACGGGTCCGCGTCCAGGAGGCGGGCGACCTGGAAGCAGAGCGCGGCGGCGTGTTTGCAGGGTCTGCCGTGGTCGGGGCACGAGCAGCGGGGAACGAGATCCCCGGGCCCGGGAAGGAGACGCGGGTCGTGGTCGGCCAGCGCCCGGGGCAGTTTCTTGGCCAGCAGGGCAGTCAGCCGGTCGGGCTCCGCGGCGATGGCGTCCAGGAGGCCGTCCCACTGCTGGTCGTTGAGGGTCCGGAGGCGGATGTCGGCGCTGTAGGGGCGGGGTCTGCTGCCCCGTACGGTGGCGATGACGCGGCCCGGGGTGATGTTGATGGTGTCGACGTGGCCGTCGCGGGCGTAGGTGCGGCCGCGGGCGAGCCGGGCGCTGTCGAGGGCGGTGGTCTCCAGGGCGTCCAGCCAGGCGCTGCCCCACCAGGATTCGGCGAACAGGCCCCGGGCGCCGGGCCGGGCCGGCAGGGGCGGGAAGGTACGCGAGCGGTCCGCGCGGGCCATCCGGTCTGCGGCGGCGGCGCGCCCGGAGGTGCGGTTGGGGTTCATCCGGGCCTCCTGAGGGAGACGAGATCGGCCAGTGCGGCATCGGACAGCTCGGTGAGCGCGGTCTCGCCGCCGGAGAGCACGGCGTCGGCGAGCGCTCTCTTGGCGCTGAGGAGTTGGGCGATGTTGTCCTCGACCGTGCCCTCGGCGATGAGCCGGTGGACCTGTACGGGCTGCGTCTGGCCGATGCGGTAGGCGCGGTCGGTGGCCTGCTCCTCCACGGCCGGGTTCCACCAGCGGTCGTAGTGGATGACGTGTCCGGCGCGGGTCAGGTTCAGGCCGGTGCCCGCCGCCTTGAGGGACAGCAGGAAGACCGGGGCGTCCCCCGACTGGAAGCGGTCGACCATGCGCTCCCGTTCGGCGACGGGGGTGCCGCCGTGCAGGAGCTGTGCCGGGATGCCGCGGGCGGCCAGGTGCCGTTCGAGGAGCCGTGCCATGCTCACGTACTGGGTGAAGACCAGGGTGGCGCCGCCCTCGGCGAGGATGGTGTCCAGGAGTTCGTCGAGGAGTTCGAGCTTGCCTGAGCGGGCGGCGAGGCCGGGCGCGGCCTCCTTGAGGTACTGCGCGGGGTGGTTGCAGATCTGCTTGAGAGCGGTGAGCAGCTTCATGACCAGGCCGCGGCGGGCGATGCCCTCGGCGGTCTCGATCCGGGTGAGGGTCTCGCGGACGACGGCCTGGTAGAGCGCGGCCTGTTCGCGCCCCAGTGCCACCGGGTGGTCCGTCTCCGTCTTGGGCGGGAGTTCGGGCGCGATGCCCGGGTCGGACTTCTTGCGGCGCAGGATGAACGGGCGCACCAGCCGGGCCAGCCGCTCGGCCGCCGCCGGGTCCTCACCGCCCTCGACCTCACGGGCGTGCAGGGCGCGGAACGTCTTCAGGGGACCGAGGAGCCCGGGGGTCGTCCAGTCGAGAAGGGCCCACAGCTCGGAGAGGTTGTTCTCCACGGGCGTGCCGGTGAGGGCGATCCGGGCGGGCGCCTTGATGGCGCGCAGGGCCCGGGCCGTCGAGGAGTGCGGGTTCTTCACGTGCTGGGCCTCGTCGGCGACGACCCAGGCCCAGGACCGCCCGGCCAGTTCGGTGGCGCTGCTGCGCATCGTCCCGTAGGTGGTCAGCACGAAGCCGCCGTCGAGGCCGTCGAGGCTGCGGCCGGCACCGTGGAAGCGGCGTACCGGCGTGCCGGGGGCGAAGCGCTCGATCTCGCGCTGCCAGTTGCCCAGCAGGGAGGCCGGGCAGACGACGAGGACCGGTGCGCCCGGCCGCCGGTGCAGATGGAGGGCGATGACGGTGACGGTCTTGCCCAGGCCCATGTCGTCGGCGAGGCATCCGCCGAGGCCGAGGGAAGTCATGGTGTCGAGCCAGGCCATGCCCCGTAGTTGGTAGTCACGGAGGGTGGCCCGTAGTCCGGGCGGCTGGGGCAGGGGGGCGGTCTCGCGGGTGAGGCGGGCACGCAGCGCGGCGAGGGCGCCCTGGGGCACCACCTCGACCTCCTCACCGTCCACCTCGGTGGTGCCGTGGAGGGTCGCGGCGAGCGCGTCGGCGGGCTCCAGGTAGCCCAGTTCACGCTTCCGGGCCTTACGGACGAGCGCGGGGTCCACCAGGACCCACTGGTCGCGCAGCCGGACGACGGGGCGGTGCGCCTCGGCGAGGGCGTCCATTTCCGCCTCGGTCAGCGGCACCCCGTCCATCGCCAGCTGCCAGCGGAACTGCAGCAGTTCGTCCGTGTCGAAGAAGCCGAAGCCGTCCGCGGCCGAACCCGGTGCCGGACGCAGCACCGCTGCGGCGGTCAGGCCACGGGCGAGTTCCTTGGGCCAGTGGACGGCCACTCCCGCCGCGCCCAGACGGGGCGCGGCCTCTCCCAGCAGTTCGTACAACTCGTCCTCGCCGAGCGGCAGTACGTCGGGGACCGGCCGCTCCAGGAGACGGGTGAGCGGGGGCCAGACGCGGGCGGCGCGGCGCAGGGCGAGGAGGGTGTCGACCCGTGAGCGGGGTCCGAAGTGCTCGGGGCCTTCGCCTTCCCACAGGTCGCGGGCGTCGGCGATCAGGGTGAGGTCGGTGAGGCTCTGCACCTGGAGGACGGCGGCCGCCGCACTGCGCTCTTCGGCAGTGCCGGCCCCGTGCTCCCCCACCGTGTCGAAGAGCTTGTGCGGGGCGAGGTCGAGGCGCAGGGAGAGCCGCACGCCCGCGTCGATACCGGCGGCGACCTCGGCGGCCCAATCCCGGGCGCCGGGGAGGTGCTGGGGCGCGCTCGCGGTGAACGGGGCACCGGCCACCAGCCCGGCGGCGGGAGTACGGGGCAGCGCGTCGACGACGGCGTCCACGTAGCGCCGCACCAGGCCCGCGGGGTCGGCGAGCTGAAGGGGCCGACTATCGGGGAGCGGCACGGCGTGGGCGGCGGCGGGCATGGCGGCGGCGATGGCCCGGAGGTGCGCGATGTCCTCGGGGTCGAGCGGTCCTGCACGCCAGGCGTCGACGTCCTGGAGGGTCAGTCCGGGCAGCATCCGGCCGCGGGCGGCGAGGTGCAGCGCGTGCAGGGTGGCCGCGCCCCAGCAGGCGGCGGCCGGATGAGCCGCCGGGTCGTGGCGGGCCCGGACCAGCAGGGGGACGGCCTCGGCCACCGGAAGCAGCAGGGCGGGGACCGTACGGCTGCGGGCCCCGTTTCCGTGGCGACGCGCGACGGTCAACGTCCCCGGCTCGGCGGCGGCATCCCCGCCTGACATCCCGCCTTCGCCGCCCCCACCAGCGAGATCAGGGAGCGGGCCGCCGTCCGGGCGCCAGAAGGCGATCTTCCCGGCACGTGGCAGCTGGGCGGGCAGGAAGACCGCGGCGCAGTCGGCCAGGGCGGCACCGCCGATGCCGTGACCTTCCGCAGATCCTTCGGGCAGGGCCGCGGACAGCCCGTCCGGCGGCCGGCTCTCCCCCGCTGCCGTCTCCCACCGCCTCGCCATGCCATCCCTAACCGCTCGGTCGTTCCACCCCGGCCGCGACACCCTCCGCACCTGCCGCGCCCGCTCTGCTGCTGCGCCCCCGACCTGCGAGTCTACGGTCGCACCCACTGCGTCTCCTGCGCCCCTCTCCCACATCTGCGCCCTCCTCCGAACACCCCGTGCAGGGCATCACCGGACGGCCCGGCTCTCCCGCTCGGGAAGAGCACACCTAGCGCGCCCCGCCTGCTGACGCCGGCCTCCCGCAGCGGCCGCACCGCCCCGGCCTGCCGACGATCACCAGCCCCGTCCGCATCCCGACTCCGATAGAAGCAGACAGCACTGACAACGCCTCCGACCTGCGTCTTCCGCACACCCGGCCAGGTTTTCCACAGGCCGCGAAAATTTCCTCGCCCGCACCGCGAAATCCGCTACGGTCAGTGACGTCATCACTCTCAGTGATCAACTAGCCGACTTCGGTGAGGAGCTCTCATGTACACGCCCACACACACGCCCACACACGAACAAGCTGCCGCGAGAGAGGCTTTCCCGACCGGCGCGCATCTCGTGATCCAGGCCGGCGCCGGGACCGGCAAGACGACGACCCTCGCCCTGCTCGCCCGCACCGCGCGGCGGCAGGGCCGGCGGGGCCGGTATCTCGCCTTCAACAGAGCCGTCGCGCGTCAGGCCGCCCGGTCCTTCCCCTCACAGGTGGCCTGCGGAACCGCCCACGCCCTCGCCTACACCGCCCTGGGCAGGGACTTTCAGGCTCGGATGAACGCCCCTCGGCAAGCAGGATGGCGCACGGGCGCCGCCCTCGGCATCGACGAGGAGATGTCCGTACGCCTCGGAGCCCGCAAGGTCACCCACAGGGCGCTCTCCCACACGGTCCTGCGCACCGTCACCCGCTTCTGCCAGTCCGCCGACAAGGAGATCGCGCCGCACCACGTCCCGCCCCTGCGCGGCGCCGAAGCCGAGCCGCTGCATGCCCGGCTCACCGAACTCACCCTCCCCTACGCGCGCAAGGCCTGGGCCGACCTGCAGCACCCCGACCACGGCGTGGTCCGCTTCGAGCACGACCACTACCTGAAGATGTGGGCGCTGCGCGACCCCGTCATCCCGGCGGACTTCCTGCTCCTCGACGAGGCACAGGACACCAATCCCGTGGTCGAGCAGGTCTTCACGGCCCAGCGCGATCACGCCCAGCTGGTGCTGGTCGGGGACTCCGCCCAGGCCATCTACGGCTGGCGCGGCGCCCGCGACATCATGACCGGCTTCGACGGCAGACAGCTCAGCCTCTCCCACTCGTTCCGCTTCGGGCCATCGCTCGCCTCCGAGGCCAACCGCTGGCTCGCGATCATCGGCGCACCGATCCGGCTCACGGGTTCACCTGGCCTGGAGACCGAGCTGGGCACCGCCCGCGCGCCGGACGCGATCCTCTGCCGGACCAATGTGGGAGCCATGGTCGAGGTGATACGGCAGCTGGACGCGGGACGCCGGGTCGCATTGGCCGGCGACGGGGCAGCACTCAGCGCCCTCACCCGGGCCGCACACACCCTTGAGTCCGGGCACCGGACGGCCCACCCCGAGCTGATGCTCTTCGCGACCTGGGGCGAGCTGCGCGAGTACGCGGAATTCGACCCGGCGGGCCGGGACCTGCTGCCACTGGTGGAGCTCGCCGACGAGCACGGCACGGAGGCGTTGCTGTGCGCCCTGGACCGGCTCTCCCCCGAGGACTCCGCCGAGGTGACGGTGTCCACGGTCCATCGGGCCAAGGGCCGGGAGTGGGCGCGCGTGCGCATCGCGGACGATTTCACCGGCCCCGACGACCTCGACGAACGCGACGAGAGCGGCGCCCCGGTCCCCGGCCCCATCGACCTCGACGAGGCGCGCCTGGCCTACGTCGCCGTGACCCGCGCCCGCTCACTGCTCGACATCGGCGGCCTCTCATGGATCAACAGCCACCCGGCCGGCGACCCCCGCCCCACGGCCAGGAAGCCCGAGGAGCAGGAGGTGAAATCTAGGGAAAGAGGTGCCGGGGACTGGTGACTGGCTCATCGAACGGGAGGATTCTGGAGGTGGGAGATGGGTTCCGATGCGTACGGGAAATGAGCCCCTTCAGGCACGCAGCCCGCTGAAGATTCGCTGTGGGCTAGCTCTGTGGGGATTGCTGTGGGCGATCGCCGGAGCCGTGGCCCTCGGCAACGCCGGCAGGCCGGAATGGACCGCCGCGTGTGCCGCACTGGCACTGGTGGCACTCACGGACCTGGCGATGGTGATCCACCACATCCGCCAGGGACCGCACTACCAGCCCGGCAAGGACATACCGCCCTACGCCCCTGACCGAGGCCGGAACAACGCGTTCGGCATACGCAACGGCACCGGCCGGAGACGGGGAACCAGGCCGTAGAACTGCGGCGGAGCGCTCCGAGTGCCGTGGCGACGCGCCCCCAGACGGTGACCGAGCGCGGAGACGGACGAAGGTGCACGGCGAGCCGGGCAATGCTGGGCCGAGCGGGGCAAGCGGCACGGAGAGCCGAGCACCACTGACCGGGCGAGAGGCACATACCGGGCGAGCGCTCGGAGGCACCCACGCGGCCAGCGCTCCTGGCCAGGGGCCCGGCGGCCCCCCTGGTAGCGTGCACAACGCACCCTACAAGGACGGACGTTCACGCGAACGCCCCCAGGCAGCTACTGCGAATCGCGGTCCGGGTCACCGGGGTCGCGGTCACCGTCGCCGTCGCCGGTGTCACGTGCGAAGCGTGCGGCTTCGATGAACTCCGGGCGTGGCTCCAGAGCCGCGGCCAGTCGGAAGTGGCGCAGGGCCTCCTCGGACCGGTCGGCGCGTTCCAGGGTGCGGCCGAGCGCGAAGTGCGCGAAAGCGTTGTCGGGTTCGCGCTCCAGCACGATCTGGAACTCAAGTTCCGCAGGACGCAGTTGAGCGGAGAGAAAGAAGGCACGGGCGCGCAGCAGTCGGGCCGCGGTGTTCTCGGGGTGCGCAGCGATGACCGAGTCCAGCAGCTGGATCGCGCCCCGCGGGTCGCGGGCCGCCAACAGGTGCTCCGCGGCACGGAAGTCGATGACATGCGTCTCGGGGCTGCTCTCGGGCACGGTCTGCTCCTCTCCGTCGCCGTCGGGAGATCCATCAGTTGCGGACCGTACGGCGTTGCCTGGGCACAACAAACCCATCGATCCCGGCATTCCCTGGTCGCCACGGCCTCAACCAGCCCGGCGGACACCCCCCGTATGACGCCCTCACCACGTGCCGAGGAAGAGGGCCGACCTGGCCACAGGGCGAGGGGCCTAACGGGCCGACGAGGCCGACGAGGCCGACGAAGAGGGCCGGCGCGAGGACGAGGAGGAGACGGCGGTAGTGGAGGAGGCGGGTGGGCTGGGGAGGGGAGGGGGCCCCAGCCAGGCCACCCCTCAACCCCCACCGCTACAGCCTGCCCCGCCACACCGCTACAAGCTGATGTGGTACGCCTTGCGCAGAGTCTCGTGGACGGTCCACCGGGTGCGGTCGCCCTCGCGCAGGACGCAGGCGTCACCGGGGCCGACCTCCAGCACCGGGCCGCCCTCGACCTCGATGGTGGCTCGGCCGCTGACGACCACGAACAGCTCATTGGCCTCGGTGTCCGTCACCACGCCCGGAGTGATCTGCCAGATGCCCCGGATCTGCCGGCCGTCGGGGGCCTCCCACAGCACCTTGCCCGTCACCACCGGTTCGCCGGAGACGATCTGGAACGGGTCCAGGGGGTCCGGCTCCAGATCCTCGTCCGCGATGCCCGGGATGTTGACCACGAACGAAGCGGGCGCCGGGTCCCCAGCAGAGGAGGACCCGGCGCCGGCTGCGGTACCGGAGCCGGGCTCGGCGGTGCGGACGGGCGCTATGTCAGGGGTGTTGGCGTCAAGGCCGGAAGCAGCAGTCATGGCGGCGAGGGTACCGTCCGCCCTCAGGCGGCTCGCAGGCGCTCCCACACGGCGCGGACCTGGGGTTCCAGCGCCTCCAGCGGCCCGTCGTTGTCGATGACGAGATCCGCGACCGCCAGCCGCTGTCCGCGGGTGGCCTGGGCCGCCATCCGCGACTTCGCCTCGTCCTCCGCCATGCCGCGCAGGCGCACCAGGCGGTCCAGTTGAGTCGGTGGGGCGGCGTCGACGACCACCACCAGGTCGTACAGCGGTGCCAGCCCGTTCTCCGTCAGCAGCGGCACGTCGTGCACCACCACCGCGTCCGGGCCCGCCGAGGCCTCGAGTTCGGCCGACCGTGCCCCGACCAGCGGGTGCACGATCGCGTTCAGCGCCTTGAGCTTCTCGGGGTCGGAGAACACGATCCCGCCCAGCTTCGGCCGGTCCAGCGTGCCGTCCGGCGCGAGGATCTCGTCCCCGAACTCCTCGACCACTGCCGCCAGTCCGGGCGTTCCCGGCTCGACGACCTCGCGTGCGATCTTGTCCGCGTCCACGATCACGGCGCCGTACGACGCCAGCAAGCGCGAAACCTCGCTCTTGCCCGCGCCGATTCCGCCGGTCAGCCCCACCTTCACCATGAGCCCACGCTATACGCTGCGCCCGAACGGCAGGAGACCACGGCAGGTTCAACCCCCCACCGGCTCAAGGCCTCACCGTTTCAGACCCCGGCCGGTGCAAGCCTCCACCACTTCAGCCCCCACCCAGCGCAGGCCCCCACCACTTCAGCCCCACCCGAAGCAGCCCCCGGTGCCTCAGCCCCCACTCGCCCCGCCATCCCCCTCCCGCTCCGCGAGAAAGCGCTCGAATTCCCTGCCGATCTCGTCGGCCGACGGCAGTTCCGCGGGCTCGGCCACCAGGTTCCCCCGGCTCTCCGCCCCGGCCACCGCGTCGTACTGGTGCTCCAGCCCGCTGACCAGCGCGACCAGTTCCTCGTCGCCCTCCGAGATCTGGCGCTCGATCTCCTCCTGCGTCCGCAGCGCCTCCGTACGCAGCGCATGCGCGGCGCCCGGCAGCACCAGGCCGGTCGCGGCCGTCACCGCCTCCAGAGCGGTCAGCGCGGCGTCCGGGTATGCGGAGCGGGCGATGTAGTGCGGGACATGCGCCGCCACCCCCAGGACATCGTGTCCCGCCTCCGCCAGCCGGAACTCGATCAACGCCTCCGCGCTTCCGGGCACCTGCGCCTCGTCGAAGAAGCCGCCGTGGCCCGGCATCAGATCGGTGCGGTTGCCGTGCGGGGTGAGGCCCACGGGGCGGGTGTGCGGGACGCCCATGGGGATGCCGTGGAAGTTCACCGAGAGCCGCACGCCCAGCCGCTCCACCATCTCCTGCACGGCGCCCGCGAAACGCTCCCACTCGACATCCGGTTCGGGTCCGGACAGCAGCAGGAACGGTGCGTCGGTGGTGTCCCGTACGAGCCTCAGTTCGATGCGCGGGGTCTCGTACGCCGTCCAGCGGCTGCGCTCGAAGGTGAGCAGGGGGCGGCGGGAACGGTAGTCGACGAGACGGTCGTGGTCGAAGCGGGCGACGACCTCGTTCGGCAGGCCGTCGAGCAGCCGCTCCACGATCTGGTCGCCCGTCTCACCGGCGTCGATGTACCCGTTGAAGTGGTACAGCAGCACCAGTCCGGCGGAGTCCCTGGAGGCCAGCGCCTCGACCTCCGCGAGCCCGCTCGGCTCCCATTCGTACAAACCCTGGGCATCCAACACAGTGACCGCTCCTTCTCGTTCTCATGAGCGGCAACACACGGCCCGGCACAGTCATTCCCCGCGCCGCGGATGACCCGGCGCCGCGGAGACACCCCGCCCCACCGCGCGCACCGCCCGCCCCGCACCGGAGCCGGTCCCCCACCGCTCCTCCCCGCCTCCGGAGGCACCGTTCGTTGCGTCAACTCCCCCGCACGGACGGGAAGTTCCCCTTCCGCTCTCCTGGCCGCCCCGGGACCCGCCTCCGGGCACGACGAAGGCCCGCTCCCCCGGAGGGGAACGGGCCTTCGCCTATGGGCTAGTGCCTAGCAGCGCGCACGCTGCCGTGGGCGCAAGCTCAGCTCTGGCCGCCGGCCAGCTTCTCGCGGAGCGCGGCGAGGGCCTCGTCCGACGCCAGGGCGCCGGAGTTGTCCGCCGACTCCGAGGAGTAGGAGCCGCCGCCGCCGGCGTTGCCGCCGCCGGTCTGGCCGCCACCCTGCGCCGCCGGTGCCGCGGCACCCTCGGCCGCAGCCTGCTCGTCGGCCTCGCGGGACTTGATGACCTGAGCCTGGTGCTGCTCGAAGCGCTGCTGCGCCTCGGCGTACTGGTTCTCCCAGGCCTCGCGCTGGGTCTCGTAGCCCTCGAGCCAGTCGTTGGTCTCGGGGTCGAAGCCCTCGGGGTAGATGTAGTTGCCCTGGTCGTCGTAGGACGCGGCCATGCCGTACAGGGTCGGGTCGAACTCGACCGCCGACGGGTCGGCACCGAAGGACTCGTTGGCCTGCTTCAGCGAGAGGCTGATGCGACGGCGCTCGAGGTCGATGTCGATGACCTTGACGAAGATCTCGTCGTTGACCTGGACGACCTGCTCCGGGATCTCCACGTGGCGCTCGGCCAGCTCGGAGATGTGGACCAGGCCCTCGATGCCCTCGTCGACGCGCACGAACGCACCGAAGGGAACGAGCTTGGTGACCTTACCCGGGACGACCTGACCGATCTGGTGGGTCCGGGCGAACTGCTGCCACGGGTCTTCCTGGGTGGCCTTGAGCGACAGGGAGACGCGCTCGCGGTCCATGTCGACGTCCAGGACCTCGACCGTGACCTCCTGGCCGACCTCGACGACCTCGGAGGGGTGGTCGATGTGCTTCCAGGACAGCTCGGAGACGTGGACGAGACCGTCGACGCCGCCCAGGTCCACGAAGGCACCGAAGTTGACGATGGAGGAGACGACGCCGGAGCGCACCTGACCCTTCTGGAGGGTGGTGAGGAAGGTCTGGCGGACCTCGCTCTGGGTCTGCTCCAGCCAGGCACGGCGGGACAGGACCACGTTGTTGCGGTTCTTGTCCAGCTCGATGATCTTGGCCTCGAGCTCCTTGCCCACGTAGGGCTGCAGGTCGCGGACGCGGCGCATCTCGACCAGGGAGGCCGGGAGGAAGCCACGGAGGCCGATGTCGAGGATGAGACCACCCTTGACGACCTCGATGACGGTACCGGTGACGATCCCGTCCTCTTCCTTGATCTTCTCGATGGTGCCCCAGGCGCGCTCGTACTGGGCACGCTTCTTCGAGAGGATCAGGCGGCCTTCCTTGTCCTCCTTCTGGAGGACCAGGGCCTCGATCTCGTCACCGACGGCAACGACCTCGTTGGGGTCGACGTCGTGCTTGATCGAGAGCTCGCGGCTCGGGATGACGCCTTCGGTCTTGTAACCGATGTCGAGCAGGACCTCGTCCCGGTCGACCTTCACGATGACGCCGTCGACGATGTCGCCGTCGTTGAAGTACTTGATCGTCTCGTCGATCGCGGCGAGGAAAGCTTCCTCGTTACCGATGTCGTTGACCGCAACCTGCGGGGTGGTGGCGGTGGTCTCGGTGCTGCTCGTCATGTGGGAAAGGGCTCCGGTACGGACATTGAAGTCGTAGGTACTGCTACGCCGAGAGCCCGTATCGCCTCTGCATAAGCCGGACAGTGTGAAGGGCGAATCCGGGAGAAGCTCGCAGATGCACAGCATCCGGAACGATCCGAAACGCCTCAAACCGAGGGGACATACATACAGATGCGAGCGCGGCCTGCTCCGTCTGAGGCGCGCAAGCCCGCAGCGCAACTTGTAGCATACGGGGGCAGCCGGACCCGGTCAATGCGCGAACGCGCACACCCGGGGCGGAAAGCCCCATAACCGGCACACGCGATGTTCCGCGAGGTCGAACGGCCTCACAGTCCCTGCAGCGACAAGCAGAGCACAGAC
The DNA here is from genome assembly GCF_043199295.1 of Streptomyces sp. NPDC048612. NCBI lineage: Bacteria > Bacillati > Actinomycetota > Actinomycetes > Kitasatosporales > Streptomycetaceae > Streptomyces > Streptomyces sp. NPDC048612. Next base: position 16,393 of record NZ_JBICVV010000020.1, read on the forward strand.
TACGACGACGGGCGCGATGAACCAAGACCACGAGCCCGAGGCGACCCGCCGTCACGCCTCGGACACCGAAAGCAGCCGGGCCAGCCGTGGGTGGTGGGACCGCAACGCCGACGAGTACCAGAGTGAGCACGGCGCGTTCCTCGGGGACGACCGGTTCGTCTGGGGCCCTGAGGGGCTGGACGAGGCGGACGCCGCGCTGCTGGGGCCGGCCGCCGAGCTGAAGGGACGGCGCGTCCTGGAGATCGGGGCCGGCGCGGCGCAGTGTTCCCGCTGGCTGGCGGCGCAGGGCGCGCTCCCCGTGGCGCTGGACCTCTCGCACCGGCAGCTCCAGCACGCGCTGCGGATCTCCGGCGGGACGGCGGACGACGCCCCCGCGCTGGTGGAGGCGGACGCCGGGGCGCTGCCGTTCCGCGACGGCAGCTTCGACCTCGCGTGCTCCGCCTATGGGGCGCTGCCGTTCGTCGCCGAGCCGGTACGGGTGCTGCGTGAGGTGCGCCGGGTGCTGCGGCCGGGCGGCCGGTTCGTCTTCTCCGTGTCCCACCCCGTCCGGTGGGCCTTCCCCGACGAGCCGGGGCCCGAGGGGCTGTCCGTGGGGGCCTCGTACTTCGACCGCACCCCCTATGTGGAGCAGGACGAGTCCGGCCGGGCCGTATATGTCGAGCACCACCGGACGCTGGGTGACCGGGTGCGGGACGTGGTGGCCGCCGGGTTCCGGCTGGAGGATCTCGTCGAGCCGGAGTGGCCCGACTGGAACACCCAGGAGTGGGGCGGCTGGTCCCCGCTGCGCGGGCATCTGATCCCGGGGACGGCGATCTTCGTGTGCACGGCGGCGGCTTAGGGGCTCCCGCCCCGGCGGTGTGTCCCGGGGCGGCAGACTGGGGGCGTGATCCGTCGTGACGCCCTTGACCAGCTGCCCGTCCGTACCGCTCTGCCCGCGCTGCGCGCCGCCCTCGACGGGCCCGGGAGCGCGGTGCTGTGCGCCCCGCCGGGTACCGGCAAGACGACGCTGGTGCCGCTGGATCTGGCGGGTCTGACAGGTAAGGGGCCCAAGCGGCGGGTGCTGGTGGCCGAACCGCGCCGGATGGCGGCCCGTGCGGCCGCGCGGCGGATGGCCTGGCTGCTGGGCGAGGAGGTCGGTACGGGGTCCGCCCCCGCGCAGGGCTGGGGGCCGGTGGGGTTCACGGTGCGGGGAGAGCGGCGGGCCGGGCCGCGGACCGCCGTGGAGGTGGTGACCACCGGCGTGCTGCTGCAGCGGCTGCAGCGCGATCCGGAGCTGGCCGGGGTCGATGTGGTGGTGCTCGACGAGTGCCATGAGCGGCATCTCGACGCCGATACCGCCGCGGCGTTCCTCCTGGACGTACGGGAGACCCTGCGCCCCGAACTGCGGCTGGTGGCGGCGTCCGCCACCACGGACGCGGAGGGGTGGGCGCGGCTGCTGGGCGGGGCGCAGGGGGCCGCGCCGGTGGTCGAGGCGGCGGGCGTGTCGCATCCCGTGGAGGTGGTGTGGGCGCCGCCGGAGCGGGCGGTGCGGCCGGCGCACGGGACGCGTGTCGATCCGGCGCTGCTGACGCATGTGGCGGGAGTGGTGCGGCGGGCGCTGCGGGAGCGGGCGGGCGATGTGCTGTGTTTCCTGCCGGGAGTCGGGGAGATCGGGCGGGTCGCCGGGGAGCTGGCCGGGGTGGACGCCGAGGTGCTGCAGGTGCACGGGCGGGCGCCGGCCGAGGTGCAGGACGCCGTGCTGGCGGGCGGGAACGGGGTACGGCGGGTGGTGCTGGCGACGTCGGTGGCGGAGTCCAGCCTGACCGTGCCGGGGGTGCGGGTGGTGGTGGACAGCGGGCTGGCGCGGGTGCCGCGGACGGATCATGCGCGGGGGCTCAGTGCGCTCACCACGGTGCGGGCGTCCCGGGCGGCGGGCCGGCAGCGCGCCGGCCGGGCGGGGCGTCAGGCACCGGGTGCGGTGTACCGCTGCTGGCCGGAGGGGGAGGACGGGCGGCTGCCGGCCTTCCCCGATCCGGAGATCAGGGTCGCCGATCTGACGGCGTTCGCGTTGCAGGCGGCCTGCTGGGGCGATCCGGCGGCCGGTGGTCTGGCGCTACTCGACGCGCCGCCGGCCGGGGCCATGGCCGCGGCCCGGGAGGTGCTGACGGCGATCGGCGCGGTGGACGGGGACGGCCGGGCGACGGAGCGGGGCGTCCGTATGGCGCGGCTCGGACTGCATCCGCGGCTGGCGCGTGCCCTGCTGGACGGGGCGCAGGAGGCCGGGGTGCGGCGCGCGGCGGAGGTGGTCGCCCTGTTGAGCGAGGAGCCGCCGCGGGCCTATGGGGACGATCTGGCGGCCGCGTGGCGTACCGCGCGGCGGGGCGGTGACGCGTACGGGGCGCGGTGGCGGCAGGAGGCGCGGCGGCTGGCGTCGGCGGCCGGGTCGGGCGCGGGCGACGGGCGCGGGACCGGAGCGCCGCTCACGGAGGACGCCGTGGCGGGTCTGGTGGCCGCGCTGGCGTTTCCGGAGCGGGTGGCCCGGGCGCGTGGGGCCGGGAGTTACCTCATGGCGTCCGGGACCGGCGCCGAACTGGCCGGGGCGCGGGCCGGCCGGGGGGACCGGGCGGGCGCTTCGGGCGCGGGGGCCGGTTCGGGGCTGCGGGACGCGGAGTGGCTGGCGGTGGCGGTGGCGGACCGGCCGGTGGCGTCCGCGTCGGCGCGGGTGCTGCTGGCGGCGGTGATCGACGAGGGGACGGCCCGGGCGGCGGCGCCGGCGTTGTACGCGTCGGGTGAGGAGGTGCGCTGGGCGGACGGGGATGTGGTGGCCCGGCGGGTGTCCCGGCTGGGGGCGATCGAGCTGGCGGCGCGGCCGCTGTCGGCGCCCGATCCGGGTCTGCTGCGGGACGCGGTGGTGGCGGGTCTGCGGCGGGAGGGGCTCGGGCTGCTGCGGTGGCCGGAGGCCGGGGTGGCGTTGCGGCAGCGGATGGGGTTCCTGCACCGGGAGCTGGGCGCGCCGTGGCCGGATGTGTCGGATGCGGCGCTGCTGGGGTGCGTCGAGGAGTGGCTGGGGGTGGAGCTCGGGCGGGCGCGGCGGCGCGCCGATCTGGAGCGGGTCGACGCGGGGCAGGCGCTGTCCCGGCTGCTGCCGTGGGCGACCGGCGAGGCGGCCCGGTTCGACGAGCTGGCGCCGGAGCGGATCGAGGTGCCGAGCGGTTCACGGGTGCGGGTGGACTACGGGGGTGCGCAGCCGGTGCTGGCGGTGAAGCTGCAGGAGCTGTTCGGCCTGCAGGAGTCGCCGCGGGTGGCCGGCGGGCGGGTGCCGGTGCTGGTGCATCTGCTGTCGCCCGCGGGGCGGCCGGCCGCCGTCACGGCCGATCTCGCCTCGTTCTGGCGGGACGGCTACCGGTCGGTGCGTGCGGAGTTGCGCGGCCGCTATCCGAAGCATCCCTGGCCGGAGGACCCTTCGACGGCGGAGCCGACCCGGCACACGTCGGCGCGGCTGCGGCGGGGCTGAGCGGGTCACCGGCCGTCGGCCGCGGGTTCGCCGGCCGGTGCCGCGGGGGCGGGCGGCCCGTCCGGTGCGGTGGCGGGGCGGCGGGCGCGGGCTTCGAGGTACAGGCTCAGGGCGAGCAGGGCGGCGCCGAGGAGCAGGAAGCCCCAGGGGAGGTAGCGGGTGAGCAGCAGGACGAGGGTGCGCTGTGAGGTCACCAGGTCGACGGTGGAGTCCACGTAGTCGCCGCGCATCTTCACATGGCCGGCGAAGGCGGTGACCTTGCCGCCGCCGGGCAGCAGGTCGCCGCCGCGCAGCTCCTCCCGGTGGATCTCCTGGCCGTTGACCGGGGCGCCGGTGACGGGTTCGACCCAGAACATCCGCTTGGTGGTGTACCAGCGGGTGGTGCCCATCTTCCGTACGGACTCCGGGGTGATGCCCTTGACCGGCATCTTCTTGGGGAGGGCGACCCTGGTCCAGGGGATGGTCTGCTCGAAGTAGTAGACCTCCAGGCCGCGGAAGGTGCGGGTCCCCTTGTAGTGGATGGGGGCCGAGGTGCGGGTCTGGGCGTCGAAGTAGGTGTAGTCGCGCCGCTCGGTGAGGAACGGCCACTTGAACTCGATGCCCTCGCGGCGCACCGGGTCGCCGTCGACCATCTCGCCGGTGGCGTGCACGGGTTCCTGGGTGTGCGCGTCGAAGAGGTAGCGCTCGGGGATCGCGGAGACCATCTTGCCGTCGGGGCCGGCGACGTAGGACAGCGCGTTCCAGACGACGATGTCGCGGCCGGCGGACTTCTCGATCCGGTCGGAGGCCGCGACATCGCCCTTGAGGGTCTGCACGATGGTGACCCTGGGGACGCGTTCGGCCTTCATCGTCCCGTAGTCGAGGAGGGTGGCGGGGGCGGCTTCCAGGACCATGTCCTGGTACTGGTTCGGCGGGATCTTGGCGAGCCGGGGGAAGGCGTACCAGCGCATCAGCGGGGACAGGGCGGTGAAGAAGACGGCGCAGGCCAGCAGGATCAGGCTCGCCCGGCGGCGCATACCGCGGGGCGGCCGGCGCCGGCCGCCGGCGGGCGGGCCCTGGGGGGTTGGCTCGGTACGGCGCATGGCGGTCGCGTCCCTCCCTCAGGGGTGTTTGGGGACGGTGGTCAGCAGCGGCTTGGGCGAGGTGGTGCCGCTGGGCGCGCCGGTCGCCGTGAGGGTGAGGACGAGGGCGAGCGCCGCGGCCAGTCCGACCGCGGCTGCTGTCAGGGCGCGCATGGCCGGCCTCCCGGGAACTGATACGACGTCAGGGCGGGGCACCGTAGCAACGCGCGGCGGAGATGAGAACACATGGCACCGCCGTCCTGCCCGGGACGGCGGGCAGGACGGCGGAGACCGGCCGGGCGCGGGGAGCGGCCCGGGGTGCGGAACCGGCCGGGTGGACGGGCCGGCGGGTGGGTCAGGAGCGGGCCGGGGCGGCGACCTTCAGCTTGACGGTGAGGACGGCGCCGTCGGCGGTGGTCAGCCGCAGCAGGAAGGTTCCCGGGTGTGCGTCGGTGTAGATCTTCGGGAGTTTCAGCAGGCCGTCGGCGTCCGTGGTGAGTCCGGTGAGGGTGCGGACCGGCTTGTCCTTGGTGGCGCGGGGGGCGGCGGGGTCCTTGAAGTAGGGGCCCTTGTCGTTCTCCACGGGGCGGTCCGGGTCGGCGGTGACCATGGTGGCGGTGACCGCGACGCCCGCCGCGGCCTCGCCCTGGTAGGTCGCCTTGATCTCGACGGCGTCCTCCGCGAAGGCCTTCCCGGCGGTCGCGGTCAGCTCCTTGTCCGAGGTGCGGGCGAGCTGGTCGGCCTTCGGGGCGGGCCGGGGCTTGACGGTGGCGCCGATCTCGACGGCGGGCGCGGTGTCCTTCTCCGCGCTGACCCTGATGCGGAAGGCACCAGTCCGGTCGCCCGCGCGGAGGGTGGGTGCGGTGGCCAGGCCGCTCTTGTCGGTCTTGACGGTGACGGCGGTGACGTCACCGGGGAAGCGGGCGTCGGTGGCCTTCGGGAGGGTGAAGCGGACGGGGGCTCCGGCGACCGGCTTGCCCTGGCCGTCCTGGGCGCGGACCTGCGGCGCGTGGGCGAACTCGGCGCCCGCGATGGCGCTCAGGTCCGTCTCGCCGACCCGTACGAGGGCGGCGGGGCGCGCGGGTCCGGTGGGCGGCTCGGGGGTGGGGGTGGGCTTCGGGGCGGGCGGCTCGGAGCCACCCGGTGCGGGGCCGGTGCCGTCCGGGCGGCCCGGCGTGCCGGGGTCGTGCTGCTGGCCCTTGCCGGGCTTGTGTCCCTGGCCGGGCTTGTGCCCCTGACCGGGCTTCTCGGGCTTGCCGGGGCGCGGGCTCTTGCCCGGCTTGTCGCCGGTGCCGTGGCCGGGCCGCCGCTGTCCTTCGGACCGGCCGCCGTGGTCGTCGCCGTGCCGGCCGGAGTCGCGGTGGACCGGCAGGACGCCCGTGCCGTCCGGCACCTCATGGGTGCCGTTGCGGTAGAACGCGTACCAGGACAGCACCGTGCGGAGATACTCCTCGGAGTGGTTGTACCCGAGGATCGCCCGGTCCAGGTCCTGCTGGACCTTCAGATCGCGGCCGCCGGCGCAGAGGTAGCCGCCCGCGGCGAGCGCCGCGTCGAAGACGTTGTGCGGGTCCTTCTTGCCGTCGCCGTTGCCGTCGGCGCCCCAGCCGGCGCCGTCGGGGCCGCCGTCGGACCAGGTGGACGGGATGAACTGCATCGGGCCCACGGCACGGTCGTGGGTGAGGTCGCCGTCGTAGCGGCCCGCGTCGGTGTCGGTGATCCGCGCGAAGCCGCGGCCGTTGAGCTGGGGACCGAGTATCGGCTGGAGGGTGGTGCCTTCGGCATCGACCGCTCCACCGCGCGCCTGGCCGGACTCGACCTTGCCGATCCCGGCGAGCAGCTGCCAGGGCAGCCGGCAGCCCGGGTCGGAGGCGTCGATCGTGGACGCGGCCTTCTTGTAGGCGGCGAGGACGGTGGCGGGGAGTCCGGCCTCGGCGTGCCCCTTGCCGGTGGCCTGGCCCTGACCCTGGCCCTTGTGGTGCGAACCCCGGGGCGGCACCGGGCTGTTGAGGGGCGGCAGGTCGGTGAAGTACCCGGAACCACCGTCGATCGGGACGTCGGCGGGCGGCGGGGCCGGCTGCCGCTCGGCGGCCGCTTCGCCGGTGGCGCCCGGCGCCTGAGAGGCGGTCAGCGCGGCAAGCACCAGGGCCGCCACGGCCGTCGAGGCCGCTCCCCTGTGGAGCCGCCGTCGGAATGTGGCTGCCATACGTGGTTCCCCTCCGCATTGCCGTACCGCGCTCCTGACGCGGTATCGCGCTCCCCCAGCGCTCCAACTCAGGCGAGACTACGACAACTCGGGCCCGGCATCTACCACCCACATCACCCAATAATGATCGCAACCGATCAAGGAGAGGCATATGCCATTCACGCTCAGCCACGCCGCCGCGGTGCTCCCCGCCGTCCGGCGAACCGGCGCGGCCCGGGGCCCGCTGGTCGCCTCGGCGCTCGTGGCAGGGTCGTTCGCACCCGATATGACGTACTACGCGGACACTTTGGTTCCGGGTGGGATGGCCTTCGGTGCGGTGACCCACTCGCTGCCCGGGGTGCTGACCGTGGATGTGCTGGTCACCGTGGTGCTCGTGGCCGGCTGGCTGCTGGTGCGCGAGCCGTTGACCGCGCTGGTGCCCCGGACCTGGCGGGGCCCGGTCCACGCCTTCCTGCGCGGCCGGCCCTGGCAGCCTCGTGGGTCTCGCGAACTCGCCGTCCTGGTGGGCGGGTTCCTGGTCTCGGCGGTACTCGGGGCGGCGACCCATGTGGTCTGGGACGCCTTCACCCACCCGGGCCGCTGGGGCACCCGGCTGGTTCCCGGGCTGGACCAGGTGGTGGGCGGACTGCCGGTGTACACGTACGTCCAGTACGGGACCTCGGCGCTCGCGCTGGCCGGGGTGGCCGTGTTCGTGTGGCCGGTCCTCCGGGGGCGGGGCGCTACCGCGGCTGCCGCCGGGCCGCCGGCCTCGGTGCCGGAGCTGTCCGTACGGCTGCGGCTGCTGCTGACCGCCCCGCTCGCGCTGTGCGTGGCGGCCGGTGCCGTGCACCGGGTCCTGCGGGCGCGCGCCGTGTACGGTCCCGCGGCGAGCGCACTCGAATACCTGCCGACCGCGCTCTTCGGCGCCGGGGCCGGCCTCGTCCTCGGGCTGCCGCTCTTCGCGGTGGCCGTACGGCTGCTGCACCGCCGCACCCGGGCGGCCGGCGCCACGGGGCGGCTGCCGGCGCCCGCGGTGCGGACCGCGCCCCGGGAGGTGTCGCCGTCGGGTGCCGCGGCCGGGTCACGGAACAGGCCGCCCGGCGGCGCGTGACGACGCCCGGCGCACCCGCCGGGCCTGCGCGCCGCCGCACCGCGTCGGGCTACTCGGCGAGGGCCGCATCGGGCTGCGGCACCGGAGCCGGGGCGGCCCGGCGGGCGGCGCGCAGCAGGAAGGCGCCGCAGCCGAAGCCGATGGCGGCCGCCAGCAGATGTCCCACGGTGGTGAAGTCGGGCAGCACCCCGCTCCAGTCGCCGCCGAGCACCGGCCAGGCGACGACACCGGCCGCCGCGAACCACCGCGCCCGGCGCAGCAGGAGTGCCCCCGTCGCGAGCACCGTCTCGGCCCCGTAGCTGATGCCGAAGTCGGCGGCGTGCCGGACGCTGTCCGGGTACCAGCCCTGGGCGAGGGCCACCTGGATCACCGGCACGGTGAGCAGCGTGGCACCGAGGTGCCCCAGGACGAAGATGCCGTAGGCCCGTCCCGCTCCGTACCGGCGCTCCAGCCATGCCAGGCAGACGATGACGCCGAGCCCGAGTGTGATCAGCGTGCCGGCGAAGGCCTCCGAGGTGACCTCGGTCAGCGTGCCGTCGAAGAACAGCATGCTGCCCGCCAGCGCACGGACCGGACGGTCCTGGAGATTGTCCAGATGGGTGCTGATGCCGAGCATCACCCGCTGAGCCTCCGCGGTGGACAGCACCGCGGTGCACCACAGATGGGTCGACAACAGCAGTCCGGCATAGCCGGCCGTGACCGGGCTGCGGGAGACATAGGTGCCCAGAGCGCGGGCCACACGGCGTATCACGGGGTGATCAAAGCAGGTGCCCTCCCGGTGAACAAGATCCATGACGCGCCGGGCGACGACCGGGGCGGGCTCCTGCCGCACAGGCCGGAGGCGGGGCAACTCGGCGCGGGGCGGGCTGGGTTGGGGCCGGGTTGGGGGCCGGGCGGCAGGTGGTGGAGCACGGTGCGGCGGTGGCAGCGCCGCACGGGCCGGTGGCCGCACGGGCCGGTGACAGCCTGGGGCCGGTGACAGCCTGGGGCCGGTGACAGCCTGGGGCCGGTGGCGCCGCGGAGTGTCCCGCGCCGCCACCGGCCCGCTTCCCGGCTCAGTGCGCCGCGGACTCCCAGTCCTTGCCGGAGCCGACCGAGACGTCCAGCGGGGCGCTCAGTTCGACGGCAGCGGCCATCTCGCGGCGGACCAGTTCCTCGACCTTCGTGCGTTCGCCCGGGGCCACCTCGACCACGATTTCGTCGTGGACCTGGAGCAGCATCCGGGACTCCAGCTCCGCGGCCCGCAGCGCCGTGTCGACCCGCAGCATCGCGATCTTGACGATATCGGCGGCGGTGCCCTGGATCGGGGCGTTCAGCGCCATCCGCTCGGCCATTTCGCGGCGCTGGCGGTTGTCGCTGTTGAGGTCGGGGAGGTAGCGGCGGCGGCCGAGCATCGTCTCCGTGTAGCCGGTGGCGCGGGCCTCCTCCACGACGCGCTGGAGGTAGTCGCGCACTCCGCCGAAGCGCTCGAAGAAGTTGTCCATCAGCTTGCGGGCCTCGTCGGGCTGGATGCCCAGCTGCTGGGAGAGGCCGAAGGCCGACAGCCCGTACGCCAGGCCGTAGGACATCGCCTTGATCTTGCGGCGCATCTCCGGGTCGACCTGGGACGTGTCGACCGAGAAGACATGCGAGGCGACGGTGGTGTGCAGGTCCTCGCCGGAGGTGAACGCCTCGATCAGGCCCTCGTCCTCGGAGAGGTGGGCCATCACCCGCAGCTCGATCTGGCTGTAGTCGGCGGTCAGTAGCGACTCGAAGCCCTCGCCGACGACGAAGCCGCGGCGGATCGCCCGGCCCTCGTCCGTGCGCACCGGGATGTTCTGCAGGTTGGGGTCCGTGGAGGAGAGCCGGCCGGTGGCCGCCACGGTCTGGTTGAAGGTGGTGTGGATGCGGCCGTCGGCGGCGATGGTCTTGATCAGGCCCTCGACGGTCGTGCGCAGCTTGGCCTGCTCACGGTGCCGGAGCATGATCACCGGGAGTTCGTTGTCGGTCTGCGAGGCGAGCCAGGCGAGCGCGTCGGCGTCGGTGGTGTAGCCCGTCTTGGTCTTCTTGGTCCTGGGCAGGCCCAGTTCACCGAAGAGGACCTCCTGGAGCTGCTTGGGCGATCCCAGGTTGAACTCGTGGCCCGCGGCGGCGTGCGCCTCCTTGACGGCCTGCTGCACGGCGCCGGCGAACTGCTGCTCCATCCGCTCCAGCCAGCCCCGGTCCGCGGCGATCCCGGCCCGCTCCATCCGGGCCAGCAGCCGGCTGGTCGGCAGCTCCACGTCGCGCAGCAGCTCGGCGGCGCCGACCTCGGCCAGCTTCGTCCCGAACGCCGTGCCCAGGTCGAGGACCGTACGGGCCTGGCCCATCAGGGCGTCCGCCTCGGCCTCCTCGTCCGCGCCGAACGCCAGCTGGCCGTCACCGGCCGCGGCCGGGGCGAGGTCACGCCCCAGGTATTCGAGGGACAGCGCGTCCAGGGCGAAGGAGCGGCGGCCCGGCTTGACCAGGTAGGCGGCCAGCGCGGTGTCCATGGTGACGCCGTCGATGCGCCAGCCGTGCTCGCCGAACACCCGCATCAGGCCCTTGGCGTTGTGCATCACCTTGGGGCGGTCGGGGTCGGCGCTCCAGGCGGCGAAGGCCTGCTCGTCGGCCTCGTCGAGCTGGGCCGGGTCGAACCAGGCGGCCGGGCCGTCGGCGGCGGCCAGCGCCACCTCGGCGACGCTGCCGCTGCCCAGCGTCCAGACGTCGACCGTGGCGACACCCAGCGGTCCCGTGCCGTGCGCGGCCAGCCACGGAGCGAGTTCCCCGGTGCCGATGACCGTGCCGTCCACCTCGACGCCGGCGGCGGGGGCGGCCTGCCCGGCGGCCTCCTCGGCGCCCGGGTCGACGGCGTGCAGCCGGTCCCGCAGGCCCTGGTTGCGGATCTCCAGGCCGTTGAGGAAGACCGTGAGCGCGTCGCGGTCGTACGCCGCGCGGGTCAGCTCCGCCGGGCCGCACGGCAGCTCGACGTCGCGCACCATCTCGGTCAGCCGGCGGTTGAGCTTCACCGCGTCCAGGTGCTCGCGGAGGTTGGCGCCCGCCTTGCCCTTGACCTCGTCGACGCGCTCCACCAACTCGGCGAAGGAACCGAACTGGTTGATCCACTTCGTGGCGGTCTTCTCGCCGACGCCGGGGATGCCGGGGAGGTTGTCGGACGGGTCGCCGCGCAGCGCGGCGAAGTCGGGGTACTGGGCGGGGGTCAGGCCGTACTTCTCGAAGACCTTCTCCGGGGTGAAGCGGGTCAGCTCGGAGACGCCCTTGGTGGGGTAGAGCACCGTGACGTCGTCGGAGACCAGCTGGAAGGAGTCGCGGTCGCCGGTGACGATCGAGACCTCGAAGCCCTGCGCGGTGGCCTGCTCTGTGAGCGTGGCGATGACGTCGTCGGCCTCGAAGCCCTCGATCGCGAACCGCTTGACCCGCATCGCGTCGAGCAGCTCACCGATCAGCTCGACCTGGCCCTTGAACTCGTCGGGCGTCTTGGAGCGGTTCGCCTTGTAGTCGGCGAACTCCTCGGACCGCCAGGTCTTGCGCGAGACGTCGAACGCCACCGCGAAATGCGTGGGCGCCTCGTCACGCAGGGTGTTCGCGAGCATCGACGCGAAGCCGTAGATCGCATTGGTCGGTTGTCCCGTGACGGTCGTGAAATTCTCCACGGGCAGGGCGAAGAACGCCCGGTACGCCATGGAATGCCCGTCCATCAGGAGCAGACGGGGGCGGCCGCCCGCCGCCGCTTCGGTCCCGGTCGCTTCGCTCTTCTTCGCTGCCTTTGCTGCCACGCCCCCGATCCTGCCACGCCGCACTGACAATCCCCGCCGCGGCGGCCCCGGCCCCCGCCGGCACCCCGCCGCTCCCCCGGCCCGCACCCCTGATCCGCGCCCCCGGCGATCGTCTCTACACCGCCCCGGCGCGTCCGTGACAGGATCTGATGCGTACGGCAACGATCCGCCACGTCCCGGCGGACCACGCCCCGGCTCACGGCTCAAGGGAGAGCGTCATGGCAGGCAAGCCGCCCGCGTCGGACCCCGTCCAGGACGCACCCGAGGTCAGCGGACCCCAGCACTCCGCCGTCGGGCTGCCGGCGCTCACCCACGCCCTGCGCATGTCCCAGCAGCAGATGGGCGTCCGCCGCACCGCCCTCACCCTCCTGCGCGTCAACCAGCCGGACGGCTTCGACTGCCCCGGCTGCGCCTGGCCCGAGCCCGACAAGCCGCACACCGCCGAATTCTGCGAGAACGGCGCCAAGGCCGTCGCCGAAGAGGCCACCCTGCGCCGGGTCACCCCGGACTTCTTCGCCGCGCACTCCGTCGAAGACCTCGCGACCCGCAGCGGCTACTGGCTCGGCCAGCAGGGCCGCCTCACCCACCCGATGTACCTCGCCGAGGGCGCCGACCACTACGAGCCGGTGACCTGGGAGCGGGTCTTCGACATCATCGGCGAGGAGCTGACCGCCCTCGGCTCCCCCGACGAGGCCGTCTTCTACACCTCCGGCCGCACCAGCAACGAGGCCGCCTTCCTCTACCAGCTGTTCGCCCGCGAGTTCGGCACCAACAACCTCCCCGACTGCTCCAACATGTGCCACGAGTCGTCGGGCACCGCCCTGACGGAGACCCTCGGCATCGGCAAGGGCAGCGTCCTCCTGGAGGACCTCTACCAGGCCGACCTGATCATCGTCGCCGGGCAGAACCCGGGCACCAACCACCCGCGGATGCTGACCGCCCTGGAGAAGGCCAAGGCCGGCGGCGCGAAGATCATCTCGATCAACCCGCTGCCCGAGGCCGGACTGGAGCGCTTCAAGAACCCGCAGACCGCGCGCGGCCTGGCCGGCGGCGGCACCGCGCTCACCGACCTCTTCCTCCAGGTGCGCCTCGGCGGCGACCAGGCGCTCTTCCGCGCCCTCAACCGCCTCCTCCTCGACACCGACGGAGCCCTCGACGAGGACTTCATCCGCGAACACACCCATGGCTTCGAGGAGTTCGCGCGCACCGCCCGCGCCGGTGACGACCGGGACGAGACGCTCCGCGCCACCGGCCTGACCCGCGAGGAGATCGACCGCGCGCTCGCCATGGTCCTCGCCTCGCGCCGCACCATCGTCTGCTGGGCCATGGGCCTGACCCAGCACAAGCACTCCGTCCCCACCATCCAGGAAGTCGTCAACTTCCTGCTGCTGCGCGGCAACATCGGCCGCCCCGGCGCCGGCGTCTGCCCCGTACGCGGCCACAGCAACGTCCAGGGCGACCGCACCATGGGCATCTTCGAACGGCCCGCGCCCGCCTTCCTCGATGCCCTGGAGAAGGAGTTCGGCTTCGCCCCGCCCCGGGAGCACGGCCTCGACGTCGTCCGCGCCATCCGCGCCCTGCGCGACGGACAGGCCAAGGTGTTCTTCGCGATGGGCGGCAACTTCGTCGCCGCCACCCCCGACACCGACGTCACCGAGACCGCCATGCGCCGCGCCCGGCTGACCGTCCACGTCTCCACCAAGCTCAACCGCTCGCATGTGATCACCGGCGCCCGCGCGCTGATCCTGCCGACCCTGGGCCGTACGGAACGCGATGTGCAGACCGGACCCGACGGGCGGCGCACCGAACAGTTCGTGACGGTCGAGGACTCCATGGGCATGGTGCACGCCTCCCGCGGCCGCCTGGAGCCCGCCGGCCCCCAGCTGCTGTCCGAGACCGCCATCGTCGCCCGCCTGGCCCGCCGCGTCCTGGGCGCCGCGAGCCGCACCCCCTGGGAGGAGTTCGCGCGGGACTACGCCACCATCCGCGACCGCATCTCCCATGTCATCCCGGGCTTCGAGGACTTCAACACCCGGGTCGCCCGCCCCGGGGGCTTCGCCCTCCCGCATGCCCCCCGGGACAGCCGCAGCTTCCCCACCGCCACCGGGAAGGCCAACTTCACCGCCGCGCCCGTCGAGTACCCCGCCGTCCCCGAGGGCCGGCTGCTGCTGCAGACGCTGCGCTCCCACGACCAGTACAACACCACCGTCTACGGCCTCGACGACCGCTACCGCGGCATCAGGAACGGCCGCCGCGTGGTGCTCGTGCACCCCGACGACGCCCGCGAACGGGGCCTGGCCGACGGCGCGTACACCGACCTGGTCAGCGAGTGGACGGACGGCAGCGAGCGGCGCGCGCCCGGCTTCCGCGTCGTGCACTACCCGACGGCCCGCGGCTGCGCGGCCGCCTACTACCCCGAGACCAACGTCCTCATCCCGCTGGACCACACCGCCGACACCAGCAACACCCCCGCCGCCAAGTCTGTGGTGATCCGCCTGGAGAGCCCCCGAGAGGACTGACCGCTCACGGGACGTGCGGCGGGAACCACGACCCCGCGCTGAGCGCTTGCTCAGGCGCCTGATAGGAACAGGCACGGATCGACGACGATCACGGGCGAGCGAACGGAGCCGTAGGCATGGGTGAGCGCAGCACGACCAACTTTCCGCAGGAGATCCTCGACCAGTGGGCCGGCCTCGGCCTCGACCTGCCCTCGTTCTTCTCCGCCGGACACCTCGGCGAGCGGATGAGCGTGCAGGTCACCGACGCCGCCCCCGACCGGGTCGTCGGCACCATGCCCGTCGAGGGCAACACCCAGCCCTACGGGCTGCTGCACGGCGGCGCCTCGGCCGTCCTCGCCGAGACCCTCGGCTCCGTCGGCGCCATGCTGCACGGCGGCCCCACCAAGCTCGCCGTCGGCGTCGACCTGAACTGCACCCACCACCGCGGCGTGCGCTCCGGCCTGGTCACCGGTGTCGCCACCCCCGTCCACCGTGGCCGCTCCACCGCCACCTACGAGATCGTGATCACCGACGAGCAGGACAAGCGGGTCTGCACCGCCCGGCTGACCTGCATGCTGCGCGACGTGGACGCCGACGCCTACCGCGGCTGACCCGCCCCGGACGGTCCACCGCCGCAAGCCGTCACGGCCCCGCACCCGGTCACGGGAGCGGGGCCGTCCGCATGTCCGTAACGCTGCGTGACCCCGGCGCGGTGCGTCGCCCGGCCCAACTGCCGTACCCCCCACGGGCATCGGCACCGCCGCACCCGGCGCATCCGCTATCCGGACGCCGCTGCTGCACCGCGCGTCCTAATACGCCCGTGGAAGTGCGAGTTCGCCCTCCGCACCGTGTTCGCCCTGCGGTGTAAGGACCATAACGGCATAACGCTCATCGAAGGTCATAACAAGAGCGTCACATCCTGGTCGGCGCCTCTGCCGGTGCGGCGAACACCGGCTTAGAGTCACCGCCAGTCACCGCGCCGCCGGGCTCACTGACGAAGCACGCACCTTCGCTGCCCAGCGCAGCCCCGGCCACCGCGGAACGGCCATGCGACAGCCGTGGCCGCGCCAGGGAAAGGACTGATCGTGCGTCACCGTTCCTTGCTTCTCCTCACCACCGCAGTCACCGCCGGCGCCCTCACGCTCTCCGCGTGCGGCTCCCGCGGCGACGACAAGAGCGGCGACGGCTCCAAGACAACCGTCGTCATCGGCCTCGACGCCCCCACCACCGGCGAGCTCTCCGCCCTGGGCCTGGGCATCCGCAACTCCGCCCAGCTCGCCATCGACACCGCCAACAAGGCCGGCGAGGTCGACGGCGTCACCTTCAAGCTCGAAGCCCTCGACGACAAGGCCCTCCCCAACGCCGGCCAGCAGAACGCCACCAAACTCGCCGGCGACAAGGACGTGCTCGGCATCGTCGGCCCGCTCAACTCCGGCGTCGCCCAGTCCATGCAGCAGGTCGCCCAGCAGAACAACCTCACCCTGATCTCGCCGGCGAACACCACGCCCGACCTCACCCAGGGCAAGGACTGGAAGCAGAACAAACGCGTCCGCCCCTTCTCCACCTACTTCCGCACCGCCACCACCGACGAGGTGCAGGGCGCCTTCGACGGCCAGTACGCGTGGGAGAAGATGAAGGCCAAGAAGGCCTACGTGATCGACGACCAGAAGACCTACGGCGTCGGCCTGGCCTCCTCCTTCAAGGACCAGTTCAGCAAGCTCGGCGGCAAGATCGCCGGCACCGAACACGTCAGCCCCGACGACCGTGACTTCAAGGCCGTCGTCTCCAAGGTCAAGTCCGCCAAGCCCGACCTGGTCTTCTACGGCGGCGAATACCCCGCCTCCGGCCCGCTCAGCCAGCAGCTCAAGGACGGCGGCGTCACCGTCCCCCTCATGGGCGGCGACGGCATGTACAGCGGCGACTACATCAAGCTCAACAAGAAGGCACAGGGCGACTACGCCTCCTCCGTCGGCAAGCCCGTCGAGGAACTCCCCTCCGCCAAGAAGTTCATCGCCGACTACAAGGCAGCCGGCTTCAAGGAGTCCTACGAGGCCTACGGCGGCTCCGCCTACGACTCGACCTGGGCCATCATCCAGGCCGTGAAGAAGGTCGTCGCGGACAACGACGGCAAGCTGCCCGACGACGCCCGCAAGAAGGTCGTCGACGCGATGAACAAGGTCACCTTCGACGGAGTCACCGGCCCCATCGCCTTCGACAAATACGGCGACACCACCAACACCATGATCACCGCCTACCAGGTCGACAAGGGCGCCTGGGCCTCCCGATTCAGCGCCGAATTCAAGAAGTTCGACAAGAGCTGACCCACCGCACCACCCCACACCACCCGGGCCGCGCCAGGACGCACCAACGCCCCTGGCGCGGCCCGCGGCACACCGGGACAGCCCGGACTCTCCCCACTCCCACCCGGCCTGGATGACCCCTCGCTCCGACCGGCCCGGAGATCCTCACTCCCACGCAACGGAGGCCCTGCGGTGAGCGAACTGCCGCAACAGCTGGCCAACGGACTCATCCTCGGCGCGATGTACGGACTCATCGCGATCGGCTACACGATGGTCTACGGAATCGTCCAGCTCATCAACTTCGCCCATGGCGAGATCTTCATGGTCGGCGGCTTCGGAGCGCTCAGCGTCTTCCTCGCACTGCCCGCCGGCACCTCCCTCGCCCTCGCCCTGCCGGCCATGCTCCTCGGCGGCATCGCGGTATCCGTCCTCGTCGGCATAGCCGCCGAACGCTTCGCCTACCGCCCCCTGCGCGGCGCCCCCCGCCTCGCCCCCCTCATCACCGCCATCGGCCTGTCCATCGCCCTCCAGCAAGCCGTCTGGAAGTGGTACCCCGACGGCAAACAGGCCCGCGTCTTCCCCCAGTTCAAAGGCGACGCCTTCGAGATCCTCGGCGCCACCGTCCAGCGCGGCGACCTCTTCGTCCTCGTCGCCGCCCCCGCCTGCATGATCGCCCTCGGCTTCTTCGTCGCCAAGACCCGCAGCGGCCGCGCCATGCAGGCCACCGCGCAGGACCCCGACACCGCCAAGCTCATGGGCATCAACACCGACCGCATCATCGTCCTCGCCTTCGCCATCGGCGCCGCCTTCGCCGGCGTCGCCGCCGTCGCCTACGGACTGCGCACCGGCGAGGTCCAGTTCCGCATGGGCTTCATCATGGGCCTCAAGGCCTTCACCGCAGCCGTGCTCGGCGGCATCGGCAACATCTACGGCGCCATGCTCGGCGGCGTCGTCCTCGGCGTCGCCGAAGCCCTCGCCACCGCCTACATCGAGGAAATCCCCGGCATGCAGCAATTCGGCGGCGGAGCCTGGAAGGACGTCTGGGCCTTCGTCCTCCTCATCCTCGTACTCCTGCTGAGACCACAAGGCCTCCTGGGCGAACGCGTCGCGGATCGGGCGTGATACCGATGACCACCCACACCACCACCCCCGCCCGCGGCCTCATACCGCTCCCCGAGCGCACCGCGCGCCTGACCACCGTCGCCGGCGCCCTGGCCACCACCGCCAGCACCGCCCTCGCCTGGACCTGGAGCAGCGACTTCCCCGGCGACCTCACCTACTACCTCTCCCCCGCCGGACTGCAGCTCGTCACCCTCGCCGGCAGCCTCCTCACCCTGCTGTTCGCCCTCGCGGCCCTCGGCGTCCGCGGCCTGCGATGGCTCACCCCCGCGGGACGCAACGCCCCCACCCTCCTCGCGGCCCTCGCCACCTTCGCCGCCACCTGGTTCACCCTCCTCGCCATCGCCGTCCACCTCAACGGCCTGATCAACCTCGAACCGGGCGGCGCCCTCGCGGCCGCCACCTCCCTGCTCACCCTCGCCGGCGCCCTCGCGCTGCCCCCCGACAAGACCGACGGCAAGCCACCCGCCACCCCCTGGCAGCGCTTCACCGCGAGCCTCGCCGCCTCCCCCGTACGGCGCCGCACCCGCGAACTCCCCTCCTGGGCCGAGATCCTGATCATCGCCGCCGCCTTCGCCGCCGGGCTGCTCGCCTTCACCTACGGCATCGACACCGACGACGGCGCCCCCTTCGTCGGCTACCTGCTCTTCATGGTGCTCGCCGTCCCCGCCCTCCACCGGGCCGGACTCATCGCACGGCTCACCGCACTCACCCACACCCACCGCGGCGTGGCCCTCGGCGCGGCCTTCCTCTCCGCCGCCTGCTTCCCCTTCACCCAGGACACCGACCAGTACACGATCATCGGGGCCAACATCCTGATCTTCGCCACCGTCGCCCTGGGCCTCAACGTCGTCGTCGGCCTCGCCGGCCTCCTCGACCTCGGCTACGTCGCCTTCCTCGGCGTCGGCGCCTACGCCGCCGCCCTCGTCTCCGGCTCCCCCGAATCCGCCCTCGGACTCCACTTCCCCTTCTGGGCGGCCCTCCTGACCGGCGCCGCCGCCTCCCTCGTCTTCGGCGTCCTCATCGGCGCCCCCACCCTCCGCCTGCGCGGCGACTACCTCGCCATCGTCACCCTCGGCTTCGGTGAGATCTTCCGCATCGCCATGCTCAACCTCAACGGCACCACCGGCCCCGACATCACCAACGGCGCCATGGGCATCCCCAACATCCCCAACCTGGAGATCTTCGGGTTCAACTTCGGCGAACCCCACACCATCCTCGGCATCCCCATCGCCACCTACGGCAACTACTACCTGCTGATGATCCTCGTGACGGCCTTCGTCGTCCTCGTCTTCCGGCGCGCCGCCGCCTCCCGCATCGGCCGCGCCTGGATCGCCATCCGCGAGGACGAGACCGCCGCCATCGCCATGGGCATCAACAGCTTCCGCCTCCGCCTCCTGGCCTTCGCCCTCGGCGCCGCCCTCGCCGGACTCGCCGGCACCGTGCACGCCCACGTCGTCACCACCGCCACCCCCGAACAGTTCCAGTTCGCCGGCCCCCAGCCCCCCAACTCCGCCTTCCTCCTCGCCGCCGTCATCCTCGGCGGCATGGGCACCCTCAGCGGACCCCTCGTCGGCGCCGCCCTCCTCTTCCTCATCCCCGCCAAACTCGACTTCCTCCAGGACTACCAGCTCCTCCTCTTCGGCATCGCCCTCGTCCTCCTCATGCGCTTCCGCCCCGAAGGCCTCATCCCCGACCGCAGGAAGCAGCTGGAATTCCACGAAACCGGCCAACTCGACGTGCCCGACCAGCGCCTCCCCGACGCAGACGCCACCCTCGGCGCCACCCAGGCAAAGGCGTGACGACCATGACCACAGCAGCCAGCCCCGCACCCACCACCGACACCGGCACCGTCCTCCGCGCCGACGGCGTCACCATGCGCTTCGGCGGACTCACCGCCGTACGCGGCGTCGACCTCACCGTCGGCGCCGGCGAAATCGTCGGCCTCATCGGCCCCAACGGCGCCGGCAAAACCACCTTCTTCAACTGCCTCACCGGCCTCTACGTGCCCACCGAAGGCACCGTCAGCTACCGCGGCACCCGCCTCTCCCGCAAACCCCATCTCGTCACCCAGGCCGGCGTCGCCCGCACCTTCCAGAACATCCGCCTCTTCGCCAACATGACCGTCCTCGAAAACGTCCTCGTCGGACGCCACACCCGCACCAAAGAAGGCCTCTGGTCCGCCCTCCTCCGCAGCCCCGGCTTCAAGAAAGCCGAACGCACCAGCGAGGAACGCGCCATGGAACTCCTGGAGTTCACCGGCCTCGCCCACAAACGCGACCACCTCGCCCGCAACCTCCCCTACGGCGAACAACGCAAGCTCGAAATCGCCCGCGCCCTCGCCAGCGAACCCGGACTGCTGCTCCTGGACGAACCCACCGCCGGCATGAACCCCCAGGAGACCCGCGCCACCCAGGACCTCGTCCTCGCCATCCGCGCCCAGGGCATCGCCGTCCTCGTCATCGAGCACGACATGCGCTTCATCTTCACCATGTGCGACCGCGTCGCCGTCCTCGTCCAGGGCCAGAAACTCGTCGAAGGCACCGCCGACATCGTCCAGGCCGACGAACGCGTCATCGCCGCCTACCTCGGCACCCCCGTCGAGGACGCCGCCGCACCGGCCCCCGCCACGGACCCGGCCGGCCCCGGCACCCCGGACGCGACCGCAGCACCCGACGCAGCAGACGGGACGGCCCCCACCGACCAGCCGGCCCAGGGACAGACCGGAGACACCCCATGACCGCACTGCTCGAAGTCGAGGACCTCCGCGTCGCCTACGGCAAGATCGAAGCCGTCAAAGGCATCTCGTTCTCCGTCGAAGCAGGCCAGGCCGTCACCCTCATCGGCACCAACGGCGCCGGAAAGACCACCACCCTGCGCACCCTCTCCGGCCTCCTCAAGCCCCTCGCCGGCAAGATCACCTTCGACGGCGAACCGCTCAACGGCGTCCCCGCCCACAAGATCGTCGAACGCGGCCTCGCCCACTCCCCCGAAGGCCGCCGCCTCTTCCCCCGCCTCACCATCGCCGAAAACCTCAAGCTCGGCGCCTTCCTCCGCAAGGACGCCGACGGCATCGAGAAGGACATCCAGCGCGTCTACGAACTCTTCCCCATCCTCGGCGAACGCAGCAAACAAGCCTCCGGCACCCTCTCCGGCGGCGAACAGCAGATGCTCGCCATGGGCCGCGCCCTGATGTCCCGCCCCAAACTCCTCATGCTCGACGAGCCCTCCATGGGCCTCTCCCCGATCATGATGCAGAAGATCATGGAAACCATCCGCGAACTCCGCTCCCAGGGCACCACCATCCTCCTCGTCGAACAGAACGCCCAGGCCGCGCTCTCCCTCGCCGACCAGGGACACGTCATGGAGATCGGCCGCATCGTCCACTCCGGCACCGGCGCCGCCCTCCTCCACGACGAGTCCGTCCGCAAGGCCTACCTCGGCGAGGACTGACCCACCGCACCGCACGACGAGCGGCCCCGTACCGGTCAACACCGGTACGGGGCCGCTCACTCGCACGGCACGGGCCGCTACTAGTCCTTCTGCTGCTTCTTCTCCTCGGCGTCCTCGATGACCGCCTCCGCAACCTGCTGCATCGACAGCCGCCGGTCCATCGACGTCTTCTGAATCCACCGGAACGCGGCCGGCTCCGTCAGCCCGTACTGCGTCTGCAGAATGCTCTTCGCCCGGTCCACCAGCTTCCGGGTCTCCAGCCGCTGCGTGAGGTCCGCGACCTCCTGCTCCAGCGTCTTCAGCTCGGTGAACCGGCTCACCGCCATCTCGATCGCCGGCACCACGTCGCTCTTCGAGAACGGCTTCACCAGATACGCCATCGCGCCCGCGTCCCGCGCCCGCTCCACCAGCTCACGCTGCGAGAACGCGGTCAGCATCAGCACCGGGGCGATGCTCTCCTCGGCGATCTTCTCGGCCGCCGAGATACCGTCCAGCACCGGCATCTTCACGTCCAGGATCACCAGGTCGGGCCGGTGCTCCCGGGCCAGCTCCACGGCCGTCTGCCCGTCCCCGGCCTCACCGACGACGGTGTAGCCCTCTTCCTCCAGCATCTCCTTGAGGTCGAGACGGATGAGCGCCTCGTCCTCCGCGATCACGACCCGCGTGGTCAGCGGCGGGACATGCGACTGATCGTCATCGGCGACGGGCTGCTCGGGCTCGGCGGCGCTCACGGGACTCCTCATTCCAGGCAGGTGGTGCCCCATGAGCCTACCTAGCTCCTGTAGGGTAGGACCACGCAGGGCAGCAGGTATCCTCCCTTTCTAAGGCCCCAGTACTCCAACTGGTTAGAGAGGCGGCTCTCAAACAGCCGAAAGTGTGGGTTCGAATCCCACCTGGGGCACTTTCTCTTCGATTCGAAGATGACGCGACAACCGATTAGCTTCACCCTTTTCGGTGATGGCGCTATCGAATTCCCCTCGCTTGAAGCAATTCCCGTCACGATCGCATGCATGTACGACACCTCAACGCGTACTCATGCCCTCTCCCTCGTAGCCCAAGGGCGCAGCCTCAACTCTGTGAGCAAGCAGACCGGCATATCCCGGTACGCAATCCGCTCCTGGCAGACCAGGATCGAGCCCCTCTCGCGCACGACGGAATGCCCGCGATGCGAGCAGGTGCCACAGCCGCCGAAGGATGCCGAGGCGTACGCGTACTTACTCGGCCTCTACCTCGGCGACGGCTGCCTCAGCAAACAACCTCGACGGCGTGGGTACGCGCTGCGTATCGCGTGCGCGGATGCCTGGCCGGGCCTTATCGCCGCATGCCGCGACGCGGTCAAAGCGGTCCGCCCCACAAACAGCGTGTGCATCGTCCAGCGCGAAGGCTGCGTCATGGTGACGAGCTACAGCCGCCACTGGCCCTGCCTGTTCCCCCAGCACGGCCCCGGCAAGAAGCACGAGCGACCCATCGTCCTCGAATTCTGGCAGCAGCAGATCGTGGACGCGTATCCCTGGGAGTTCCTCCGCGGACTCATCCATTCCGACGGCTGCCGCATCACCAACTGGACCACGCGGATCGTCGGCGGCGAGCGCAAACGCTACGAGTATCCGCGGTACTTCTTCACCAACATGTCCGCCGACATCATCCGCCTCTACACCGACACCCTCGACGCCGTCGGGGTCGAGTGGAAACCCGCCCGGCAATCCCGCAAAGCCGAGAACGTCTCCGTAGCCCGCAAAGCCTCCGTCGCCCTCATGGACCGACACATCGGGCCGAAGTACTGACAGGGACGGCAGTCAGGTACCTCGGCCCAGCGGGAGCGCGGTGCGGGTGGGGCTACTTCGGGGTGTCGTCCTCGCCGATGTGGTGGACGCGGACGAGGTTGGTGGAGCCGGGGATGCCGGGCGGGGAGCCGGCGGTGATGATGACGACGTCGCCCTTCTGGCAGCGGCCGAGCCTCAGGAGCTGCTCGTCGACCTGGGCGACCATCTCGTCGGTGGAGTCGACGGTGGGGCCGAGGAAGGTTTCCACGCCCCAGCTGACGTTGAGCTGGGAGCGGGTGGCCGGGTCGGGGGTGAAGGCCAGCAGCGGGATGGGCGAGCGGTAGCGGGAGAGGCGGCGGACGGTGTCGCCGGACTGGGTGAAGGCGACGAGGAACCGTGCGCCGAGGAAGTCGCCCATGTCGGCGGCGGCGCGGGCGACGGCGCCGCCCTGGGTGCGGGGCTTGTTGGCGTCGGTGAGCGGCGGGAGGCCCTTGGCGAGGAGGTCTTCCTCGGCGGCCTCGACGATGCGGCTCATGGTCTTGACGGTCTCGGTGGGGTACTTCCCGACGCTGGTCTCGCCGGAGAGCATGACGGCGTCGGTGCCGTCGATGACGGCGTTGGCGACGTCGGAGGCCTCGGCGCGGGTGGGGCGGGAGTTGTCGATCATCGAGTCGAGCATCTGGGTGGCGACGATGACCGGTTTGGCGTTGCGCTTGGCCAGCTTGATGGCGCGCTTCTGGACGATCGGGACGGTTTCCAGGGGCATTTCGACGCCGAGGTCGCCGCGGGCGACCATGATGCCGTCGAAGGCGGCCACGATGTCGTCGATGTTGTCGACGGCCTGGGGCTTTTCGATCTTGGCGATGACGGGCAGGAAGCGGTCTTCCTCGCGCATGATGCGGTGGACGTCTTCGATGTCGCGGCCGCTGCGGACGAAGGAGAGGGCGATGAGGTCGGCGCCGTAGCGCAGGGCCCAGCGGAGGTCGTCCTGGTCCTTTTCGGAGAGGGCGGGGACGGAGACGGCGACGCCGGGGAGGTTGAGGCCCTTGTGGTCGGAGACCATGCCGCCCTCGATGACCCGGGTGCGGACGTGGGGTCCGTCGACCTCGGTGACCTCGAGGGTGACCTTGCCGTCGTCGATGAGGATGTGTTCGCCGGTGGTGACGTCGGCGGCGAGGCCGTCGTAGGTGGTGCCGCAGATGGCGCGGTCGCCTTCGACGGAGGGTTCGACGGTGATGGTGAACTCGTCGTCGCGTTCGAGAAGTACGGGGCCTTCGCGGAACCGGCCGAGCCGGATCTTCGGGCCTTGAAGATCGGCGAGGATGCCGACGCTGCGGCGGGTCTCTTCGGAGGCTTTGCGGACCCGGTCGAACCGTGCCTCGTGGTCGGCGTAGGTGCCGTGGCTGAGGTTGAAGCGGGCGATGTCCATTCCGGCCTCGACGAGGGCTTTGATCTGCTCGTACGAGTCGGTGGCGGGCCCCAGGGTGCAGACGATTTTCGCTCGGCGCATGCGTCGACCCTATGACGTACCGGGCGGTAGGGAACGGTGGGCAGGTGACTGCTCAACGAGCGGTTGGTGAAGGGGTGTTGACAACTCTTGGAATGGGCGCGAAGGCGCTCTGATGAGCGGAATATAGCCCTCGTGCGGGGTGGTCTCAGAGCGCGGGACGGGTCATGGTGAAGCGCGCGTTGACCTGGGCGTAGACGGCTTGGCGCTGGGGTTCGAGGTCGAGTGCGGGGGCGTTTTCCTGGGTGGCGCCGCCGTATCCGGCGAAGGAGCGCAT
Source organism: Streptomyces sp. NPDC048612 (assembly GCF_043199295.1). Taxonomy (NCBI): domain Bacteria; kingdom Bacillati; phylum Actinomycetota; class Actinomycetes; order Kitasatosporales; family Streptomycetaceae; genus Streptomyces; species Streptomyces sp. NPDC048612. Next base: position 40,951 of record NZ_JBICVV010000020.1, read on the forward strand.
GGCGGGGGCGGCGGGGGCGTTGTTCTCGGCGCCGAGGTCGGCGATCTCCAGGAGGGCGTCGAGGCGGGCGTCGAGGGCTTCGGCGTATTCGCGGGCGCGCTGGACGGCTTCGTGGACGGCTCGGGTGCGGGCGGTGCGGTGGGCGGGTGAGTCGGGGCGCAGGGCCCACCAGGGGCCGTCGACGCCGGTGAGGTCGAGGTCGGCGAGGCGGGTGGTGAGTTCGCCGAGGACGGTGAAGTCGTTGAGGGTGGCGGTGTGGGTGACGCGTCCGTGGTAGGCGCGGATGCGTTCGTGGCGGCCCTTTTCGGTGAGCTGGGGGGTGAGGCTGAAGGTGCCGGTTTCGAGTTTCTCGATGGCGTCGCCGTAGTTCTTGATGAGCGTGAGGGCGGCTTCGTTGCGGTGGGTGAGGTCGGTGAGGGCGGTGGTGCGGTCGGTGCCGCGGGCGCTGACGGTGACGGCGATGCGGGCGATTTCGGGGTCGACTTCGAGGCGGGCTTCGCCGCGTACGGCGAGGCGGGGGGTGTCGGGGGTGCCGTAGGGGAGGGCGGTGGGGGTGTGGGGGGCGGTCATGGTGGCTCCCTGTGCGCTGGGGTGTGGGTGGTGCAGGGTCGCACATCGGGACGGCCGGTGGTGGGTCATCCGGCCGCGGGGGGGAGCCGGTCCGGTCGGGGGTCAGTGGCGGGGGACGAGGGTGGAGCTCTGGCGGGGGACGGTGCCGGTGCGGCCGGTGGTGGGCTGGGGCAGGCCGAAGGTGGTGAAGGCGGTGCGGGTGGGGAGGGGGTAGGGGGTGGTGCCGGTGAGGGAGTTGAGGATGGTGGCGCTGCGCCAGGCGGCGAGGCCGAGGTCGGGGGCGCCCACGCCGTGGGTGTGGGTTTCGGCGTTCTGGACGTAGACGGAGCCGGTGACGGCGGGGTCGAGGATCAGCCGGTGCTGGGCGTCGATGCGGGGGCGGGCGCCGGAGTCGCGGCGTAGGTAGGGGTCGAGGGCGGCGAGCAGGGTGTCCATGCGGCGTTCGCGGTAGCCGGTGGCGAGGACGACGGCGTCGGTGGTGAGGCGGGAGCGGGTGCCCTGCTGGAGGTGGTCGAGGTGGAGTTCGACCTTGGTGGTGCCGACGCGGCCCGCGGTGCGGACGAAGACGCCGGGGGTGAGGGTGGCGTCGGGCCAGCCGCCGTCGAGGGTGCGGTGGTAGAGCTCGTCGTGGATGGCGGCGAGGGTGTCGTGGTCGATGCCTTTGTGGAGCTGCCACTGGCCGGGGACGAGGTCGTCGCGGACGCGTTCGGGGAGGGCGTGGAAGTAGCGGGTGTAGTCGGGGGTGAAGTGTTCGAGGCCGAGCTTGCTGTATTCCATGGGGGCGAAGGCGGGGGTGCGGGCGAGCCAGTGGAGGTGTTCGCGGCCGGCGGGGCGGGCGCGGAGCTGGTCGAGGAAGATCTCGGCGCCGGACTGGCCGGCGCCGATGACGGTGAGGTGGTCGGCGGCGAGGAGGCGTTCGCGGTGGTCGAGGTAGTCGGCGGCGTGGACGACGGGGACGGCGGGGGCGTCGGCGAGGGGGCGGAGCGGGACGGGGATGTGGGGGGTGGTGCCGATGCCGAGGACGAGGTTGCGGGCGTGGGTGCGGCCGAGGGCTTCGGCTTCGCCTTCGGGGTCGAGCTGGGTGTAGTCGATTTCGAAGAGTTCGCGTTCGGGGTTCCAGCGGACGGCGTCGATCTGGTGGCCGAAGTGGAGGGTGGGGAGTTGTTCGCTGACCCAGCGGCAGTAGGCGTCGTATTCGGCGCGGTGGATGTGGAAGCGTTCGGCGAAGTAGAAGGGGAAGAGGCGTTCGCGGGTTTTGAGGTAGTTGAGGAAGGTCCAGGGGCTGGCGGGGTCGACGAGGGTGACGAGGTCGGCGAGGAAGGGGACTTGGAGGGTGGCGCCGTCGATGAGGAGTCCGGGGTGCCAGTGGAAGGCGGGGCGCTGGTCGTAGAAGGCGGTGCGGAGGCCGGTGAGGGGGTGGGCGAGGGCAGCGAGGGAGAGGTTGAAGGGGCCGACGCCGATGCCGGCGAGGTCGAGGGGTTCGCCGGGGCTCGTGGTGTGGGGGGTGGGGGTGCCTTCGGTGTGTGGAGTGCTGCTCATCTGGGGGTGTGCCCTTCCACGAGGGTGAGGAGGGTGGTGAGGTCTCCGGGCTGGGTGTGGGGGTTGAGGAGGGTGGCCTTGAGCCAGAGGCCGGTGGGGGTGGTGGCGCGGCCGAGGACGGCGTGTCCGTCGGTGAGGAGGGTGCGGCGGATGGTGGCGAGGGTGGTGTGGTCGGCGCCGGTGGGGCGGAAGAGGACGGTGCTGAGGGTGGGGCGGGAGTGGAGTTCGTAGCGGGGGTGGGCCTCGATGAGGTCGGCGAGGGTCTGGGCGGCGGCGAGGGTGCGGTCGACGAGGTCGCCGAGGCCGTGGCGGCCGAGGGCTTTGAGGGTGACGGCGATCTTGAGGATGTCGGGGCGGCGGGTGGTGCGCAGGGAGCGGCTGAGCAGGTCGGGGAGGCCGGCTTCGGTGTCGTCGTCGGCGTTGAGGTAGTCGGCCTGGTGGGCGAGGGGGGCGAGGGTGGCGGGGCCGGGGACGGCGAGGAGGCCGGCGGCGACGGGTTGCCAGCCGAGTTTGTGCAGGTCGAGGGCGACGGTGTGGGCGCGGGCGAGGCCTTCCAGGGCGGCGCGGTGGGTGTCGCTGAAGAGGAGGGCGCCGCCGTAGGCGGCGTCGATGTGGAAGCGGGCGCCGTGGTGTTCGGCGAGGTCGGCGAGGGCGGGGAGGGGGTCGATGGCGCCTGAGTCGGTGGTGCCCGCGGTGGCGGTGAGGAGGACGGGGCCGGTGCGTCCGGCAAGGCCGGCGAGGCAGCTGTGGACGGTGTCGGGGGTGAGGATGCCGTCGGGGGTGGGGAGGGTGAGGGGTTCGGGGAGGCCCAGGAGCCAGGCGGAGCGGTGGATGCTGTGGTGGGCGTTGGCGCCGCAGATGATCTGGAGGGGGCGGGCGGGCCGGTGGGGTTCGGTCGCGGTGGCGTCGGGGGCGGCGGCTTCGCGGGCGAGGAGGAGGGCGAGCTGGTTGGACTCGGTGGCGCCGGTGGTGACCAGGGCGTCGGGGGCGGTGGCCTGGGGGTAGACCAGCGCGGCGAGGGTGTGGCCGGTGAGGGCTTCGAGGGCGGAGGCGGCGGGGGCCTGGTCCCAGGAGTCCATGGAGGGGTTGAGGGCGGCGGCGGCGAGGTCGGCGGCGGTGGCGAGGGCCAGTGGCGGGCAGTGCAGGTGGGCGGCGCAGTGCGGGTCGGCGGGGTCGGCGGCGCCGGCGGCGAGGGTGTGGACGAGGGTGCGCAGGGCGGCGTGCGGGCCGGTGCCGTGGTCGGGGAGCAGGGGGTGGCAGGCGTCGCGTACGGTGCGGGCGACCGTTTCGGGGCCGCCGGGTGGCAGGGGGCCGGCGCGGTCCTCGGCGCCGGTGGTGAGGGCGTCGAGGACGGTGTCGAGGAGGGGGCGGAGTGCGCGGGGGCCGTGGGTGCCGCCTGCGAGGGCGGTGCCGGCAGGGGGCACAGGCATCAATGTGCTTTTCTGTCAGGGGAGTTCGGGCCGTGGTCCGGTGCGGACGGGCCTCAAGCGGCCCCAAATTACTTTCCCTGCCGGGCGCGTTTCCACTGGTCGCGGTCATACCACCCGTAAGTGGGACGGGTGTACCGCTGGTGTTCGGGTGCCGCCGGCCGCCGGTCCGGCGGCACCCGTGTGCCGGGTTCCGGGTCAGGCGCCGCCGGCTGCGGCGCGTACCCGCAACGCCCGTCGCAGGTCGTCGAGTTGGTCCGCGAGCCTGCGGCGCAGGGCGGGGACCGGGTCGCCGGTGGCGAGGCAGTCCTCGGCGAGGCGGCGGGTGTGGTCCTCGACGGCGGTGGCGGGGAAGGCGTAGCGGCCGGCGGCCTTGGCGAGGGCGGGGCCGCGGGCGGCGGCGAGGGCGGGGACGTCGGTGAAGTACCGGTCGACGTAGGGGCGGAGCAGGTCGTGCTGTTCGGGGGCCCAGAAGCCGGTGGCGGTGGCGGTGAAGAGGTGGTTGGAGAGGGCGGCCGCGCTGTCGGTGGTGAACAGGGCGTCCCAGGCGGTCTGTTTGGCGTCCGGGTCGGGGAGGGCCGCGCGGCAGCGGGCGGCGCCCTCGCGGCCGGTGGCGCTGGGGTCGCGGGCGAGTTCGGCGTCGATGGCGGCGCGGAGTTCGCCGAGGGGGCCGGCGCCGAGGGTGGTGAGCCGACGGAGGATGCGCCAGCGGAGTTCGGGGTCGAGGCGGGGGCCGCCGGGGACGCTGCCGTCGTCGAGCCAGTCCTGGAGGCCTTCGGGGCTGGTGGCGCTGTCGATGAAGGCGCGTACGGCGGTGAGCCGCAGTCCTGCTTCGGCGCCGTGCTCGGGGCCTTCGGTGCGGCGGAGTATGTCGCGGCTGAGGGCGGTGAGGGTGGTGAGGGCGGCGTGGCGTTCGGTGGGCAGGAGGTAGCGGTCGGCGATCTCGGTGCGGGCGAAGGCGAGGACGCCCTGGACGAGGGCGAGGTCGGTCTCTTGCGGGAGGTGGGCGCGGGCGGCGTCCAGGTAGGCGGTGGGGGCGAGTTCGCCGTCGCGGACCATGTCGCGGGCGGCGTTCCAGACGACGGCGCGGGTCAGCGGGTCGGGCAGGCCGGAGAGGGCGCCGAGGGCGGTGTCCCAGGAGACCGGGTCGACGCGGACCTTGGCGTAGGTGAGGTCCTGGTCGTTGAGGAGGAGCAGGGCGGGGCGGCCGCCGGTGGCCCGGTGGACGCCGCTTTCGGGCACGTCCCAGGACAGCGGTTCGCGGGGCACGAGGCGGCCGGGGGTGGCGGGGTCGTGGTCGTAGAGCCCGAGGGTGAGCCGGTGGGGGCGGGTGCCGTCGTCGCTGCCGGTCTGTTCGACGGAGACGCTCCAGTTGCCGTCCGCGGCCTCCCGTACGACGGGGGTGAGGGTGTCGGCTCCGGTGGTGCGCAGCCAGCGTTCGGCCCAGGCGTGGACGTCGCGGTCGGTGGCGCGGGCGAGGGAGTCGAGGAAGTCGGCGAGGGTGGCGTTGCCGAAGCGGTGCCGGGCGAAGTGCTCGTTGATGCCGGTGAGGAAGTCCTTCTCCCCCATCCAGGCGACGAGTTGGCGCAGCGCGGAGGCGCCCTTGGCGTAGGAGATGCCGTCGAAGTTGAGGAGCGCGGAGGCGGTGTCGGGGACGTCCTCGGGGGTGGGGGCGACGGGGTGGGTGGAGGGGCGCTGGTCGGCGTCGTAGCCCCAGCCCTTGCGGGCGACGGCGAAGTCGGTCCAGGTGTCGGTGAAGCGGGTGGCTTCGGCCAGGACCTGGTAGCCCATGTACTCGGCGAAGGACTCGTTCAGCCAGATGTCGTCCCACCACTGGAGGGTGACCAGGTCCCCGAACCACATGTGGGCCATCTCGTGGGCGATCACGACGCCGCGGGTCTGGCGTTCGGTGTCGGTGACGGCGGAGCGGTAGACGAACTCGTCGCGGAAGGTGACCAGGCCGGGGTTCTCCATGGCGCCGGCGTTGAACTCCGGTACGAAGGCCTGGTCGTAGGAGTCGAAGGGGTACGGCTCCGCGAAGATCTCGTGGTAGCGGTCGAAGCAGCGGCGGGTGAGGTCGAGGATCTCGTCCGCGTCGGCGTCCAGGTGGGGGGCGAGGGAGCGGCGGCAGTGGATGCCGAAGGGGAGGCCGGCGTGCTCGGTGCGGACGGAGTGCCAGGGGCCTGCGGCGACGGCGACGAGGTAGGTGGAGATGAGGGGCGTGGGCGCGGCCTGCCAGCGGCCCTCCCCCAGGTGCTCGGTGACGCCGTTGGCGAGGACCGTCCAGTCCTCGGGCGCCTGGACGGTGACCGTGAACTCGGCCTTCAGGTCGGGCTGGTCGAAGGCGCCGAAGACGCGTTGGACGTCGTCCAGGAACAGCTGGGTGTAGACGTAGCTCTCGCCGTCGGCGGGGTCGGTGAAGCGGTGCATGCCCTCGCCGGTGCGGGAGTAGCGCATCGTGGCGTCCAGGCGCAGTTCGTGGGCGCCGGGGGTGAGGCCGGTGAGCGGGAACCGGTTGTCGTCGAGGGCCGCGGGGTCGAGGGGGCTGCCGTCGAGGGTGGCGGAGTGCAGCTCGGCGGGATTGAGCTCGATGAAGGTGTCGCCGCCGGTACGCGCGGTGAAGTGGATGACCGTACGGGAGCCGAAGCGCTCCTCGCCCTGGGTGAGGTCGAGGGCGATCTCGTAGCGGTGCACGTCGATCTGTCGGGCTCGGGTCTGCGCCTCGTCGCGCTGCAGTTGGGGCATGTTGCCATGCTGCCGTATGGGCTGTGGGCGGTGCACGGGGGTTTGGGGGCCGTTGTTTTGGCTGCGGGTGGGGTTGGGGCTGAGCGCGCAGTTCCCCGCGCCCCTTTGGGGTGCGATCTGGTCGACCCGTTGGTGCGGGCCCGGTGGTGGCTTGCGCCGTGGCGGAGTTCGTGGTTGCCGCGGGGGCCGGAGGGGACGCACCGGGGCCCGTCCTCGGCGCGGGCGACGCGGCTACGAGCGATTGAGTGCCCCGGCGTTCGCTCCGGTCCTGCGGGCGGTCCCCGGTACATCCCCTCCGACCGTCCCCCGTTGCCGACCGCCGGACGGTGACACCGCGCCTCACAGCCCCACACGCGCCCGCGCCCAAGCTGCGGGGCGGGGCCGAACCAGCTGCCTGCCAAGGGATGCCGTACGGGTCTTCCGTAACGGTGATCCGTACGGCGGGTCAGCCGCGTACGAACGGCGGTCGGAGGGGATGTCCGGTGAGCCGCCCGCAGGACCCGGAGCGAACAACGGGGCGAAGAACCTCAGGGACCAGCATCGCCCGCGCCGAGGACGGCTTACCGGGCGTCCCCTCCGACCCACCACCCACAGGCCGTAGGCGAACGGCGCCCAGCCACCGGCAAACCCGTTGACCAGGGGTGGGTCGTTCGGGTCCGGGATCTGGGTGGACCTGGCGGTCGCGAAAGCGGACGGGGGCGGTGCCGACGCGGCGGGTGAAGAGGCGGCTGCAGTAGACGGGGTCGGCGTCGGTGTCGGCGCGGGCGCGGCGCGGCGCGACCAGCAGTTCGTGCGCGGGCGGGGAGTGGGCGGCTCAGGCGGTGGCCCCGCCGTCGAGGGGCAGGACGGCGGTGAGTTCCCAGCCGCCCTCGGCCGCCGGGCCCGCGGTGAGCCGGCCGCCCATCGCCTCGGCCCGTTCGGTGAGTCCGGCGAGGCCGAAGCCGCCGCCGCGGGCCTGTTCGGAGAGGCGGGCGGGGGCGCCTCCGTCGTTGGCGACGCGCAGTTCCACTCCGCGGGCCACGGACCGCAGGCCGATCCGTACCGCCGAGGCGTCCGCCGCGTGCTTGCGGACGTTGGTGAGTGCCTCGCGCACGATGCGGTGGACGGCGGCGGCCACCTCGGCCGGCAGCGCCTGTGCCGCGGCGCTTTCGAGGGCGAGGACGACGGGCGGGCCGGTGCGGGCGAAGGCGTCGGTCATCGCCCGGACCTCGACGAGCCCGGCGAGCGGGTGGGACGGTGCGCCGTCCTCGCGCAGGACCCGCACCAGCCGGCGCATCGCGCCCAGTGCCTCGCTGCCGGCGGTCTCGATCCGTTCGAAGGTGACGGCGGCCGGCGGTCCGTCGAGGGCGGTGGAGCGGGCGGCGCGGGCCTGGACGACGATGCCGGTGACGTGGTGGGCGACCAGGTCGTGGAGTTCCCGTGCCAGTTCCAGGCGTTCGGCGGCCCGGACCGCCGCGAGGTCGCGCAGCCGCTGGGCGTCCTGCCGGCGCAAGGTCAGCGAGTAGGCGGTGACGACCACCGTGAGCACCGCCTGGACGACGGTGAAGAGGCCCGCGTGGAGGTCCCGCAGCGGGGTGAGCACACAGGCCAGGCCCAGCAGCGGGCCGAGGACGGCGGCGGTGCGGCCGGGTGCCCCGCGGACCACGCCGGCGAGCAGCAGGAGCAGGGCGAGGCCCTCGCCCAGGCCCCACACCTGCGGCGGGTGCGGTCCGGCGATCAGCAGCGCCGACCCGGTCAGGGAGAGCACGGCCGCGGCGCCGGCCCGGACGGTCAGCGGGACACGGGCCCAGGGCACCGCGCACAGGCAGACCAGGGCGGCGGTGGCCGCCATGATCACATGCGGCCGGACGGGCTGACGGGTCATCGCCGCGGCCTCCAGCCCGGCGAGGAGCAGCAGGAGCACCGCCAGTGCCGTCCCGGACACGACGCGGTGCCGCGGCAGGTCCGCCGGGAATCGGGGCAGGGTGCTCATGCGCGGGACCCGCCGCGGGCGCGCGGGGGCCGCGTGGGCCGGCCCGGCGGGCCCTCGGTGGGGGGTGCGGGAGGCCTCAGCCCCGGGCCGCGTTCGAGGGGGCATCGTCCGGTGACTCGACGAGGTCGTGATGACCGCCGAGCAGGACATAGGCGAGGGCCGCGGCGGAGGCGGCGAGGAGCAGTGCGGCGCAGATCGTGGTGCGGCGGTCGCGGTCGGGCGCCGGGGGGCGGCGGCGGGGCTCGGGGGTCATGCCGTTCACGCTAGGCAGTCCGCGCGGGGCCGCCCAGGGGCCGTTGGGTCATCGGTGGCGGCACAAGACCCGGCCGGGAGCGGGCGTTTGGTCCCGGGGTGGACGGACCGAGGTCCCTGCCGCGTCGGGACCAAGGTCCCGGGCTCCGGCGCGGCGAAGGGCCCGGGGAGCGCTCCCCGGGCCCTCGGTGTGCGGGTGGGCGGTCAGCCCAGTTCGCCCGCGGCCTTCTTGATGTCCTTGGCGAAGGTGCTCACCTCGCTGTAGACACCGGGCTTGCCGGGGCGGGCGCAGCCTTCGCCCCAGGAGACGATGCCGACCTGGAGCCACTGGCCGGCGTCGTCCTTGCGGAACATCGGGCCGCCGGAGTCGCCCTGGCAGGTGTCGACGCCGCCGGTGTCGAGCTTGCCGGCGCAGATCTCGTCGCCGGGGGTCAGCTGGTCGCCGTAGGCCTTCTGGCAGGCGGCGTCGTCGATGAACGGCACGGTCGCCTTGAGGAGGTAGCGCTGCTGGTCGCCGCCTTCCTTGTCGGCGCCCCAGCCGGCGATGGTGAAGTCGCCGTTGTTGAGCTTGTCGTCCTCGGCGATCTTCAGGGTGGGCTGGTCTATCGGCTTGGCGAGCTTGACCAGCGCCCAGTCCTTGCCCTTGCCGTTGTAGCCGGGGGCCTGCAGGACCTTGGTGGACTTGACCTTGACGGCGGCGGAGTCCTCCAGGTCGACCACGCCGGCGGTGGCGGTGATGGAGGTGTTGTCGCCGCTGCCGTCGACGCAGTGCGCCGCGGTGAGCACGATGTCCTTGGCGTAGAGGGCGCCGCCGCAGCCCATCGACAGCCGGACCATGAAGGGGAATTCACCCTGGTCGGCCTTGGTGCCGCCGACGACCTTGGTGGAGGGTTCGGAGGAGGGGGCGGCCGAGGCCGAGCCGGGCTGGAGGCTGAAGGCGGCCAGGGCGACCGCGCCGAGGGCAGTGGCTCTCTTGAGGTGCTTCCGGTAGCTGCGCAACGGGCTTCCTTTCGTGGGGGGGTTGCACGTCGATGACGAGCCCATGCCAACACCGGAGCCCGGACGTGACCGTCGCAGACCGCACGCGAAACGACAGCACACCGTGAGGCGTCCGGACCCAGTGGGGGATGAGTCCGTACAGCGCTCTGTGATTATGTGGACTGCGCGATCAGGGTGACAAGGGTGCGCATCCGGCCAACTCCCGTACGCGCCACGCCCGTACAGCTCATACCGGACTTTCCCGGCCTCCCCTACAGTGGCCGGGTGACCACCGGCGACCGGGCCGTCGAGCACGGCTACCCCCACCTCGACACGGTGCGTGCGGCCGTCCGTGCCCTGTTCAAGCGCCTCTCGTACGACACGGTGAGCACCTTCGGCACCAGCGTGCCGCCGGTCGACGTGGCCTTCGACGAGACCGAGGACCTGCATCTGGGCGCGCAGCGGGTGGCGGGCGCCCTCATCCGGCATCTGCATCTGCCGGACGCGCGGGCGGTGATCTCCTTCCGCGAGATGGAGCACGCCGCGAACGTCGAACTCACCGCGGGCCCGGAGTACTTCATCGAGCTCAACGACCGCTTCCGCAGGCACCGCAAGGACATCGGCGCCGCGCTGGCCCATGAGGTGACGCATGTCGCGCTGCACCGCCTGGACCTGGCGTTCCCCGGCACCCGCGACAACGAGATCCTCACCGACACGGCCGCCGCCTATCTCGGCGCGGGCTGGCTGCTGCTGGACGCCTACCGGGAGCACGGCCCGTTCTCGCAGAAGCTGGGCTATCTGACGCCGGAGGAGTTCGGCTATGTCCTCGCCAAACGGGCCCGGTTCTTCGGGGAGGACCCGGCGCCGTGGTTCACCAGCCCGCAGGCGTACGACGCGTACACGGCGGGCGCCGCGCGGGCCCGCCAGGACCTGCGCCGGCCGCCGCTGGCCGGGGCCGGGTGGGCCGCCCGGCTGCGCTACGCCAAGGACCGCCGGGCGGCGCAGGCCCCGCGGCGCACGGACCGGCCGCCCGCCTCCGGTGAGGGCTACGCCTTCGAGGGCCCGTCGCCGCTGCGGGTGTCGTTCCCCTGCCCCGCCTGCCACCAGCGCGTCCGGGTGCCGGTCCGCGGCCGCCTCCAGGCGCGCTGCGGACTGTGCAGGACGCTGCTGGACTGCGACACCTGACGGGGAGCCGGCTGCCCGGGGGAGGCCGGTCGCCCGGCTCCGTTCCCGCGCTAGACCCAGCCGTCCAGGCCCGCCATGAAGCCGTCGAAGTCGTCACGGTGGATGGTGTGGCCGGTGCCGGGCACCGTCCGTACCTCGAAGCCCCGCTCGGTCAGCTCGGCCGCCGCCTGCGCGGAGAAGAGGAACCCCTCCCCCGCGAACTGCACCAGGGACGGCACGACCGGCTTCTCGGGCGTGTGGTCGTGCAGGTGGACGGCGGACAGCGCGAGGGCGGTGCCGGTGTCCCAGTCCGCGACGGTGGCCAGTTCGAGGTCGACGTCGGCGGCGCTCCAGCGCGGGTTGAAGGTCCGCACCATCGCCCGGTCGGCGCTCTTGAACGCGACGAACAGGGCCGGGTCGACGGGCTGTCCGAGCCTGGCGAAGGACCACGCCGGATCGCTGTACACCGCCCGCCGGGGCTGCAGCCGCTCCACCGCCCGGGACAGCGCCAGCGCGCCGAGGGAGTGCCCGATGACGACCTCGGGCGCGGCGGGCAGGGTCTCCACGAGGTCCTCGGCGAACAGCTCCGCGCCGTACGCGCCGCGCGGGCTGCGGCCGTGGCCGCGCAGGTCGACGGCGAGCACCCGGTAGCCCCGGTCGGCGAGCGCCGGACCGACCCGGTACCAGGTGCGGTGATCGGACATCATGCCGTGGACCAGCACCGCGACCCGTTCACCGGTGCCCCATTCGTGGGTGTGCAGCTGCATGCCTGCCTCTCCTCGGTTCCCCGTGCGCGCCGGCTCCCGGGGCCGGTCACGCACCCGGCCCGACGTTACACGTGCCGACGGGTGCCGCCGGTGCGCCGCCGCAGCTCCCCGCGCGGCGGCCCGCGCCCCGTCCCGTGGCGGCGCACCACCCCGTCCGGCCCCTGCCCGTCCCGGGGTTGGCGCTCACAGCCAGTCCTTCTCGGGGGTGGCCGCGGCGAGGATGTCCCGTGCGCCGGTGCGGAGCGGGGCGCCGTGCGGGACGCACACCGTGTCCAGCTCGTCGAGGGCGGCGAGCCGCCGGAAGGAGGCGATGGCCTCGTCGCGCGCCACGTTGAAGGGGCCGAGGACCGCCCGGGTGCCGTCGGGCGAGGTGCCGATGAGGTCGCCGGGGAAGAGCAGCCGGCTCTCCGGGAGGTGGAGGGCGATCCCGCCGGGGGTGTGGCCGGGGACGTGCAGCACCCTCACCGGCTCCGGCCAGCCGTCGAGGGTGTCCCCGTCGTGGAGTTCGGTGTCGACCTCGACGGGGCGCAGCGGCGGGAGTCCGGCGGCCGCGAGATCGGCCATGATCCCTTCGTGCAGCGCCTGCTCCGCCGGGGTGAGTACGGGTGCGGGCACGGCGGTGCCGCGGACGCAGGGGGCCTCCAGGGCGCCGGCCAGTACGCGGGCGCCGGTGGCGGCGACCAGGTCGGCGGCGGAGCCCATGTGGTCGATGTGGGCGTGGGTGAGCACGATCTGCCGCAGCTGGTCCGGCCGGCCGCCGAGCCGGGCCAGTGCGCCGAGGACGGCGGGGGCCGAGCCGGGGAGGCCGGTGTCGACGGCGGCATAGCCGTCGTCGGGGAGGGCGACGAGGTACACGTGCCCGACGGGGAAGGGGAGTTGCCAGACGGTGGGGGTGATCGCGGTGAGTGCGTCCATGGCCCGGACGCTAGCCGGACCGGTCCGGCGGCCGCCTGAGTTGCGCCGTCGGCGGATTGCGCGGGCGGCGGAAGCGCCCCGGTACACGAGGCCGGAAGGCGGCCGGAACCTGTCTTGCCTTTGGTGCGTCTCATCGCCGAACCAAGGAGGCATGTCATGCGAGGATCCCACCTCTCCCGCACCCGTACGCTCACCGCCGTGCTCACCCTGGCGGTGTCCGGCGCCGTCGTCCTGACCGGCTGCGGCCAGAAGCAGCAGACCGTGGGCAGTGCGCCGCCGCCGAAGAAGCCGGACGCCTTCGAGCAGCGGGCGGACCAGATCGTGCGGCAGTGGCCGAAGGTCTCCCCGGTGTCCGGGCGGCAGCAGGCGATACTGCCGCTGGCCGACGCGGAGCGCCCCGGGAAGAAGGACGTACGGGAGATCACCGTCACCGTCGGGCACAGCGCCTGCGATGTCCGCTTCGGTGCCCGCAGCCACGAGTCGAAGGACCTGGTGGTGGTCACCGGCTGGGGCAAGCGGAAGAGCTCCAAGGGGATGTGCACCGAGCAGCTGGCCACCGACAAGGTGAAGGTGCGGCTCAAGAGCGCGCTGGGTGACCGCAAGGTCGTGGACGCGGCCACCGGCAAGGAACTCTTCAAGAACTGACGGCCGGTCCGACGTGGCGGTGGGCTCACTCCGCGGGTCCGCCGCCGGGGGCGTTCCACGCCCTAGGCTCCTCGGCATGAGCCCTTCCACCGCCACCACCACCCACGTCGAACTGCCCGGGCTGCTGGAGTTCGTCCGCCCCCGGCACCGCGCGATCCTGCTCACCCGCCGCAACGACGGCACCCCGCAGGGCTCGCCGCTGACCTGCGGGGTGGACGACTCCGGGCGGCTGGTGATGGCGACGTATCCGGAGCGCGCCAAGGCCCGCAACGCCCGCCGGGTCGCGTCGGTCAGCGTGATCGTGCTGTCCGACGAGTGGAACGGCCCGTGGGTGCAGGTCGACGGCGAGGCGGAGGTCATCGACACCCCGGACGCCATCGAGCCGCTCGTCGAGTACTACCGCAACATCGCCGGTGAGCACCCGGACTGGGACCAGTACCGGGAGGCGATGCGCAAGCAGGGCAAGTCGCTGATCCGGGTGACGCCGCTGCGCTGGGGCCCCATCGCGACCGGTGGTTTCCCGGCCCGGCTCACCGAGGGCGGCTAACCCCGCACCCGCGGCGCACCGTACCGGTGGGGCCGGGCGTCAACGGGTGGTGCGGGTACCGCCGTTGACGTTCAGGACCTGTCCGGTGAGGTGCCGGGCCGCCGGGGACGCCAGGAAGGCCACCGTTCCCGCGATGTCGTCCGGGGACCCGGCGCGGCCCACCGCCGCGGCGGCCACCAGCTGGTCGCGGCGCTCGTCGGTGAGCCGGTCGCGGAAGAACTCGGTGTCGGCGATGTAGCCCGGCGCGACGACGTTGGCGGTGATGTCGCGGGGGCCGAGGGTCCGGGACAGTCCGGCGTTCCAGGAGGCGAGACCGGCCTTGGCCGCCCCATAGGCGCCGCCGCCCTGGTCGGCGGCGATCGACCCGATGTGGACGACCGCGCCGCCGGCCGCCAGACGGCCGTCCAGGGCCCTGGTGGTCAGGACGGCGCTGACCAGGTTGGCGTCCAGGTTGGCGCGGAAGTCCCGGGCGTAGGCGGCCAGATCGGTGGCCTCCTCCCGGCCGAGGTCGGTGTTGCCGCCCGCGTTGTTGACCAGGACGTCGATCCGTCCGGGGAGGTGGGCGAGCAGCCCGGTGAGCGACGCGGGGTCGGTGTGGTCGCAGACCAGCGGGCGGACGGTGGGCCGGCCGGCCGCGGTCTCCTCCAGGGGCGCGGTGCGCCGGCCGGTGACGAGGACCTCGTCGCCCTGGTCGGCGAAGTGGTGGGCGACGGCGCGTCCGATGCCGGTTCCGCCGCCGGTGACCAGGATGGTGCGTGACATATGCTGAACTCCGTCCATCACGTTCAGGTCTAAATTTAGAGCTGAACATAACATCGGCGGGAGGGCCCGTGGCAAGAGAACCCGAGGCGCAGGACCACCATGGGCAGCACGCCCCGTACCCCGTGGAGGAGATCGCCGCCGCCTGGGAACGCGAGCGCCCCGGCACCCCGGTCTCCTCGATCGGGATCGTGACGCCGATCTGGCAGCTGGCGAAGCTGCTGGGCGACGACCGGCGGCGGGTGCTGGCCCGCGCCGGGATGGACCCGGCCACCCTCGACCTGCTCAGCGTGCTCCGCCGCAGCGGCCCGCCCTACACCCTGACCACCCGTGAGCTGGGCCGCCGCTCCATGGTCACCGCGGGCGCCGTCTCCCAGCGGGTGGCCCGCGCCGAGCGCGAGGGGCTGGTGACCCGCCGGCCCGGCGAGGGCCGCCCGCGGACGGTCCTGGTCGAGCTGACCCCGGCCGGCCACGAACGGGTCGAGGCCACCGTCGGCCAAGTACTGCACCGCGAGGCGGAGTTGATCGACGGCCTCACCCCCGCACAGCAGGAGCAGCTCGCCGGCCTGCTGCGGATTCTGCTCCAGGACACCCAGCGCAAGCTGGGCGACGACCGGATCAGCCAGGTCGGCGAGGCCTGACGGGCACCGCGCCCGCCGAGCCCGCCGGTCAGCCGCGCGGCGCCGGGAGCGCGAGGGAGGGGAAGAGCGCCTCGTCGGGGAGCCCGAGCTGCGCCCGGAAGGCCGCCCGGCCCGCCGTGGTGACGGTGAGGATGCGGGTGGCGAGCGCCTTGACGACCCAGCCGCGCTCCAGGGCGTGCCGGTAGAGCGCGGCACCGACCGCACCGGAGAGATGCTGGCGGCGCACCGTCCAGTCGAGGCAGGTGCGGACATGGGCCCGGTGGGCGGCCGGCGGCACGGCGTCGGGGACACCGAGCGCGGCGAGCCAGTCGGCGCCGGCCGCGGTCAGCACCAGCCCGTAGTCCCGCGCCAGCAGCCCGCGTTCGGTCATCGACTCGGCGAGGGCGACCCCCAGGGCGCCGGCGATGTGGTCGTAGCAGGTCCGGGCGTGGTGCAGCGCCCGGCGCTGGTTGGCCTCGGCCAGGGAGCGGATGGGGACCTGGCGATACGGGGCGAGCCCGGCGAGGTTCTCCAGGGTCTCCGCGGTCTCCGGCCCGGCCAGCCGTACATACCTCCGCCGCCCCTGGCGCTCCTCGGCGAGCAGCCCGCCGGCCACCAGGAGGTTGAGGTGCTCGGTAGTGGTGGACGGCGCCACCGCGGCGTACTCGGCCAGTTCGCCCGCGGTCCAGGTGCCGCCGTCGAGCAGGGCCATACAGATCGCGGCACGGGTGCGGTCCGCGAGCAGCGCCGCGAGGGCGGCCAGATCGGGGGTCTCCGCGACGCTTTCCTGATCGGCGTCCCATCGTTTCATGTACACAGAGTAACCTCTGATAACATTTCGGTGAGCACCGAATCAACCGGCTTCTATCCTCGGCACCATGAAAGGCGCGCTGGAGAAAAGCAGTTCGGTCGCCCCGGCGCTGCTGTCCACCGAGAACGACGACGGGACATTCGTGCTGGTCGAGCTGCGCATCCGGTGGGAGCTCGGACCGGTCGTCAGCGTCTGGCTGCCGGCCCGTGGCCGTACCGCGCGCAATCTGGCGGTACGCCCGGACGTGGTCTTCAATCTGCCGCCGGACGGGACGCGGACCGAGGAGGGGGCGGGTGCCCCGCCGTCCGCGGACGCGCCGTGGACGGAGCCGTCCGAGCTGGTGCGGCCGCCCCGACTGGTGCACTGTCCGGTGCAGTTGGAGGCGCGCCGGGTCGGCGAGCGGACGGTCACCGACGGCGCGTGGACGCAGATCGAGGCGCAGGTGCTGCGGGTGCACGCCGATCCGCGGTGGGTGCTGCCGCCCGGCGGCCGGCGGACCGACCTGGGGGCCTGGCATCCGCCGGTGCACGACTTCCGGCCGCCGGGCACTCCCCCGCCGCGGCCCGTACCGGCGCCCGCGCGGGAGATGGCACGGCAGTGGGAGCGGCGCTTCCCGGCCGCCCGCGGCGGTGCGTAGCCGCCGCACCCGGGGGTGAAGACGCCGCGGCGCCTGTCCTCCGGTCGGGGGAGGAGGCAGGCGCCGCGGTTGTTCCGCACGACGTTGTACGGGACATCGGGGGACGTCCGGTCACACGGTCAGTGCCCGGTCCGTCGGCTTGATGGGAGCCGGCAGGGCGCTGGCTCCGGTCAGGAAGCGGTCCACGCCCTTGGCGGCGGAACGGCCCTCGGCGATGGCCCACACGATCAGCGACTGGCCGCGGCCCGCGTCACCGGCGACGTACACGCCGGGGACGTTGGTGGCGAACTCCTTGTCGCGGGCGACGTTGCCGCGCTCGTCGAGCTCCAGGCCGAACTGCTCGACCAGGCCGTTCTCCTGGTCGGTGCCGGTGAAGCCCATCGCGAGGGTGACCAGCTGGGCCGGGATCTTCCGCTCGGTGCCGGGCTTCGGCTCCGGGCGGCCGTCCTTAAACTCCACCTCGGTCAGGTGCAGCCACTGGACGTTGCCGTCCTCGTCACCCTCGAAGTGGGTGGTGGAGACGGAGTAGATCCGCTCGCCGCCCTCCTCGTGCGCGGAGGTGACCTTGTAGAGCATCGGGAAGGTCGGCCAGGGCTGGTTGGCGTTCCGCTCGTCGCCCGGCTTGCCCATGATCTCCAGCTGGGTGACGGAGGCCGCGCCCTGGCGGTGGGCGGTGCCGACGCAGTCCGCGCCGGTGTCGCCGCCGCCGATGACGACCACGTGCTTGCCCTCGGCGGAGATCGGGGCGACGGTCAGGTCGCCCTCCTGCACCTTGTTGGCGAGCGGGAGGTACTCCATCGCGAAGTGGATGCCGTTCAGCTCGCGGCCGGGCACCGGCAGATCGCGGGAGGTGGTGGAGCCCGCCGCGATGACGACGGCGTCGTAGCGCTTGCGCAGCTTCTTCGCGTCGAGGTCCCGGCCGATCTCCACCTCGGTACGGAACTTGGTGCCCTCCGCGCGCATCTGCTCGATGCGGCGGTTGATGTGGCGCTTCTCCATCTTGAACTCGGGGATGCCGTAGCGGAGGAGACCACCGATACGGTCCGCGCGCTCGTAGACGGCGACGGTGTGGCCGGCCCGGGTCAGCTGCTGGGCGGCGGCCAGGCCCGCGGGGCCCGAGCCGATGACGGCGACGGTCTTGCCGGAGAGGCGCTCGGGCGGCTGCGGGGTGACGTCCCCGTTGTCCCACGCCTTGTCGATGATGGAGACCTCGACGTTCTTGATGGTCACCGGCGGCTGGTTGATGCCCAGCACACAGGCGGCCTCACAGGGCGCGGGGCAGAGGCGACCGGTGAACTCCGGGAAGTTGTTGGTCGCGTGCAGCCGCTCGCTGGCCTCGGTCCAGTCCTCGCGGTAGGCGTAGTCGTTCCACTCGGGGATGAGGTTTCCGAGCGGGCAGCCGTTGTGGCAGAACGGGATACCGCAGTCCATGCAGCGCGAGGCCTGCTTGCTGATGATCGGCAGCAGGGAGCCGGGCTGGTAGACCTCGTTCCAGTCCTTGACGCGCTCCTCGACGGGGCGGGTCTTGGCGATCTCGCGCTCGTGGTTCAGGAAGCCCTTGGGGTCAGCCATTGGTCGCCGCCTCCATCATCTTCTCGTGGGTCTCGGACTCGGAGAGTCCGGCCTGCTCAGCGGCGTCCTTGGCGACGAGCACTGCCTGGTAGGTGGGCGGGATGACCTTGCTGAAGCGCGCGGCCGCGGCATCCCAGTCGGCGAGGAGCTTGGCGGCCACGGTCGAGCCGGTCTCCTCCTGGTGGCGCTGCACGACGTCGTGCAGCCACTGCTTGTCGTCGTCGTTCAGCGGGTTGACCGCGTCGACGAGCTCCTTGTTGACGTTCGCCTTGTCGAGGTCGATGACGTAGGCGAAGCCGCCGGACATACCGGCCGCGAAGTTGCGGCCCGTCTCGCCCAGCACGACCGCGTTGCCGCCGGTCATGTACTCGCAGCCGTGGTCGCCGACGCCCTCGGAGACCACCGTGGCACCGGAGTTGCGGACGCAGAAGCGCTCGCCGACCCGGCCGCGGAGGTACAGCTCGCCGCCGGTGGCGCCGTAGGCGAGGGTGTTGCCGGCGATGGTGGAGTACTCGGCGAGGTGGTCGGCGCCCCGGTCCGGGCGGACGACGACCCGGCCGCCGGAGAGGCCCTTGCCGACGTAGTCGTTGGCGTCGCCCTCCAGGCGCAGCGTGACGCCGCGCGGCAGGAACGCGCCGAAGGACTGGCCGGCCGAGCCGGTGAAGGTGATGTCGACGGTGTCGTCGGGCAGACCCGCGCCGCCGAACTTCTTGGTGACCTCGTGGCCGAGCATGGTGCCGACGGTCCGGTTGATGTTCCGGATCGCGACCTGGGCCCGCACCGGCTGCGCGGCCTCGGCGGTGTCCGCGGAGAGCGCGTCGGCGGAGAGCTTGATCAGCTCGTTGTCGAGCGCCTTCTCCAGGCCGTGGTCCTGCTCGATGACCTGGTGGCGGACGGCGCCCTCGGGCAGCTCGGGGACGTGCAGCAGCGGGGCCAGGTCCAGGCCCTGCGCCTTCCAGTGGTCCACCGCGCGGGCGGTGTTCAGCAGCTCGGCGTGGCCGATGGCCTCGTCGAGGCTGCGGAAGCCCAGCTCGGCGAGGATCTCACGGACCTCCTCGGCGATGAACTGGAAGAAGTTGACGACGTACTCGGCCTTGCCGTTGAACCGCTCGCGCAGCGCCGGGTTCTGGGTGGCGATGCCGACCGGGCAGGTGTCCAGGTGGCAGACGCGCATCATGACGCAGCCGGAGACGACCAGCGGGGCGGTCGCGAAGCCGTACTCCTCGGCGCCCAGCAGGGCGGCGATGACGACGTCGCGGCCGGTCTTGAGCTGGCCGTCGGTCTGCACCACGATGCGGTCGCGCAGGCCGTTGAGCAGCAGCGTCTGCTGGGTCTCGGCCAGGCCCAGCTCCCAGGGGCCGCCCGCGTGCTTGAGCGAGGTGAGCGGGGAGGCACCCGTACCGCCGTCGTGGCCGGAGATCAGGACCACGTCCGCGTGCGCCTTGGAGACACCCGCGGCGACCGTGCCGACGCCGACCTCGGAGACCAGCTTCACGTGGATGCGGGCCTGCGGGTTGGCGTTCTTGAGGTCGTGGATCAGCTGAGCCAGGTCCTCGATCGAGTAGATGTCGTGGTGCGGCGGCGGGGAGATCAGGCCGACGCCCGGGGTGGAGTGCCGGGTCTTGGCGACCCACGGGTAGACCTTGTGGCCGGGCAGCTGGCCGCCCTCGCCGGGCTTGGCGCCCTGGGCCATCTTGATCTGGATGTCGTCGGAGTTGACCAGGTACTCGCTCGTCACACCGAAGCGGCCGGAGGCGACCTGCTTGATGGAGGAGCGGCGCGCCGGGTCGTAGAGCCGCTCGGGGTCCTCGCCGCCCTCACCGGTGTTGGACTTGCCGCCCAGCTGGTTCATGGCGATGGCGAGGGTCTCGTGCGCCTCCTGGGAGATGGAGCCGTACGACATGGCGCCGGTGGAGAAGCGCTTGACGATCTCGGACGCCGGCTCGACCTCCTCGATCGGGATCGAGGGGCGCTCGGAGGCGAAGGAGAACAGCCCGCGCAGCGTCATCAGCCGCTCGGACTGCTCGTTCACCCGGTCGGTGTACTGCTTGAAGATGTCGTAGCGGCGCGAGCGGGTGGAGTGCTGGAGCCGGAAGACGGTGTCCGGGTCGAAGAGGTGCGGCTCGCCCTCGCGGCGCCACTGGTACTCGCCGCCGATCTCCAGCGCACGGTGCGCGGAGGCGATGCCGGAGGCCGGGTAGGCCTTGGCGTGCCGGGCTGCGACCTCCTTGGCGACGACGTCCAGGCCGGCGCCGCCGATCTTGGTGGCGGTGCCGTGGAAGTACTTCTCGACGAACGCCTCGTCCAGGCCGACGGCCTCGAAGACCTGCGCGCCGCGGTAGGAGGCGACGGTGGAGATGCCCATCTTGGACATGACCTTCAGGACGCCCTTGCCGAGCGCCTTGATGAGGTTCTTGATGGCGTCCTCGGCCTCGACGCCGGGCAGGAAGGTGCCGGCCCGGACCAGGTCCTCGACCGACTCCATGGCCAGGTACGGGTTGACGGCCGCGGCACCGAAACCGATGAGCAGCGCGACGTGGTGCACCTCGCGCACATCGCCGGCCTCGACGAGCAGACCGACCTGGGTGCGCTCCTTGGTGCCGATGAGGTGGTGGTGGACCGCGGCGGTGAGCAGCAGCGACGGGATCGGCGCGTGCTCGGCGTCGGAGTGCCGGTCGGAGAGCACGATCAGCCGGGCGCCGTCGTCGATGGCGGCGTCGGCCTCGGCGCAGATCTCCTCGATCCGGGCGGCCAGCGACTCGCCGCCGCCGGAGACCCGGTAGAGGCCGGAGAGGGTCACGGCCTTCATGCCGGGCATGTCGCCGTCGGCGTTGATGTGGACGAGCTTGGCCAGCTCGTCGTTGTCGATGACCGGGAACGGCAGGGTCACGCTGCGGCAGGAGGCCGCGGTCGGCTCCAGGAGGTTGCCCTGGGGGCCGAGCGAGGAGATCAGCGAGGTGACCAGCTCCTCGCGGATGGCGTCCAGCGGCGGGTTGGTGACCTGCGCGAAGAGCTGGGTGAAGTAGTCGAAGAGCAGCCGGGGGCGCTCGGAGAGCGCGGCGATCGGCGAGTCGGTGCCCATCGAGCCGATGGGCTCGGCACCGGCCTTGGCCATCGGGGCGAGGATGACGCGCAGCTCTTCCTCGGTGTAGCCGAAGGTCTGCTGGCGGCGGGTGACCGAGGCGTGGGTGTGCACGATGTGCTCGCGCTCGGGCAGGTCGGCCAGCTCGATCAGACCGGAGTCCAGCCACTCCTGGTACGGCTGCTCGGCGGCGAGCTGCGCCTTGATCTCGTCGTCCTCGATGATCCGGCCCTCGGCGGTGTCCACCAGGAACATCCGGCCGGGCTGCAGGCGGCCCTTGCGGACGACCTTGGCGGGGTCGATGTCCAGGACGCCGACCTCGGAGGAGAGCACGACCAGGCCGTCGTCGGTGACCCAGTAGCGGCCGGGGCGCAGACCGTTGCGGTCGAGGACCGCGCCGACCTGGACGCCGTCGGTAAAGGTGACGCAGGCCGGGCCGTCCCAGGGCTCCATCATCGTGGAGTGGTACTGGTAGAAGGCGCGCCGGGCCGGGTCCATCGAGGGGGAGTTCTCCCACGCCTCGGGGACCATCATCAGCACGGAGTGCGGCAGCGAGCGGCCGCCGAGGTGGAGCAGCTCCAGGACCTCGTCGAAGGAGGCGGAGTCGGAGGCGTCCGGGGTGCAGACCGGGAACAGCCGCTCCAGGTTCTCCGCGTTCTCCTTGCCGAAGAGCTTGGTGGCGAGCTGCGACTCGCGGGCCCGCATCCAGTTGCGGTTGCCCTTGACCGTGTTGATCTCGCCGTTGTGCGCGACGAAGCGGTACGGGTGGGCCAGCGGCCAGCTCGGGAAGGTGTTGGTGGAGAACCGCGAGTGGACCAGGGCGACGGCGGTGGCGAAGCGGCGGTCGGAGAGGTCCGGGAAGAAGGGCTCCAGCTGGCCGGTGGTCAGCATGCCCTTGTAGACGATCGTCCGGGCGGACAGCGAGGGGAAGTAGACCCCGGCCTCCCGCTCGGCGCGCTTGCGCAGCGCGAAGGCCTTGCGGTCCAGCGCCAGGCCGGTGTTGACCCCGTCGCTCACGAAGATCTGGGAGAAGGCCGGCATGGTGGCGCGCGCGCCGTTGCCCAGCAGCTGCGGGGCGACCGGGACGACCCGCCAGCCGATGACGTCCAGGCCCTCCTCGGCGGCGATCGTCTCGATGCGCGAGACGGCCTCGGCCGCTTCCTGGGCCTCGGACGGGAGGAAGGCGATGCCGACGGCGTAGGCGCCGGCGTCGGGGAGCTCGAAGGTGACGTTCTCGCGAAGGAACGCGTCCGGCACCTGGAGCAGGATGCCGGCACCGTCGCCCGAGTCGGGCTCGGAGCCGGTGGCACCGCGGTGCTCCAGATTCGTCAGGACGGTGAGCGCCTGCTCGACCAGTGCGTGGCTGGCCTCGCCGGTGAGGGTGGCCACGAAGCCGACGCCACAGGCGTCGTGCTCATTGCGGGGGTCGTACATCCCCTGCTGGGCGGGGCGGCCGTCCATGGGCGACCAGGCGGCGGCGTCGCTGCTGCTGGTGGTCGCGGAGTGCGTGGACGCGAAACGCATCGGCTCTCCCAACGTCGTAGTGGCAATCGGGGTACCTCCCGGGCCTTCGAGGCCCGGGGGAATTGCCGAGGGACGACGTTGGCCCTCCGCGAAATTTCGTGCAGGTTACAGGATGACTCCCTTCTCAAAAAGCGAAAAGGGGCTTCCAACATGCGGACACCGCACCTGCGGTGAAGTCAGTACGCGGACGGATACGGGGCCGTCCAGCAAGGCGGCGTTGGCGAGCGACATTGCCCGCGACGCCTGAGCCTTATGCCCGGCCGTCAACAAACCGAAACCGCTGGGTAACGCTGTAATTATGCAGTCACCCGTATGACACGTCAGCCTACGACGGTTCCGAACACTGCTCCCAGGACGTACGTCACACCCGCCGCGGCACCGCCGAGGGCGAGCTGCCGCAGCCCGCTGAACCACCAGGAGCGCGCCGTCACCCGCGCCACGACCGCCCCGCAGACGAACAGCCCGGCCAGGGCCAGCAGGACCGCAGGCCAGATCGCGGAGGCCCCCAGCAGGTACGGCAGCACCGGCAGCAGCGCACCCAGCGCGAACGACCCGAAGGAGGAGACCGCGGCGACGGCGGGCGACGGAAGGTCGGAGGGGTCCACACCCAGCTCCTCGCGCGCGTGGATCTCCAGAGCCTGCTCCGGGTCCCTGGAGAGCTGCTCGGCGACCTGCCGGGCGAGCGCCGGCTCGACCCCGCGGGACTCGTAGAGCGCCGCCAGCTCCTCCAGCTCGTCCTTCGGGTGCTTGCGCAGCTCGGCGCGCTCGATGTCCAGCTCGGCCTCCACCAGCTCACGCTGCGAGGCGACCGAGGTGTACTCCCCCGCCGCCATCGAGAAGGCGCCGGCCGCCAGGCCCGCGAGGCCGGTGATGACGATCGCCTGCTGCGAGAGCGCACCGCCGGCGGCGCCCGTCATCAGGGCGACGTTCGAGACCAGCCCGTCCATCGCGCCGAAGACGGCGGGGCGCAGCCAGCCGCCGTTCACATCGCGGTGGGTGTGGTTGTCACGGTGGGCCACATGCGTCGGCGCCGCGGCATCCATGATCTCCATGACGGACATATCGGTACCTACTCCCTGCGAGCGAGGTGTGGGCCGATGGCGGCGCTTCCCCCTCCAACGCTTCGACGCTATGCGGGAATTACCCTCCGCCGCTAGCAAGGAAGGCCGAACTTACCGCGCTGACCTGCGGCTTTTCCGCGCGACCGGGGATGAGATCCGGGTCACACGGGCGCGCGGGGCCGCTCGGACGCGGCGCTCCGGGGCCGTCCGGGCGAGTCGACCGGGTGACCCTGCCGCCCGGGACAGGAGAGCCGGGCCGCCGCGTGGCACGGATACAGCGCAGCGGTCCGCCGTCGCCCCTCCCCCACCGTGGAAGGACTCACCCGCCCATGACCTACGCAAGCGAGCAGACCCCGGCCACGGCGCACGCCCCCGAGGCGCAGGCCACCCGGACACTGCCGGTCACCCCCGTCACCGCGGTCGCGAAGCCGTCACCCGCGCCTCCGGTGCCGTCCCCCGCGCCGGTCCCGCCGTCCCTGGAGGACCGGGCGGTCGGCGCCCTGGTGGGTGCCGCGGTCGGCGACGCGCTCGGCGGGGCGGTGGAGGGCCGGACACCGGAGGAGATCGTGCGGCGGCACGGCGGCCGGGTCGAGGGCGTCGTCGGCCCGTTCCACGACGACTGGCGCACCGCCCGGCCGCTCGCGCCGTACCACAAGGGCGACGGCCACGTCACCGACGACACCCTGATGACCCATGCGCTGGTGCGGGTCTACGAGGCGGTGCGCGATCACCTCGACGCCTACGACATCGCCGACCACCTGGTACCGGATCTGATCGGCACCCCGCGCTGGATTCCGGAACTGGAGGCCGAGGCGCTGCCGGTGCAGCGGATCTTCCTGGCCGAGAAGTGGATCGTGGCGCGGCTGCACTACGGGCACGCCGACCCGCGCGAGGCGGGCGTCGGCAACATCGTCAACGGTGGTGCGGCGATGTACATGGCGCCGGTCGGCATCGTCAACGCCGGCAACCCGGACCGGGCCTACGCGGAGGCGCTGGACATCGCCGGGGCCCACCAGTCCTCGTACGGGCGGGAGGCGGCGGGGGTGTTCGCCGCGGCGGTGGCCGCCGCGTTCGTCCCGGACGCCACGCCGTCCTCGGTCGTCGTCCAGGCGCTGCGGCTGGCCAAGGACGGCACCCGGGCCGCGATCGAGGCGGTCTGCGAGGCCGCGTCCTCGGTGTCCGGCCCCGAGGAGGCACTGCTCCCGCTGCGTGCGGCCGTCGCCCCCTTCGACACCGTGGGCCCGGACTACCGCAACCCGTCGCTGGGCGCCCGGCGGCCCTCCCGGCTGCACGCCGTCGAGGAACTCCCCATCGCCCTGGGCATGCTGCTGATCGGCGGCGGCGACTACCGGACCACGGTCCTCGGCTCGGTCAACTACGGCCGCGACTGCGACGCGATCGCCGCGATGAGCGGCGCGCTGGTCGGCGCCCTGCGCGGCGCTGCGGCGGTGCCGACCGAGTGGAGCGCGGAGGTCGCCCGCGCCAGCCGCCTCGATCTGCAGGCGCCCGGGGCCGCGCTGGCCACCGTCGCCCGCGAGATCTTCACCCGCGACCGGGCCCGCGCCCGCACCCATGAGCAGGCCTTCACCGCGATCTCGGCCATCCCCGCGATGACGGAGACGGGCGAACGGTGACGCCCACGGCGGTGGCCGCCCGGCCGCCGGGGCCGGACAGCACAGCGCCGGGCGGACCCGGTCTCTCGGGTCCGCCCGGCGCGCACGGCGGCCGGTGGCCGCCTCAGGGCTTCTTGGTGCTGCCGCTGCCGGCGGGCTTGGCGTCCGCGTCGGGTGCGTCCTCGGCGTCGGCGTCAACCTCGGCCTTCCGCTCGCCGGGCTCGTCCGGAGCGGTCTCCGCCGCACCGTCGTCGGCCGTGGCCTTCTCCGCCGGGGCCTCGTCCTTCGCGGCGCCGTCGTCCGCGCCGTCCTCGGCGCCCTCGCCGTCCGCGCCCGCCACGGGCTGTGCGCCCGGTTCGACGACCGCTTCCCGACCGGGGGCCTTCTTGGCGGAGATCACGAAGTAGACGACTGCCAGGACGAGGACGATCAGCGCGACCCAGACGTTCAGCCGCAGGCCCAGGATGTGGTGCGCCTCGTCGACCCGCATGTACTCGATCCAGGCGCGACCGGCGCAGTAGGCGGCGACATACAGCGCGAAGGCCCGTCCGTGGCCGAGCCGGAAGCGCTTGTCGGCCCAGATCACCAGCGCCGCGACGCCGATGCACCACAGGCACTCGTAGAGGAAGGTCGGGTGGTAGGTGCCGCCGATGCGGCCGATGGCCGGGTCGGAGCTGATCTCCAGCGCCCACGGCACATCGGTCGGCTTGCCGTACAGCTCCTGGTTGAACCAGTTGCCCCAGCGGCCGATCGCCTGCCCGAGGGCCAGGCCGGGCGCCAGCGCGTCGGCGTACGCGGGGAGCGGGATACCGCGCCGGCGGCAGCCGATCCAGGCGCCGACCGCGCCGAGAGCCACCGCGCCCCAGATACCGAGGCCGCCCTCCCACACCTTGAAGGCGTCGAGCGGGTGGCCGTTCGGCCCGAAGTACGGCTCGTACGTCGTGATGACGTGGTAGAGACGGCCGCCGACCAGCCCGAAGGGCACGGCCCATACGGCGATGTCGGCGACGGTTCCGGAGCGGCCACCGCGCTGCACCCAGCGCTTGTTGCCGAGCCAGACACCGACGAAGACGCCGATGATGATGCAGAACGCGTAGCCGCGCAGCGGGATCGGGCCGAGATGTACGACGCCGACCGACGGGCTGGGAATGAATGCGAGGTCCATGGCAGGGACGACGCTACCGCGCCGGGCGGGGTCGGCGGCAACCCGGCCCGGCTACGGCTGCGTAACGACCCCGTCCCCGCGCCGTGACGCTGTGTGTCCGGCGCGGCCGCGGCGCCCATGGACCCTGGCTCCTCTAGGACGAGGGCCCGGCTCCCGGGCCGGTCAGGCCCGCCGGGGGTGCGGCGTTCCGGCTCGTCGGCTCGGCCCGGGGCGCGGCGCTCCTGCCGTTGTGGTGCCGGCCCTGGGACGACGGGCCCGTGTGCGGTGCCGCGCTCTTCTTCCCGGGGCGTTCGGCCTTGTCGGCGTCCAGCACCATCTTCTTGAGGTCCGCGGGGGTCAGCCGGCCGCCCTTCTCCTTGGAGAGGTCCTTGCCGTTGAGCAGGACGGTGGGCGTGCCGCGGAATCCGGAGCCGGCGAAGGCGTCGCTGGACTTCTGCACGAAGCGGTTGTAGGTGCCGTCGTTGACGCACTTGGTGAAGGCGGGGGTCACCAACCCCTTGACCTTGCCCGCGAGTTGGAGGAGGTACTGCTTGTTCGCGAACTTGTCCTGCGGCTCGGGCGGCTGGTGGGAGTAGAGGACGTCGTGGTAGGCGCGGAACTTCGCGGCGTCCTGCGCGCACAGGGCGGCGTTGGCGGCGTTGCGGGAGCCCTGGCCGCCGGCGTTGCTGTCGATGATGGTCACGAGGTGGTACTCGCTCTTGAGCCGGCCGGAATCCTCCAGCTCATGGATGACCGGGCGGAAGGCGGTCTCGAACTGCCGGCAGGCGGGGCAGCGGAAGTCCTCCCACACCGTGAGTGTGGACGGGGCGCCGGCCGCGCCGACCGGGACGGCGGGCTTGGCGCCGTCGCTGGCCTTCTTGGGGACGGCGACCTCATTGTCGTTGGCGGCGGGTTCCTCGGAGGACGACGACGCCCAGACGGCGATGCCGCCGGCCACCGCCAGCACCACCACCACGGCGCCCGCGACGATCGCCTGACGGCCGCGCCTGGCGCGCGCCCGCTCCCTCGCCCGCTCTTCCTGGAGTCGCTCGCGGGCGGATTTCTTACCCTCATGATTCTTCTGGCTCACGCCCCTGCACAACGAGGCGGAGGGGTGCCGTCGCACCCCTCCGCACCGATGTTCGCCCTATCGAGGGACAGCGACCGGGCTTCCGCCTCTGCCGCCCGGCCGCACGCCGCGCCCCTAGGAGCGCTTGCGGACACCCTCGGCCAGCTCGCCCGCCAGGGCGCGGACCCCGGCGAGACCGGCCGCCAGGTCGCCGTCCGCCGACAGCAGCAGCTTGACGAACGCCGAGCCGACGATCACTCCGTCCGCGAACCGGGCCACCTCGGCGGCCTGTTCGGCGTTGGAGACCCCGAGGCCGACGCAGACCGGCAGCTCGGTGGTCGCCTTGGTGCGCCCCACGAGGTCCTGCGCCTGCTCGCCCACCGACTCTCGGGTGCCCGTGACGCCCATCAGCGAGGCGGCGTACACGAAGCCGGAGCCGGCCGCCGTGATCTCGGCGAGCCGGGCGTCCTTGCTGCTGGGGGCGACGACGAAGACGGTGGCCAGGCCGTGCTTGCCGGCGTGCTCCCGCCACGTCGCGGACTCCTGGACGGGCAGGTCGGGCAGGATGCAGCCCGCGCCGCCCGCCTCGGCCAGCTCGGCGGTGAAGCGCGCGATGCCGTAGCGGTCGATCGGGTTCCAGTAGGTCATGACCAGGACGGGCTTGCCGGTGGCCGCGTGGGCCTCGCGCACGGTCCGCAGGACGTCGGCGATCTTGACCCCGCCCCGCAGGGCGATGTCGTCGGCGGTCTGGATGACCGGGCCGTCGAGGACCGGGTCGCTGTGCGGCAGCCCGATCTCCACGACGTCCGCGCCGCCGTCGAAGACCGCCTTGGCCGCCTCGATGCCGCCGTCGACGGTCGGGAAGCCGGCCGGCAGGTAGGCGACGAGCGCGGACCGGCCCTCGGCCTTCGCCGCGGCGAGGGTGTCGCTCAACAGCTGGATGTTGCCGCTCACTTGGCGTCTCCCTCGATCTCCGCGCCGGCGGCGTCGGTGTCCGCCTCGACGGCGGCGTCGGTGTCGTACAGGCCGAAGTAGCGGGCGGCGGTGTCCATGTCCTTGTCGCCGCGCCCGGACAGGTTGACGACGATCAGGCCGTCGGGGCCCAGCTCCTTGCCGAGCTCCAGGGCACCGGCGAGGGCATGGGCGCTCTCGATGGCCGGGATGATGCCCTCGGTCCGCGAGAGCAGGCGCAGCGCCTGCATCGCGGCGTCGTCGGTGACGGCGCGGTACTCGCCGCGGCCGCTGTCCTTGAGGTAGGCGTGCTCGGGCCCGATGCCCGGGTAGTCGAGACCGGCCGAGATGGAGTACGGCTCGGTGATCTGGCCCTCCTCGTCCTGGAGGACGTAGCTCCGCGACCCGTGCAGGATGCCCGGCTCACCGGCGCTGAGCGTGGCCGCGTGCTCGCCGGTCTCGATGCCGTGGCCCGCGGGCTCGCAGCCGATCAGCCGTACGCCGGTGTCCGGGATGAAGGCGTGGAAGAGGCCGATGGCGTTGGAGCCGCCGCCGACGCAGGCGACCGCGGCGTCCGGCAGCCGGCCGGCCCGCTCCAGGATCTGGCGGCGCGCCTCGACGCCGATGACGCGGTGGAAGTCGCGCACCATCGCCGGGAAGGGGTGCGGTCCGGCGACGGTCCCGAACAGGTAGTGGGTGCGGTCGACGTTGGCGACCCAGTCGCGGAAGGCCTCGTTGATGGCGTCCTTGAGGGTGCGGCTGCCGGACTTCACGGCGATGACCTCGGCGCCGAGCATCCGCATCCGGGCGACGTTGAGGGCCTGCCGCTGGGTGTCGATCTCGCCCATGTAGATGGTGCAGTCGAGGCCGAACAGGGCGCAGGCGGTGGCGGTGGCGACGCCGTGCTGGCCCGCGCCGGTCTCGGCGATGACCCGGGTCTTGCCCATGCGCTTGGTGAGCAGCGCCTGGCCCAGCACGTTGTTGATCTTGTGGGAGCCGGTGTGGTTGAGGTCCTCGCGCTTGAGGAACACCCGGGCACCACCGGCGTGTTCGGCGAACCGCGGCACCTCGGTGAGCGCGCTGGGGCGCCCGGTGTAGTGGACCAGCAGGTCGTCGAGTTCGGCCGCGAACGCGGGATCGCCCTTGGCCTTCTCGTACTCGGCGGCGACCTCGTCGACCGCGGCGACCAGCGCCTCGGGGATGAACTTGCCGCCGAACGCACCGAAATAGCCTTCGGTGTCCGGCACCCGTCCCTCGGGATCGGGAAGGAAGAAATCGGAGGACATCAGTCGCACTCCTCGCCGGGGCTGCATGCCCCGGAAGTCCGGTTAATGGCGGGATGGGCAGGATGGTGCGCGGCGCGCGCCGAGCGGGCGGGCCGTCGCCACCGCGGAGTGGCGCGGGCGCCGGCGGAGGCCCGGCCGGTGCCGTGGGGCCCGGCTTCGGCGCTCCCCCGCCCCCTCCCCCTCTCCCCCTTCGGGGGAGGGGGCGGGGGTGGGTTCGGGGGTGGGGGGGGTGAGCAGGCGGTCAGATGACCGCTGCCTCCCCCCATTTCCCGGCGCCCGTACGGGGTCGGCGCGTCAGCGCGCGGACCCCTGCCGCCATCGCCTGCCGTTGATCTGTCCCGGCTCGGAACCGATGTGATACCTGACCCGGCGCCCGTGGACCCGTCGTGCGGGTGCCCGGCAGCCCCGGTGCCACGGCGGCAGCGCACAGCGCTGCGGGGCGGAGCTGCGGCGCGGTGCGGACGGGACCCCGCGGACCGGCACCGGGCAGGGGACGCGGACGGCCGCCGCCCCGGCGCGCGCACCGGCCGGGCCCGGGTGCGGTACCCGGACCTGGCAGCGGAGGGCGGCGGTGGCGGTCATGTCGGTGGGTGCTCCCGGCCGCTCAGGACCGGCCGTGCCGGATCGCCGGGTGGGAACCCGCGGCGACCAGGTCGGAGACCGCGGTCTTGGGGTCCTTGCCGGTGACCAGGGACTCGCCGACCAGCACCGCGTCCGCGCCGTCGTTGGCGTAGGCGATCAGGTCGTGCGGTCCGCGCACACCGGACTCGGCGATCTTGACGATGTGGTCGGGGATCTCGGGGGCGACCCGGGCGAAGTTGCCGCGGTCGACCTCAAGGGTCTTCAGGTTGCGGGCGTTGACGCCGATGATCTTGGCGCCGGCGTCCACCGCGCGGGCGACCTCTTCCTCGTCGTGCACCTCGACCAGCGGCGTCAGTCCGATCGACTCGGCGCGCTCGATCAGCGAGACCAGCGCCTCCTGCTCCAGCGCGGAGACGATCAGCAGCGCGAGGTCGGCGCCGTAGGCACGGGCCTCCCACAGCTGGTAGGCGGTGACGATGAAGTCCTTGCGCAGGACGGGGATGTCGACCTTGGCGCGGACGGCCTCCAGGTCGGCCAGCGAACCGCCGAACTTGCGCTGCTCGGTGAGGACGGAGATGACGGCCGCGCCGCCCGCCTCGTAGTCGGCGGCCAGACCGGCCGGGTCGGCGATCGCGGCGAGCGCGCCCTTGGAGGGGCTGGAGCGCTTGACCTCGCAGATCACCGTGACGCTCTCGCCCTTGAGGGCGGCGACGCCGTCCTTCGCGGGGCGCGCCTTCTGGGCCCGTTCCTTCAGTTCGTCGAGGCCGACGCGCGCCTGCCGCTCTGCGAGGTCGGCGCGAACGCCGTCGATGATCTCGTCGAGCACACTCACGCGAGCGGCCTCCTTCGGGAGCGGTGGGCGGTGACCCGGACGAGTGGTTTCCTCCGGCACTCCGATGGTATCCGCCAAGGGGTGCGGGTCTCACATCCGGTGGACCGCGATCCCACGACCTGGACTTCTGCGGCTGCCGCGGGGCCGGTGGCAGTGGTTCCGTACCGCCGGCGGGTCATGGCGCGAGCCCGCTGCCGAAGGGGAGGTTGCGGACGAGGGTGAAGGCCAGCAGCAGGCCGCCCAGCGCCCACCAGTGGGCGGCCCGCGGACGGGGACCCGGGGTGCGGCGCCCCCGGACCGCGTTGGTCAGCCAGAGCGCCCAGAAGACCGCACAGACGGCGTACCCGGCCACCGCGAGGGCGTTGGCGCCCAGCGCCGCGAGGAGGTCGCCGTGTGCCACGGCGTGGGCGCTGCGCAGTCCGCCGCAGGCCGGGCAGTAGACGCCGGTGAGGTGCAGCAGCGGGCACACGGGGTAGTGGCCCGGCTCGTTGGGGTCGACGGCGCCGAGGACGGCGAAGGCGGCGGTGGCGGCGGCCAGGGTGCCCAGAGGGGCCGCGAGGCGGCGCGGCAGACCGCCATGCGGGGCGGCGTGCGGCCGGGCCGTGGGTGGGCTCACGTGCCGATTGTCCGGCCGGATGCGCGAAGGCGCAGCTTCTCGGCCGCCGTACGGAACGGTCACGGACGGCGGGTACGGCACCTCGGTGCGTACGGGCCGGGAAGCGGCGCCTTCGAGGGGTGCTGCGGGAGTGGCGCCGGGCCCCGGCGCCACGGGAGCGGGGCTCAGCCCTCCTGCGGCTGGGCCTGTGCCTGCGCCTGCGGGCGGGGCTTGGCCGAGCGCTTGGGCTCCGAGCCCAGACCGGCCATCCGCATCAGACCGCCCACGAGGGCACCGAGGCCGATCAGCGCCATGCCGGCCCAGAAGCCGGGCACGTTCGCCAGCACGATGAAGGCTCCGGCGACGCAGAAGCCGATGAACGAGATGATGACGCCGGTCCAGGCGGCGGGGGTGTGTCCGTGGCCACTGCTCGACATGAATGCTCCTCGATGCTCTGACCGCGCCGGGTCCGGGCGCGATGATCCTCGTCGGCCATTGTCACCGATGCCGGGCGGAGCACCGTTACCGGGTCGGGTCCTCACCGCGGTCCAGGGACTTCCAGATGTCCTCGGGGCGGTCCAGGTCCGGCGGGGCCGGAGTCCGCCGCGGGCCGCGGGCGCCGCCGGGCGTGCGCTCGTATTTGCCCGACATCGCAGGCCAGTGACGCCCGTACAGCAGCGCCAGCAGTCCGGCGACCAGCAGCAGCAGACCGCCGGCCGCGGCCACCCACGGCCATCCGGTGTGCGTGACGTGATGCACATCGGCGCCGGTCAGCCCGACCGCGGTGGCGGCCTTCTCGCGCAGCGCGGAGGTGTCGGAGTTGCCGAGCACGGCGGCGACGGTGATGCCCGCGCCGCTGAGCGTCAGCAGGGCGGCGACCGCGATCCGGCCGGCCCGGCGGACCGCGAAGACAGCGACCAGCGCGGCCAGGCCGACGACGGCCAGCGCGCCGGGCACTCCGGTCACGTCGGCGCCGGTCACCGTGCGCGGCAGCGCGCCCTGGGCCAGCACAGCGGAGCCCTGGGCCCAGGTGCGGCCGGAGGCCAGCAGCGCCAGGCCGGCGCCGGCCGCGCCGGTCAGCAGTGCCAGCGCGAGGCTGCGGTGCGCACGGCGCGCGGGCCGGGCCGGTACGGGCCCGGCATCGCCCGGCGGCACGGCGTCGGTGGGGGTCTGGGATGCGGCACTCACGCGTACCACTATCGCGCACCGGCCGCCGGGGGCCGGTGCGCGGGGGTGGTGCGGGCTACCTGCCCAGGCGGTTGGCGGTGTGCACGGCCCGCAGCACCGCGGCGGCCTTGTTGCGGCATTCCGTGTCCTCGGCCGCCGGGTCGGAGTCGGCGACCACTCCGGCGCCCGCCTGGACGTAGGCGGTGCCGTCGCGCAGCAGGGCGGTGCGGATCGCGATGGCGGTGTCGGAGTCGCCGGCGAAGTCGAGGTAGCCGACGCAGCCGCCGTAGAGGCCGCGCCGGGTCGGCTCCAGCTCCTCGATGATCTGCAGGGCGCGCGGCTTGGGGGCGCCGGAGAGGGTGCCGGCGGGGAAGCAGGCGGTGAGCACGTCGAAGGCGCTGCGGCCCGCGGCGACCTGCCCGGTGACCGTCGAGACGATGTGCATCACGTGGCTGTAGCGCTCGACGGACATGAAGTCGACGACCTCGACGCTGCCCGGTTCGCAGACCCGGCCCAGGTCGTTGCGGCCCAGGTCGACCAGCATCAGATGCTCGGCGCGCTCCTTGGGGTCGGCCATCAGCTCGTCCGCCAGGGCCTGGTCCTCCTGGACGGAGGCGCCGCGCGGGCGGGTGCCGGCGATGGGGTGGACCATGGCCCGGCCGTCCTCGACCTTCACCAGCGCCTCGGGGCTGGAGCCGACCACGTCGAAGGCGCCGTCGTCGCCGCCGTCGGGGCCCTCGAAGCGGAAGAGGTACATGTACGGGCTGGGGTTGGTGGCCCGCAGCACCCGGTAGACGTCCAACGCGCTCGCCGTGCAGGGGGTTTCGAAGCGCTGGGAGGGCACGACCTGGAAGGCCTCACCGGCCCGGATGCGCTCCTTGATGTCCTCGACGGCCTCCTGGTAGGCCACGCCGCCCCACTTGCCGGTGTACGGCGGGACCTCGGACGGCGGCAGTGCGGCGGTGCCGGCGGGCGCGGGCCGGGCGAGGTCGTCGGCCATGGTGTCCAGGCGGGCCACGGCGTCGGCGTAGGCCTCGTCGATACCGGTGTCGAGGTCGTTGTGGTTGATCGCGTTGGCGATCAGCAGGACCGTGCCGCTCCAGTGGTCGAGGACGGCGAGGTCGGAGGTGAGCAGCATGGTGAGTTCGGGCAGCCGGAGGTCGTCCTCGGTCCGCTCGCCGACCTTCTCCAGGCGGCGCACGATGTCGTAGCCGAGGTAGCCGACCATGCCGCCGGTGAACGGCGGGAGCCCCTCGCCCTCGATGAGGTCCCGGGGGGTGTGCAGGGCCTCGACGGTGGCGCGCAGGACGTCGAGCGGGTCGCCCTCGGTGGGCAGGCCGACGGGCGGGGTGCCGAGCCAGCGCGCCTGTCCGTCGCGGGTGGTGAGGGTGGCGGCGCTGCGGACGCCGATGAAGGAGTAGCGCGACCACGTGCGGCCGTTCTCGGCGGACTCCAGGAGGAAGGTGCCGGGGCGCTCGGCGGCCAGTTTGCGGTAGAGCCCGACGGGTGTGTCGCCGTCCGCGAGCAGGCGCCGGGTGACGGGGATGACCCGCCGGTCCTTGGCGAGGGTGCGGAAGGTGTCGAGGTCCGGAAGAGCGGTGCCGGTGGTTCCCGTGGTCATGGCAGCGGAGCCTACTGGTCCCGGTCGTCCTGGGTGGCCAGAACGTCCGCGTCGAAGCAGGTGCGGTCGCCGGTGTGGCAGGCCGCGCCGACCTGGTCGACCCGGACCAGGACGGTGTCGGCGTCGCAGTCCAGGGCCACCGACTTGACGTGCTGGACGTGGCCGGAGGTGTCGCCCTTGACCCAGTACTCCTGGCGGCTGCGGGACCAGTACGTGCAGCGGCCGGTGGTGAGGGTGCGGCGCAGCGCCTCGTCGTCCATCCAGCCGAGCATCAGCACCTCGCCGGTGTCGTACTGCTGGGCGATGGCCGGGACCAGGCCGTCGGCACCGCGCTTGAGGCGGGCGGCGATGGCGGGGTCGAGGGCGGGGGTGCTGTCCGTGGTGGTGGCGCGACTGCTCATGGTGTCCATTGTGCCGTGCGGCATCCTGCAGAGATGCATTCTCAGGAGCCGTCGCCGCCACCGCCGCCGGACCCGGACCGCGCCGCGCGGGTGGCGGCGCGGGTGCTGGGTGCGGTGTTCGCGGCGGCGGTGGTGGTGGCCGTGGTGGTCGCGGTGGTGGTGCTGCGCACGTAGGGCCTGTCGTCAAACTCCCGCCTGCCCCGCGGCGCCTGGCACGCACTCCCCCACGCCTGAAGGGCGCGGGGGGACCCCCATGCTGCGTTGTCGGGTTCACCCCGATACACCCAGCATCGGGGCGACCCTCCGCCTTGCGATCGCGCTCGGCATCCGGTGGCTCTTTGAGGAGCCGAGACGAAGCGAGCGCAGCGAGCGAAGTGCACCAGACACCGCGGGGCCGCCCTTCGGGCGAACGACGGGAGTTTGACGACAGGCCCTAGGCGGGCCGTGGCGCGGGCTCAGACGCCCAGCTTCGCCGCCCGCAGCCGCTCGATCGCTTCCTTGTCCCCGTCCAGCTCGACCTCGGCCACCTGCTGCCGGCCGAAGGCGAACATGGTCAGCTCGCCCGGCTCGCCGACGACGGTGACCACCGGGGTGCCGCGGTGCGCCACCGCCGTCCGCCCGTCCGGCCGCCGCAGCACCAGGCCCACCGGCGATTTCCGGCCCAGTACCCGGGCCATCCGCTCGATCCTGGCCCACAGGGCGTCCGCGAACACGGGGTCCAGCTCCCGCGCGGACCAGTCGGGCTGAGCGCGCCGGACGTCCTCGGCGTGGACGTAGAACTCGACGGTGTTGGAGGCCTCGTCGAGCTGCTTCAGCGCGAACGGCGACATCCGCGGCGGCCCGGTCCTGATCAGCCGGATCAGTTCTTCGTACGGCCGCCCGGCGAACTCCGCCTGCACCCGCTCCAGCCGGACGGCCAGCGGCTTGACGAGCAGCCCGCCGGCCGCGTCGGCGCGCCGCTCGCGCACCACCACGTGCGCGGCCAGGTCCCGCGCGTTCCAGTTCTCGCACAGCGTCGGCGCCTCGGGGCCGGCGCTCTCCAACAGGTCGGCGAGGAGGAGCCGTTCACGCTTCGCATGGGTCGACATGCGGCCAGCCTACGGCGGGCCCCGCACCCCTGCCACGGGACCGCGCCGCGCGCCCGCGCCGCCTTCCCCCGGCCGGGCGGGCCCGCCCGGCTCAGGACGGGCCCGGGTCCACGTGCTCCCTCAGGATGCGGGTCAGCTCCCGGGCGGCGCGCGGCGGGGAGACGTCGCCGCGGTGGGCGACGGAGACCACGCGGTGCATTCCGGGGGTCGAGAAGCGGGTGACGCGCAGGCCGGAGCGGGCGGCGACCATGCTGGGCACCACGGCGAGGCCCAGTCCGGCGCGGACGAAGCCGAGGACCGCGTCCATCTCGCCGCCCTCGACGGTGAAGACCGGTTCGAAGCCGGCCGCCCGGCAGGCCGCGGTGGTGAATTCCCGCAGGTCGTAGCCGCGGCGGAACATGGCCAGCGGCCGGTCGCGGAGGTCTTCCACCCGGATGCGGGTGCGGCGGCCGGCGGGGGCGGGGCGGTCGGGCGCGGAGACCACGACGAGTTCCTCGCGCAGCAGCTCGGTGGTGGCCAGGGCGGGGGCCTGGCCGGGGAGCGGGGTGATGATCAGGGCCAGGTCCAGGGCGCCGTCGGCGAGCGCCCTGACCAGGTCCTGTGAGCCGTCCTCGGTGACGAGCAGGTCCACGCCGGGGTAGCCGGCGTGGAAGGCGCGCAGGACGTCGGGGACGAGGCTGGCGCAGAGGCTGGGCGGGGCGCCGAGGCGGAGCCGGCCGCGGCGCAGCCGGGCGACCTCCTGGACCTCGCGGCGGGCGGTGTCGGCGTCGGCGAGGATGCGCCGGGCGAACGGCAGCAGAGCCTCCCCGGCGTCGGTGAGGGAGATGTGGCCGCGGGCCCGGTGGAACAGCTCGGCCCCCAACTCCCGCTCCAGGGAACGGATCTGCTGCGACAGGGAGGGCTGGGCGACATGCTCGCGGGCGGCGGCGCGGGTGAAGTGGCGGGTGTCGGCCACGGCGGTGAAGTACCGGAGCTGCTGGAGCTGCATGAGGGCCACGGTAGCGCCGTTGATAGGCAGTGGCTATGGAGATGAGCCGCAGCATGTCTTGGACTGATGAGCGGAGCGGTCCCTACGGTCGGGCCCATGGCACTGGACACCCGGACGGACCGACGGCCGTCCTTCGCGGGCCTGCTGTGGCGCTCGACCGTCGGCAAGAAGACCGTGATGGCCGTCAGCGGCCTGGTCATGCTGCTCTACCTGGTCGTCCACATGATCGGGAATCTGAAGATCTTCTTCGGTGCGGACGAGTTCAACGGCTACGCCCACTGGCTGCGGGTGGCCGGTGCGCCGTTCATGCACCACGAGTGGACGCTGTGGCTGGCCCGGGTAGTCCTAGTGGCCGCCGTCGTCGCGCACGCCACGTCCGCCTACCAGCTCAGCCGCCGCGACCTCCGGGCCCGGCCGCACCGCTACGCGCACCGGCGGGCCCGCACCGGCTACGCCACCCGCACCATGCGCTGGGGCGGGATCATCCTCGGCCTGTTCATCGTCTGGCACCTCCTCGACCTGACGACCGGCACCGTGCACACCGGCGGCTTCCAGTCCGGCCGTCCCTACCAGAACGTCGTCGACACCTTCTCGACCTGGTACGGCAACGTCATCTACCTCGTCGCGATGCTGGCGCTCGGCCTGCACATCCGGCACGGCTTCTGGAGCGCCGCACAGACCCTCGGTGTCGGCAGCCCGGCCCGTGAGCGCCTCCTCACAGCCCTCGCCCAGGTCCTCGCGCTGGCGCTGACCGCGGGCTTCGTCTCCGTACCCGTCGCCGTCATGACCGGAGTGGTGAGCTGAGCATGGCCCCCTGCCCGCAGTATCCCGACTACACCGCCTACACGACCGGGGAGCCGGTCGCGGACGCCAAGGCACCGGCCGGGCCGGTCGCCGGGCGCTGGGACACCCGGCGCTTCGAGGCGAAGCTCGTCAACCCCGCCAACCGCCGCAAGCACACCGTCATCGTGGTCGGCACCGGCCTCGCCGGCGGCTCGGCCGGCGCCACGCTCGCCGAACAGGGCTACCGCGTGGTGCAGTTCTGCTACCAGGACTCACCGCGGCGCGCGCACTCGATCGCCGCGCAGGGCGGCATCAACGCGGCGAAGAACTACCGCAACGACGGCGACTCCGTCCACCGGCTGTTCTACGACACCGTCAAGGGCGGTGACTTCCGGGCCCGCGAGTCCAACGTCCACCGGCTCGCACAGATCTCCGTCGAGATCATCGACCAGTGCGTGGCCCAGGGCGTGCCCTTCGCGCGGGAGTACGGCGGTCTGCTCGACACCCGCTCCTTCGGCGGTGTCCAGGTGTCCCGGACCTTCTACGCTCGCGGCCAGACGGGGCAGCAGCTGCTGCTCGGTGCCTACCAGGCGCTGTCGCGGCAGATCGCCGCGGGCCACGTCGAGCTGCACGCCCGGACCGAGATGCTCGACCTGATCGTGATCGACGGCCGGGCCCGCGGGATCGTCGCCCGCGATCTGGTCACCGGGCGGATCGACACCTACCTCGCGGACGCCGTGGTCCTCGCGTCCGGCGGCTACGGCAACGTCTTCCACCTCTCGACGAACGCCATGAACTCCAACGCCACCGCCGTGTGGCGGGCGCACCGGCGCGGCGCCTACTTCGCCAACCCCTGCTTCACCCAGATCCACCCCACCTGCATCCCGCGCACCGGCGACCACCAGTCGAAGCTGACGCTGATGAGCGAGTCGCTGCGCAACGACGGCCGGATCTGGGTGCCGAAGGCCCGGGGCGACGACCGGCCGCCCGCCGAGATCCCCGAGGACGAGCGCGACTACTACCTGGAGCGCGGCTACCCGTCGTTCGGCAAC
Source organism: Streptomyces sp. NPDC048612 (assembly GCF_043199295.1). Taxonomy (NCBI): domain Bacteria; kingdom Bacillati; phylum Actinomycetota; class Actinomycetes; order Kitasatosporales; family Streptomycetaceae; genus Streptomyces; species Streptomyces sp. NPDC048612. The sequence continues at coordinate 79,710 of NZ_JBICVV010000020.1, forward strand.
CTCGTGCCGCGGGACATCGCCTCCCGCGCCGCGAAGAACGTCTGCGACGAGGGCCGCGGCGTCGGCCCCGGCGGGCAGGGCGTCTACCTCGACTTCGCGGACGCCGTCCGGCGTCTGGGCCGGGCGGCGGTCGAGGAGAAGTACGGCAACCTCTTCGACATGTACGCGCGGATCACCGCGGAGGACCCGTACGAGGTGCCGATGCGGATCTACCCCGCGGTGCACTACACGATGGGCGGGCTGTGGGTCGACTACGACCTGCAGACCACCGTCCCGGGCCTGTTCGCGGTCGGTGAGGCCAACTTCTCCGACCACGGGGCGAACCGGCTCGGCGCGTCCGCGCTGATGCAGGGGCTGGCCGACGGCTACTTCGTGCTGCCCGCCACCCTCAACGACTACCTGGCGCGCCACCCGCGGCACGACGAGGTCCCCGACGACCACCCGGCCCTCGCGGCGGCCGTGCGGGAGACCGAGGACCGGCTCGCGCGGCTGCTCGCCGTCGGCGGGGACCGTACGCCCGACTCCTTCCACCGCGAACTCGGCGGACTGCTGTGGGAGTTCTGCGGCATGGCCCGCACCGAGGAGGGCCTGCGCAAGGCCCTCGACCGGATACCGCAGATCCGTGCGGAGTTCTGGCGGCGGCTCAAGGTGCCGGGCACCGGCGAGGAGTTCAACCAGTCCCTGGAGCGGGCCAACCGCCTCGTGGACTACCTGGAGCTCGCCGAGCTGATGTGCCTGGACGCCCTGCACCGTGCCGAGTCCTGCGGCGGCCACTTCCGCACCGAGTCGCAGACCCCGGACGGCGAGGCGGCGCGGCAGGACGGGGCGTTCTCGTACGCCGCCGCCTGGGAGTTCACCGGGACCGGCGAGGCGCCCGTCCTCCACAAGGAAGACCTGGTCTTCGAGTACGTCCACCCCACCCAGCGGAGCTACGCATGAGGCTCACCCTGCGCGTCTGGCGCCAGCAGAACGCCGACGCCGACGGCGCCCTGTCCACCTACGAGGTCGACGGCATCTCGCCGGACATGTCGTTCCTGGAGATGCTCGACACCCTCAACGAGGAGCTGACCCTCGGCGGCGACGACCCGGTCGCCTTCGACCACGACTGCCGCGAGGGCATCTGCGGCGCCTGCTCGCTCGTCATCAACGGGGCGGCGCACGGCCCGGACCGCACCACGACCTGTCAGCTGCACATGCGGTCCTTCCGGGACGGCGACACCATCGACATCGAGCCGTGGCGCGCCGCGGCGTTCCCGGTCGTCAAGGACCTGGTCGTGGACCGCTCCGCCTTCGACCGGATCATCCAGGCGGGCGGCTATGTCACCGTGCCGACGGGGGCGGCGCCGGAGGCCCATGCGACGCCGGTGCCGAAGGCGGCCGCCGACGCCGCGTTCGAGCACGCCGAGTGCATCGGCTGCGGCGCCTGTGTGGCGGCCTGCCCGAACGGCGCCGCGATGCTGTTCACCTCCGCCAAGGTGAACCACCTCAATGTGCTGCCGCAGGGCGCGCCGGAGCGGGAGACCCGGGTGCTGGACATGGTGGCGCGGATGGACGAGGAGGGCTTCGGCGGCTGCACCCTCGCCGGTGAGTGCGCCACCGCCTGCCCCAAGGGCATCCCGCTGTTCAGCATCACGGCGATGAACCGCGAGTTCCTGCGGGCGGCGCGGAAGCGGAGCTGAGTCAGACCGCGGCGGTCCCGATGAGCCCCTCCCGGGTGACCAGCGCGGCCAGCTCCGGCTCGCTGTGCCCCTCGGTGCCCGCGGGCCGCCGCGGCAGGACCATGTAGCGGCTCTCCGCGCTGGAGTCCCACACGGTGATCGCGGTGTCGTCCGGCAGCTGAAGCCCGAACTCGGCCAGGACGGCGCGGGGTTCGCGCACCACCCGGGAGCGGTAGGCCTCGCTCTTGTACCAGGACGGCGACGGCCCCAGCAGCCCGACCGGGTAGCAGGAGCACAGCGTGCACACGAGGACGTGGTGGGTGGTGGCGGTGTTCTCGACGACCCGGAGCCGCTGCTCCTGGATACCGCCCGCCATCGACAGCCCCACCTCGGGCAGCGCCGCGTTCGCGTCGGCCAGCAGCCGCTCCCGGAACCCCGGGTCGGTCCAGGCCCGCGCCACGATGCGGGCCCCGTTGACCGGCGAGGCGCCCTTCAGCATCGCGGCCAGCGCCGTGTCCAGCTGCGCCTCGGTGACCACCCCGCCCTCGACCAGCCGGGCCTCCAGCCGTCTGACCCGCGCCGCCACCGGTGCGCTCGTGTGCTCGCCGCTCATGCCCCGTCCTCCCGTACCCGCTCGATGTACGACTCCCAGAGGTCGACCGTGACCTCGTGACCGCCCTCGCCCCACAGGTCGCCCGCGGCGAAGGCCACGGTGTAGACGGGCTCGACCCGCGGCGCGGCGACGCCCGCCGCGCACTCGTCGGCGAGCGGCCAGCGCCCCTGGCACTCGACGATCCGCCCCACCTGTCCGCGCACGTACCGCGGCACCCGGGTGTGCCCCGCCGGGTCGACGGCGCGCACCCGCACCCGCTCCCCCGCCCGGAACTCAGCCATCGCCGAGCAGCCCCCGCTCGGCGAGCAGCGTCTCGATCGCGTACAGCCAGCGCTCGTAGTACGACGCCGCCAGATACTCCTGCGGGGCCATCCGCTCGACGGCGTCGCGGAACTCGTCGAGGCGGTAGACCCCGTTCCGCACCAGCACGGAGTTCAGCGCGAACACCCGCGCCTCCCAGTCCGCGTGGAACGGCGGTTCGTCCGCCTCGATCTCCAGCGCCCCGAACCCGGCCTGGCCACCCACGTCGTTGACACGGCTCATGGCGGAAGCCTAGATCATTGCGGTCAGCGCACGGGGTGTCCCGCACCTCGCAGGGCGTCCTTGACCTGGGAGATGCGCAGGTCGCCGAAGTGGAAGACGGAGGCGGCCAGGACCGCGTCGGCGCCGGCGGCCACGGCCGGGGCGAAGTCGTCGAGCCGGCCGGCGCCGCCGGAGGCGATCACCGGGATACGGACGTGCTGACGGACCGCCTCGATCATCTCGACGTCGTAGCCGTCCTTGGTGCCGTCGGCGTCCATGGAGTTGAGCAGGATCTCGCCGGCGCCCAGCTCGGCGGCGCGGTGGGCCCATTCGACGGCGTCGATGCCGGTGCCGCGGCGGCCGCCGTGGGTGGTGACCTCGTAGCCGGACGGCGTCCCCGCGTCGGTGCGGCGGGCGTCGACCGAGAGGACCAGGACCTGGCTGCCGAAGCGTTCGGCGATCTCGCGGATCACGTCGGGGCGGGCGATGGCGGCGGTGTTGACCCCGACCTTGTCGGCGCCGGCCCGCAGCAGCTTGTCGACGTCCTCGGGGGTGCGGACGCCACCGCCGACCGTCAGCGGGATGAAGACCTGCTCGGCGGTGCGGCGGACCACGTCGTAGGTGGTCTCGCGGTTGCCGGAGGAGGCGGTGATGTCGAGGAAGGTCAGCTCGTCGGCGCCCTCGTCCCCGTAGATCTTCGCCATCTCGACCGGGTCGCCGGCGTCCCGCAGGTTCTGGAAGTTGACGCCCTTGACGACCCGGCCGTTGTCGACGTCCAGGCAAGGGATGACTCGGACCGCCAGGGTCATGTCGGTTCAGGCCTCTCTGACAGTTCTCGGAAAGCTTCCAGCTCTACTTCGACCAGGACGCGGGAGTCGGCGAAGCCGGAGACCACGACCAGGGTCGAGGCGGGCGGCGCGGCGGCGAACAGCTCCCGGTGGGCGCGGCCGGCCGCGTCCACGTCGCGTAGATGGGTGAGGTACAAACGGGTGCGGAGGACCGCTTCGGCGCCGAGGCCGAACGGCGTGAGGGCCTCCAGCGCGTTGGAGAGGGCGGTCCTGGTCTGCACATAGGGGTCGCCCTCCCCCTGGAGGACGCCGTCGACCAGGGGCATCGTGCCGGCGACCAGGACCCGGTCGCCGGCCGCCACGGCGCGTGCGAAGCCGATCTTCTCTTCCCAGGAACCGCCGGTCCGTACGCGCTCGATGGTCATCACGCCGCCTTTCGTTCGCCGTTACGACACTGCTGCCAGCGCCTCTTCGAGGGTGAAGGCCTTCGCATAGAGCGCCTTGCCGACGATCGCGCCCTCCACACCTTCGGGCACCAGGGTGGCGAGTGCCCGCAGGTCGTCGAGCGAGGAGACACCGCCGGAGGCGACGACCGGGCGGTCGGTGGCGGCGCAGACGTTGCGCAGCAGCTCCAGGTTGGGGCCCTGGAGGGTGCCGTCCTTGTTGATGTCGGTGACGACGTAGCGGGCGCAGCCCTCGGCGTCGAGGCGGGCCAGCGTCTCGTAGAGGTCGCCGCCGTCACGGGTCCAGCCGCGGCCGCGCAGCGTGGTGCCGCGGACGTCCAGACCCACCGCGATCTTGTCACCGTGCTCGGCGATGACCTTGGCGACCCACTCGGGGGTCTCCAGGGCGGCGGTGCCGAGGTTGACCCGGCGGCAGCCGGTGGCGAGGGCGGCGGCGAGCGAGGCGTCGTCGCGGATGCCGCCGGACAGCTCCACCTTGATGTCCATGGAGCGGGCGACCTCGGCGATCTGCGCGCGGTTGTCGCCGGTGCCGAAGGCGGCGTCGAGGTCGACGAGGTGGAGCCACTCGGCGCCGGACCGCTGCCAGGCGAGGGCCGCCTCCAGCGGGTCGCCGTAGGAGGTCTCGGAGCCGGACTCGCCGTGGACGAGGCGGACGGCCTGGCCGTCGCGGACGTCGACGGCGGGGAGGAGTTCGAGCTTCGGCATCAGGGGGCTCACAGGGTGTTGATCCAGTTGGTCAGGAGCTGGGCGCCGGCGTCGCCGGACTTCTCGGGGTGGAACTGGGTGGCCCACAGCGGGCCGTTCTCGACGGCGGCCACGAAGGGCTCGCCGTGCGTGGCCCAGGTGACCCTGGGCGCGGCGATGTGCGGGTTGGTGCTCTCCAGCTCCCAGTCGTGCACCGCGTAGGAGTGCACGAAGTAGTAGCGGGCGTCGGCGGGCAGACCGGCGAAGAGCTGCGAGCCCTCGGCGGCGTCGACGGTGTTCCAGCCCATGTGCGGGACGATGTCGGCCTTGAGCGGGCCGACCGTGCCGGGCCACTCGTCCAGGCCCTCGGTCTCCACGCCGTGCTCGATGCCGCGGCCGAAGAGGATCTGCATACCGACGCAGATGCCCATGACGGGGCGGCCGCCGGCCAGCCGGCGGCCGACGAGCCAGTCACCGCGGGCCTCCTTCAGCCCGGCCATGCAGGCGGCGAACGCGCCGACGCCGGGGACCAGCAGCCCCTCGGCGTTCATCGCCCGGTCGTAGTCCCGGGTGATCTCCACGTCGGCGCCGACGTGCGCCAGGGCGCGCTCGGCGGAGCGGACGTTGCCGAAGCCGTAGTCGAAGACGACGACCTTCTTACGGGGTGCCGAGGCGGTCAATTCCACACCCCCAGCCGCAGGACGCCGGCGGCCAGGCACATCGCCGAGCCGATGGACAGCAGCACGATCAGGCTCTTGGGCAGCTCCTGCTTCCAGAAGGAGTAGACGCCGCCGAGGAGGAAGAGCCCGACCAGGATGAAGACGGTCGACAGGCCGCTCACAGGGCTCCCTTGGTGGAGGGGATGATCCCGGCCGCGCGCGGGTCGCGCTCGCTGGCGTACCGCAGGGCGCGGGCCAGCGCCTTGAACTGGCACTCCACGATGTGGTGGGCGTTGCGGCCGTACGGGACGTGGATGTGCAGCGCGATCTGTGCCTGGGCGACGAAGGACTCGAAGATGTGCCGGGTCATCGTCGTGTCGTAGGAGCCGATCATCGGCGCCATGTTCTCCGGCTCGGTGTGCACCAGGTAGGGGCGGCCGGAGAGGTCGACGGTCACCTGGGCGAGCGACTCGTCCAGCGGGACGGTGCAGTTGCCGAAGCGGTAGATCCCGGACTTGTCGCCGAGGGCCTGCTTGAAGGCGGCGCCCAGGGCGAGGGCGGTGTCCTCGATGGTGTGGTGGGTGTCGATGTGCAGATCGCCGTCGGTCTTGACCTTGAGGTCGAACAGACCGTGCCGGCCGAGCTGGTCGAGCATGTGGTCGTAGAAGCCGACCCCGGTCGAGACCTGCACGTCCCCCGTGCCGTCGAGATCGATCTCGACGAGTACGGACGTCTCCTTCGTCGTGCGCTCCACGCGTCCTACGCGGGTCATCGCTTGCTCTCCTTCAGTACTGCGCGAACCGCGTCGAGGAACGCGTCGTTCTCGGCCGGGGTGCCGGCGGTGACCCGCAGCCAGCCCGGTACGCCGTTGTCACGGACCAGGACGCCGTGGTCGAGGATCGCCTGCCAGGTGGCGTGCGCGTCCTCGAAGAGGCCGAACTGCACGAAGTTGGCGTCGGAGTCGACGACCTGGCAGCCGGCCGCCCGCAGCTCGGTGACCAGGCGGTCCCGCTCGGTCTTGAGCTGCTCGACGTACTTCAGGAGCGTGTCGGTGTGCTCCAGTGCGGCCAGCGCGGTGGCCTGGGTGACGGACGAGAGGTGGTACGGGAGCCGGACCAGCTGGACGGCGTCGACCACGGCGGGGTCGGCGGCCAGGTAGCCCAGCCGCAGTCCGGCGGCGCCGAACGCCTTGGACATCGTCCGGGAGACCACCAGGTTCGGCCGGCCCTCGATCAGCGGCAGCAGCGAGGGCCGGTGGCTGAACTCGCCGTAGGCCTCGTCGACCACCACCAGGGCCCCGGCGCCGTCGGCGCGGGCCGCCTGCGCGGCGTCGTACAGCGCCAGCACCGTCGCCGCCTCGACGGCGGTGCCGGTGGGGTTGTTCGGCGAGCAGACGAAGACGACGTCGGGCCGCTGCTCGGCGATGGTCGCGACGGCCGCCGCGACGTCGATGGTGAAGTCGGCGTTGCGCGGGCCGGAGATCCAGCCGGTGCCCGTGCCGCGGGAGATCAGCCCGTGCATCGAGTACGACGGCTCGAAGCCGAGGGCGGTGCGGCCGGGGCCGGCGAAGGTCTGCAGCAGCTGCTGGAGGACCTCGTTGGAGCCGTTGGCGGCCCACACCTGGTCCTTGGCGACCGTGTGGCCGGCGGTGCGGGTGAGGTAGCGGGCCAGCTCGGTGCGCAGCTCGACCGCGTCCCGGTCGGGGTAGCGGTTGAGCTCCCTGGCGGCCTCGGTCACCCGCTCGGCGATCCGCCGGACCAGCGGCTCGGGCAGCGGGTAGGGGTTCTCGTTGGTGTTCAACCGCACCGGGACGTCCAGCTGCGGCGCGCCGTAGGGGGACTTGCCGCGCAGCTCGTCCCGGATGGGGAGGTCGTCGATACGGGTCACGTGCCTGCTCACTTGCTCTGCGGGACCTTCCAGTCGAACCTGGCCTTGAGCGCGGCGCCGTGGGCCGGGAGGTCCTCGGCCTCGGCGAGGGTCACCACATGGTGGGCGACCTCGGCCAGCGCGTCGCGCGAGTAGTCCACGACATGGATGCCGCGCAGGAAGGACTGCACGGACAGGCCGGAGGAGTGGCAGGCGCAGCCGCCGGTGGGCAGCACGTGGTTGGACCCGGCGCAGTAGTCGCCGAGGGAGACCGGGGCGTACGGGCCGACGAAGATGGCGCCGGCGTTGCGGACCCGGGCGGCGACGGCGGTGGCGTCGGCGGTCTGGATCTCCAGGTGCTCGGCGCCGTAGGCGTCGACGACCCTCAGGCCCTCGTCGATGCCGTCGACGAGGACGACGGCGGACTGCCGTCCGGCCAGCGCCTCGGTGATCCGCTCGATGTGCTTGGTGGCCGCGACCTGCTCCTTGAGCGCGTCCTCGACGGCGTCGGCGAGCTCGGCGGAGTCGGTAACCAGGACGGCGGCGGCGAGGGTGTCGTGCTCGGCCTGGCTGATCAGGTCGGCGGCGACGTGCCCGGGGTCGGCGGTGGCGTCCGCGAGCACCGCGATCTCGGTCGGGCCGGCCTCGGCGTCGATGCCGATCCGGCCCTTGAGCAGGCGCTTGGCGGAGGCGACGAAGATGTTGCCGGGGCCCGTGACGAGGTTGACCGGCAGGCACTCGTCGGTGCCGTAGGCGAACATCGCGATGGCCTGGGCGCCGCCGGCCGCGTAGACCTCGTCGACGCCGAGCAGGGCGCAGGCGGCGAGGATGGTCGGGTGCGGCCGGCCGCCGAACTCCTTCTGCGGCGGGGAGGTCACGGCGATGCCCTCGACACCGGCCTCCTGCGCCGGGACGACGTTCATGACCACCGAGGACGGGTAGACCGCGAGGCCGCCGGGGACGTAGAGCCCCACCCGCTCGACCGGCACCCAGCGTTCGGTGACCGTGCCGCCGGGGACGACCTTGGTGGTGACGTCCGTGCGGCGCTGTTCGCGGTGGACGATCCGGGCGCGCCGGATGGACTCCTCCAGGGCGGCGCGGACGGCCGGGTCCAGTTCCGCGAGCGCGCTCTGCAGCGCCTCGGCGGGCACCCGTACCCGCTCGATCTCGACACCGTCGAACCGCCGCGCGTACTCGATCAGCGCCGCGGTGCCCCGATGGCGCACGTCCTCGCAGATGGGCCGCACCTTCTCCAGGGCGGCTTCCACGTCGAACTCGGCACGGGGCAGCAGGTCGCGCAGGGCGCCGCCCTCGGGAAGGGCGTCACCGCGCAGATCGATTCGGGAGATCACGCCCCCAGTGTCTCAGACCCGCTCCGGCGGCCGAGCGGCCGTATCACTCAGTGATACACAGCGGAGCACACCCCGGACGCACCGTGACCCGGCCGTTCGAAGTTGACCGGAGTTGGCCCTGACCGCGCGTGTTCAAGCAGTCACGGGGCGGGCAAGGGCCACACGACGGCGTACGGGGAGACCTGCGGGACGCGGCACGACCACCGCCAACCATGCGTCCGGACAGGTCGCGACACACCACGGGAGAGCAAGGGGGACCCACAGTGACCGAACCCGCGGACGGCGACGCGCCCGCCGAGCTGCAGCTGACCTCCGCGGAATGGAGCATGTGGCAGGCCTTCCGCAACGGCAGCACCTGCGATCTGCACACCGGCGACCCGGCCAGGGACGATCCGCACGGACAGCACCTGTGGGGCCCGGAGCGCCGGGTGCGGGCCCGGGTGGTGGCGCTGCTGCTGCTCGACGGGCCGCCCCCGCAGCCGGGCCGGGTGTCCGCGCTCAAGCTCACCGGTGCGTACATCACGGACACTCTCGACGTTGCGGGCGGTGCGATCAAGCCATTCGTGGAGCTGCGGGACTGCCGCTTCGAGGCCGAGGTGGTGCTCCCGGAGAGCCGGTTCACCACCCTGCGGCTGGTGAACTGTGCGATACCCCGGGTGGAGGCGGCCCGGCTGCAGACCGAGGGCGACCTCCACCTGCCCCGCTGTGTGGTGCAGTCCGGTATCCGGCTCACCGACGCCCACATCGGCACGGACCTGATGCTCAACCAGACCGTGGTGCACAAGGACCGGCAGGGCCGGTCGATCATGGCGGACGGGCTGACCGTCACCCAGGACCTCCAGGCCGAGATGCTGGAGTCCTACGGGGAGCTGTCGCTGCGCGGCGCCACCATCGGCGTGTCGCTGAGCCTGCGCGGCAGCCGGCTGAGCAACCCCTTCGGCCGCCGGGCACTGAACGCCCCGCAGCTGACCGTCGAGCGCACCTTCTACCTGACCGCCGCCGGGCTGCCCAACTCCCCCTTCTCCAGCGGCGCCACTCCCCCGTACGGCACCACCTACACCCCCGCGCGCGGCACCCGCGTGCAGCGCTTCGAGTGCGAGGGCGGGATGCGGCTGGACGACGGGCGGTTCGGCGACGCGGTCGACTTCGAGCACGCCCGGTTCATCATGGAGTCCGACCAGGAGCTGTCGCTGCGCCGCATCCAGACGCCCGAGCTGCGGTTCCTCGGTGAGCGCCCGCAGCGCGGCCGGGTGATCCTCTCCGGCGCCCGGGTGGTCAACCTCGTCGACAAGTCGGCCAGCTGGCCGGGCCTGGGCGGGCTGTGGATGGCCGGCTTCGCCTACGAGACGCTGATCCCGCGCGGCCACTTCCCGCTCTCGCTGCGGCTCCAGTGGGTGGCCGCGGCGACCCCCGAGTACGCGCCCGAGCCGTACGAGATGCTCGCCACCTCGCTGCGCACCACCGGTGAGGACGCCGACGCCCGCGAGGTGCTGCTGGCCAAGCAGCGGCGGCGGCGCGAGACGCTGCCCCTGGCGGCGAAGGCCTGGGGCTTCCTCCAGGACTGGACGGTGGCCTACGGCTACCGCCCCGGCCGGGCCGCGGTGTGGATGGCCATCCTGTGGGCGATCGGCACGATCTACTTCTCGATGGCCCCGCCACCACCCCTCAAAGCGGGCGAGGCACCGCCCTGGAATCCGTACCTCTACGCCCTCGACCTCCTGCTGCCGGTGATAGACCTCAACCAGAGCGCCGCCTGGAAACCCGACGGCGGCGCCCAGTGGGCCGCCGCCGTACTCATCCTGGCCGGCTGGGTACTCGCCACAACGGTCGCCGCCGGTGCGTCCCGGCTACTGCGACGGCAATAGCCTGCTCACTGCGACCACCGAGCCGCACCCGGCCACCGACATGCACCCCCACCGGCCTCACAACCACCCACCACGGGAGGGGACGGGCCGGAGGGGCAGGGGTGTGGGACGTAAAGCGAAGCAGTCCCACACCCCTGCCCCGGAGGCCCGGCCCCGCACCCCGACAGCCCCGCGCAGCGGCAACGCCCGCCGCAGGCGCAACGGCGGGGCAGCCAGAAACACCACCCGCGCCCACGCCCCGCGCAGCGGACCCGAAACGGCGAAAGGCCCCCGCGGCGCGATTCCCGACCACGTGGGAACACAGCAGAGCGCAGCGTCTAGGCTTACGGGCTGTGACCTCCGTACGCCTACCGCTCTTCCCGCTGAACTCGGTGCTGTTCCCGGGCCTCGTGCTCCCGCTGAACGTCTTCGAGGCGCGGTACCGGGCCATGATGCGTGATCTGAGCGCGGTGCCCGAGGACGACCGCCGCTTCGCGGTGATCGCGATCCGGGACGGCCGGGAGGTCGCCGCCACCGCGCAGGGCATGCCCGACACCACCCTGCCGGCCTCGGACGGTCCCGCGGCGGGCTTCGGCGACGACCCGATGCAGGCGTTCCACGCCGTGGGCTGTATCGCCGACGCGGCCACCATCCGGGAGAAGTCCTCCGACGACGACACCGGCTACGAGGTGCTCGCCACCGGCACCACCCGCTTCCGGCTGCTGTCGGTGGATGCCTCGGGGCCGTATCTGACCGGTGAGCTGGAGGAGCTGGCGGACGACGAGGGAGCGGGCGCCGGTGCGCTCGCCTCCGGTGTCGTCCGGGCGTTCCGCACCTACCAGAAGCGGCTGGCCTGGGCGAACGAGCGGACCCTGTCGAGCGGGCAGGACCTGCCGGCCGACCCGGCCGTGCTGTCGTACCTGGTCGCCGCGGCGGCCGTGCTGGACGTGCCCGCCAAGCAGCTGCTGCTGGAGGCGCCGGACACCGCGACCCGGCTGGGCCAGGAGCTGAAACTGCTTCGCCAGGAATCGGCGCTGCTCGGTAAGCTCCCGTCGCTGCCGGCGGTGGATCTGACCCGGCAGCCGACCAGCCCCAACTGACCGAGCGGCCCCCGCTGCCGGGCCCCTGACGCGAGGCACGAAGACGTTGGCGAAGAAGTCCAGGAAGTCCGTCGGCACCCCCGCGACCGTCGCCCTCACCGCGGCCGGTGTCCCGTTCACCACGCACGCCTACGAGCACGACCCGGCCGCCCCGTCGTACGGCGAGGAGGCCGCCGAGGCCCTCGGGCTCGCGCCCGACCAGGTGTTCAAGACCCTGCTGGCGGAGGTCGACGGCACGCTGACGGTCGCCGTGGTCCCGGTGTCGGGGTCCCTGGACCTCAAAGCGCTGGCGGCGGCGGTGGGCGGCAAGCGGGCCACCATGGCCGACCCCGCGGCGGCCGAGCGCAGCACCGGATACGTGCGGGGCGGGATCTCCCCGCTGGGGCAGCGCAAGCGGCTGCGCACGGTCGTGGACGCCTCGGCCGGGGACCGGCCGACGGTGTGTGTCTCGGCGGGACGGCGCGGGCTGGAGGTCGAGCTGTCGCCGCAGGACCTGGTGGCGCTCACGGGGGCGCACCTCGCGCCGATCGCCCGCGGCTGACCGCACGGCGGGGCGGCCGGTCGCCGGCCGCCCCGGGGAGCTGTGGTTCAGCCCTAGGCGGACGGCGGCCCGTCGTGGCCCTTCCGGAGCCATTCCGGCACCTCGGGCTGCTGGGCCCGCGGCCGGCCCGGCGGGTGCTCTCCCGGCCGGCCCTGCTGTCCGTGCTCTGCCTGCTCGCTCTGCTGCCCCTGCTCGTCCTGGAGCCAGTGCGGCACCTCGGGCGCCGGGTCCGGCGGCCCGAACAGCGCGGTCAGCACCAGCTGGGTGACCATCGCCCCGATCGGCCAGGCCAGCAGGGCGCCCTTGGCCTGGAGCCGCAGCGGGCCGTCGAAGACCACTCCGGGGCCGACCTGCTTGGCGTGTGCGGCCATGTCCGGGGTGGGGCCCAGCCACATCCCCGTCAGCCAGCCCACGGTCGCCCCCAGCAGCCCGCCCACGACCAGGGCCACGACCAGCGGAATCCCGCCCTTGCGGCGGAAGAGGAAGACCGCGGCGGTGGTGAGCACACCGAAGCCGAAGGCCAGCAGGAGGAAGGTGCCGTCCGCGCCGATCGACTCCTCGCCCTCGGTGTTCTTGAGGTAGACGTTGCGGGTGTCCGCGACCAGCGGGACATGCGGCGCGAGCCAGTTCCACACCAGGCCGAGCAGCACTCCGGTCACCGCGACCAGGAGCGCGATCAGCGCACCCTCGCGCAGCTCGCGGGCCGGCATCAGGCCGGCGGTGGTGCCGTGCTCGGCGGCGGGCGCGGCGTCGGGGTGCCGGGACTCGTCGGGCGGTTGGTTGTCGCGGGGCGTCAGCGGTGCGGTCACCTTGTCATCGTGCCAGGTGGGACCGGTGGGGCCGGAAGCAGGACGCCCGTTCGGCGCGGGGGCACCGCTCACCGGGTCGCCGCCCGGCGGTAGGCCCAGGTGGCGACGGCCAGCGAGAGCACCCCGACGGCCGCGCAGACGCCCAGGTCGGCGGCGACCACCACCCAGTCCGGGTGCGGGTCGAAGCTGCGCGCCAGCGCCTCCACGCCGTACGTCGAGGGCAGCAGATCGCGGGCCCAGCCGATCACCGCGGGCATCCCGTCGGCCGGCAGCACGCCCAGCAGCAGCGCCGCCGACATCCCCAACTGGCCGCAGAGCGTGGCGAGTTCCTGGCGCGGGGCGAGCAGGCCGAGGGCCGCGCCGAGACCGGCCAGCGCGGCCCCGGCGAGCGGGAGCACCGCGGCCAGCACCCACAGGTGGGTCATCGGCAGCTGGAAGAGGACACAGCCGGTGACCGCGGTGACCACCGTGCCCGGCACGGTGAACGAGGCGTACGCGGCGGCGGCGCCGAGCACCACGGCGGCCGGCGGCACCGGCAGCGTCGCGTAGTGGTCGAGCCCGCCGCCGGCCCGCAGCTGGCCGAAGTACTGGGCGAGGAGGTTGAGCGCCACGAAGGCGACGACCAGCACGCTGGAGCCGGACACCACCGACCGCGCCGGTTCGCCGCCGTCGACCACCCCGCGCAGCAGGACCATGATCCCGATGGACTGGAAGGTCGCGACGAACAGCAGCGGAATGCGTGCGACCCGGGCCCGGGAGAGCTGGGCGCGGTAGACGGCGGCCAGGGCCGGCAGCAGCCGGGCGGGCGGCGCCAGCGGGGCGGCCTCCTCGTCGCGCGCCCCGGTGGCCGGGGCCGCCCCTGCCACCGCCTGCACGGGAACCACACTCACGCCGTCACCACGCCTTCCTCGCTGCCCCCGTGTGTCATACGTCCGCCGGACCTGCCCCCGTTCACGCCTTGACCAGTCCCTCGGCCCGGCCGCCGAGCGCCAGGTACACATCTTCCAGGCTCGGCGTGGCGAGGGTGAAGTCGTCGAGGGCGGCGAAGGCGGGGCCCGCGGTGACCGCGGCGACCGCGGAGCGGGCCCGGTCGGCGGGGAGGCGCAGGGTCCAGCGGCGGCCTGAGGTGTGTGCGGCGGCTTCCAGGGCGGCGACCTCGGGTACGTCCAGCGGCGGGCGGTCGCGCCACACCAGCTCCAGCCGCACCTCGTCGCTCACCATTTCCTTCAGTCCCCCGGGCGTGTCGCAGGCGATGACCCGGCCGCGGTCGATCACCGCGACCCGGTCCAGCACGCTCTCGGCCTCCAGGACGTTGTGCGTCACCAGCACCACGGTGACGCCGTGCTCGGCCCGGCGGCGGTCCACCGCCGCCCAGACGGCGCGCCGCGCGACCGGGTCCATCCCGGTGGTCGGCTCGTCCAGGACCAGCAGCGGCCGGGCGCCGATCAGCGCGGTGGCGAAGCAGGCCAGCCGGCGCTGCCCGCCGGACAGCTTCTTCAGCACCCGTCCGGCCAGGTCCGTGAGGCCCAGCTCGTCGATCACCGCGTCCCGCTCGGCGCGCGCCTCGCGGGCGGCGAGGCCGCGCAACCGGCCGGTGGTCTCCACGGCCAGCGCGACCGTCAGCTCGTCCAGAGCGGTGGACTCCTGCCCCAGGTAGCCGAGCAGCCGGGCGGCCCGCTCCGGGTGACGCACCAGATCATGGCCCAGTACGGAGATCGTGCCGGAGTCGGGGCGCAGCAGCCCGGTGAGCTGGCGCACCAGGGTGGACTTCCCGGCGCCGTTGGGGCCGAGCAGCCCGAAGATCTCGCCGCGGTGCACGTCGAGGGTGATGCCGTCGTTGGCGCGTACGGCGGGTGCCTGTGCCGCCCCGCGGCGCCCGCGCATCGCGGGGTACGTCTTGACCAGGTCCCGCACGGCGCACACCGGCACTCCGCGCTCCACCTGTTGTGTGCCCGTCCTCACGAGCTACGAGGGTACGCGTCCCCGGGCCGCCGCCCGCCCGCGGGGCTCCGGCGGGCGAGCCGGGCCCCGGGGCGCGGGGGCCGTCAGTCCCCGGCCGGAGCGTGCGCGGCGGCCGTCCGCAGATCGACCTCGCGCCAGAATCCGGCCCGGATCGCATAGCGGTCGTGCTCGTCGATCTGGTCGTCCTTGTGGGCGAGCAGGCCGAACCGGGCGGCGTAGCGCAGCAGTTCACCGTCGATCCGGTGCGGGATGCGCGGGTACTCCGTGGACAGCTGCTGGAGGTGGGCGGTGTCGGAGAGCCGGTCGGTCCAGCGGCGGGCGAAGACCTGGCCGACCTCGAAGGGGTCGCCGCTGACGGCGGTGATGTCCTCCTCGCGGTCGGCCCAGCGCTGCTCGGCGCTGGTGAGCTGGGCGAGGGTCGGCAGGGCGGCGGCCCCGTCCGGCTCGCCGGCCGCGCCGCCGCGCTCGACCCAGCCCTTGTCGGACGACCAGCGCAGGGTGGCGCCCGCGGCGGGGGCCGGTCCGCCGGTGCCGGCGGGCTGCTGGCCGGCCGCGTGCGCCCGGCCGAGTCCGGCCAGGTCCTTGGGGGTGGGCACGACCTTGGAGCCGGGGGCCGCGGGCTCGCCGGCGGCCCCCGTTCCGCCCTCGGCGCCGGCCGCCGGACGGGAGACGCCGTTGGCGCCGTTGTGCTCATGGGTGTGCTCGGCGGAGTCGGGCCCGGCGGCTGCGGCGGCCGCCGCCGCTGCCGCCGCGACGGCGGACTCGGGCAGCGGCGCGGAGAGGATCGCGGCGATCTCGGGGCGGGGCGCGGGCGGCGGGGCGCACGGGCCGCCGAGTTCCTTGGCGCGTACCGCGCGGGTGATCCAGGTCCGGTCCAGCACCCGCCGCTCGTCGGCCTCGGCGACCAAGTCCTCGGACTGGTTGTAGTCGCCGTCCGCGGCCTGCACGGCCCAGAGATGGACGGCGACGCCGTGCTCCTTCGCCGACATCAGCCCGGGCAGCAGATCGCCGTCGCCGGTGACCAGCACGATGTCGGAGCAGGCGCGGTTACGGGCGAGTTCGGTCAGCTCGGCGTGCATCGCGGCGTCCACGCCCTTCTGCGCCCAGCGGCCGTCGCTGCGGGTCAGGGCGCCCAGCCGGACGGTGACCCGGGGCATCACCCGCAGCCGCCGGTGCTCGGGCTGCGGGACGCGGTCGGGGGCGCCGTCGAACCAGTAGATCCGCAACAGCGGGCGTTCGGTCTCCGCCTCGGCGCGCTGCCGCAGCCCCTGGATGAGGGCGGCATGGTCGACGGTGATGCGGGAGCGGGCGGGCTCTCCGGCGAGCAGGCTCGCAGCGGCGCCGAGCAAGTAACCGGCGTCCACCAGGACGACGCAGCGATCCACGTTCCACCCTCTTCCCTGAGGTGCTGAAAGTCCGGTCGCCCCCCGGCTCGGCCCATGGCACGAGTTCTCTCGGCTTTCCTTCGAGTCTGCCCGACCGTACGGGCGTTATCTGCCCGAACTCGATCATCGGCGTGGCGGATTCGACGGGGGCGTCGCACACGGTGCGTGATCAACCATATAACGCACGGTAATTGCCCGAAATGCAGGCGTCTGTCCGTCATGTAAGTCTGGTTCCGGCCCAGATCCCGGATTCCCCCCTCAGGAGGCAACGATCATGGCCAAGGACAAGAAGCAGGACCGCAGTCAGCAGAAGGCATCCGCGGCCGAGCGCGGCCAGCAGGAGGCGCAGAAGGCGAGCCTGGAGGCGCAGTCCCAGGCGCGGTCGCAGGCGCAGGGCAGCCCGGCGGATGTCGCACGGAAGCACCAGCGGCGCTTCGGTCACAACTGACACACGGCGCACAGAAGTTGAGGGGCGCGTCCATCACGGACGCGCCCCTCGGGGTAACGGCGGCCCGCACGGGGCCGGGTGGCTCAGCCGGCCAGACAGGACGGGCCGAGCAGCACCTTGAGATCGCCGAAGAGCGACGGGTCGGGCGTGACCCGGTGCCGGTCCAGCCGGAGCACCGTCGTCTTGCGCGCCCCCTGGAGCTTGATCCGCACCTCGGTGGAGCCGCGGTGGCTGCTGAGCACCTCACCGAGCTTCTCGACCATCGGCGGGGTGACCTTGACGGTCGGAATGGTGATCGTCACGGGGGCGTTGGTACCGGCCTCCGAGAGGTCGGGCACCATCATCTCCATGGCCACCAGCCGCGGGATGTCCTCCCGCTTGTCGAGGCGGCCCTTGACGAAGACCACGGTGTCCTCGACGAGTTGGGTGGACACCAGCTGGTAGGTGGCCGGGAAGAACATGCAGTCGATCGAGCCGGCCAGGTCCTCGACGGTGGCGATGGCCCAGGCGTTGCCCTGCTTGGTCATCTTGCGCTGGAGGCCGGAGATGATGCCGCCGATGGTGACGATCGAACCGTCCGAGTAGTCGCCGCCGGTCAGCTGGGAGATGGCGGCGTCCGCCTTGTCGGACAGCACGTGCTCCAGGCCGAAGAGCGGGTGGTCGGAGACGTAGAGACCGAGCATCTCGCGCTCCTGGGCGAGGAGATAGGTCTTGTCCCACTCGATGTCCGAGAACTCGATGTCCAGCCCGAAGCCCGGCCCCTCGTCCGTGCTGTCGTCGCCCATCCCGCCGAAGAGGTCGAACTGCCCCTCGGCCTCCTTGCGCTTGACCTGGACCACGTTGTCGATCATCGGCTCGTAGTGGGCCGTCAGCCCCTTGCGGGTGTGGCCCATCTCGTCGAAGGCGCCGGCCTTGATCAGTGACTCGGTGGTGCGCTTGTTGCAGACCACCGCGTCGACCTTGTCGAGGTAGTCGGGGAAGGAGGAGTACTTCCCCTTCGCCTTGCGGCAGCGGATGATCGAGTCGACGACGTTCTGGCCGACGTTGCGGACCGCGGTGAGGCCGAAGAGGATCACGTCGTCGCCCTGGGCGGCGAAGTTCGCCTCGGACTCGTTGACGTTCGGCGGCAGCACCTTGATGCCCATGCGCCGGCACTCGTTCAGATAGACCGCCGACTTGTCCTTGTCGTCGCGCACGGACGTGAGCAGCGCGGACATGTATTCGGCGGGGTAGTTGGCCTTCAGGTAGGCCGTCCAGTAGGTGACCAGGCCGTACGCGGAGGAGTGCGCCTTGTTGAAGGCGTAGCCGGCGAACGGGACCAGGACGTCCCACAGCGCCTGGATGGCCTGGTCGGAGAAGTTGTTCTTGCGGGCGCCCTCCTGGAAGAGCACGAAGTTCTTCGCCAGCTCCTCGGGCTTCTTCTTGCCCATCACGCGGCGGAGGATGTCGGCCTCGCCGAGGGAGTACCCGGCGATGATCTGGGCGGCCTTCTGCACCTGCTCCTGGTAGACGATCAGGCCGTGGGTCAGGCCCAGGACCTCCTTGAGCGGCTCCTCCAGCTCCGGGTGGATCGGGGTGATCTCCTGGAGGCCGTTCTTGCGCAGCGCGTAGTTGGTGTGCGAGTCCATGCCCATCGGGCCCGGGCGGTACAGGGCCGAGACGGCGGAAATGTCCTCGAAGTTGTCGGGCTTCATCAGCCGCAGCAGCGAACGCATCGGGCCGCCGTCGAACTGGAAGACGCCCAGGGTGTCACCGCGGCAGAGCATCTCGTAGGTCTTGGGGTCGTCCAGCGGGACGGAGAGCATCTCCAGGTCGATGCCCTTGTTCTTCTTCACCATCTTGACGGCGTCGTCCATGATGGTGAGGTTGCGCAGGCCCAGGAAGTCCATCTTCAGCAGGCCGAGCGACTCGCACTGCGGGTAGTCCCACTGCGTGATGGTGACGTTGTCGGTGTGGCGCACCCAGACCGGGGCGTGGTCGACGATCGGCTCGCTGGACATGATCACGCCGGCCGCGTGCACACCCATCTGCCGGACCAGGCCCTCGACGCCCTTGGCGGTGTCGATGACCTTCTTGACGTCCGGCTCGCTCTCGTACATCCCCCGGATCTCGCCCGCCTCGCTGTAGCGCGGGTGCTTGGGGTCGGTGATGCCGCTGAGGTCGATGCCCTTGCCGAGGACGTCGGCGGGCATGGCCTTGGTGAGGCGGTCGCCCATGGCGTACGGGTAGCCCAGGACGCGCGCGGAGTCCTTGATGGCGTTCTTGGCCTTGATCTTGCCGTAGGTGCCGATCATGGCGACCTTGTCGGCGCCGTACTTCTCCGTGACATACCGGATCACTTCGACGCGCCTGCGCTCGTCGAAGTCGATGTCGACATCGGGCATGGAGACGCGCTCGGGGTTGAGGAACCGCTCGAAGATCAGTCCGTGGGTGATCGGGTCGAGGTCGGTGATGCCCATCGCGTAGGCCACGATCGAACCGGCCGCGGAACCACGGCCCGGGCCCACCGCGATGCCGTTGTTCTTGGCCCACATGATGAAGTCGGCGACGACGAGGAAGTAGCCGGGGAACCCCATCTGGATGATGATGTCCATCTCGTACTCGACCTGCTTCTGCCGGTCCTCGGGGACCCCGTCCGGGAAGCGGCGCCGCATGCCGACCCGGACCTCCTCCTGGAACCAGGTGACCTCCGTGAAGCCCTCCGGGATGTCGAACTTCGGCATCAGGTCGCGCTTCTCGAACATCCCGTCGGTGTTGATCTGCTCCGCGACCAGGAAGGTGTTGGCGCAGCCCTCCTGCCAGGCGTCCGAGGAGTCGATGGCGTACATCTCGTCCGTGGACTTGAGGTAGTAGCCGGTGCCGTCGAAGCGGAAGCGGTCCGGGTCGGAGAGGTTCTTGCCGGTCTGGATGCACAGCAGGGCGTCGTGCGCGGTGGACTCGTGGGCGTAGGTGTAGTGCGAGTCGTTGGTGACCAGCGGCGGGATGCCGAGCTTCTTGCCGACCTCCAGCAGGCCGTCGCGGACCCGGCGTTCGATCTCGATGCCGTGGTCCATCAGCTCCAGGAAATACCGGTCCTTGCCGAAGATGTCCTGATATTCGGAAGCGGACTTCAGCGCCTCGTCGAACTGGCCGAGCCGCAGCCGGGTCTGCAGCTCACCGGAGGGGCAGCCGGTGGAGGCGATCAGGCCCTCGGACCACTGGGCGATGGTCTCCTTGTCCATCCGCGGCCACTTCGTCAGCCAGCCCTCGGCGTACGCGTCCGAGGACAGCCGGAAGAGGTTGTGCAGACCGGTCTTATCGGCCGCCCAGATCGTCTTGTGGGTGTAACCACCGGAACCGGAGACGTCATCGCGCTTCTGGTGCGGCTGGCCCCACTGGACCTTGCGCTTGTTGCGCCGCGACTCCGGCGCCACATAGGCCTCGATGCCGATGATCGGCGTCACCCCGGCCTTCTTCGCCGAATGGAAGAAGTCGTAGGCGCCGTGGAGGTTGCCGTGGTCGGACATGGCGATGTGCGTCATGTCCATCTCGTTGCACGCCTTGAACATGTCCGACAGTCGCGCCGCACCGTCCAGCAGGGAGTACTGGGTGTGGACATGCAGGTGCGTGAAGGGGGGCCTGGACGGGGCTGCCACGGCGGAGGACCTCCGGAGAACGGTCGGGCGGGGGCGCCTCCCCGGCGGGACCGGGAGGGGCGGATGGTGGTCACGAAGTCTACGGCTCCCCGCTGACAATCGACGGGCACCGACGAGTAGCCTCGCGCGTTGTCAGTGACAGATCCGCCCCCGGCCGGCGCCGGGTGGACATGCCACGGACACCGAACCGTTCCGCACCTCAGGAGGCACTCAGCGATGCCGTCCCAGCACGCCCCGGCGCAGGACGCCGCGCAGCGCGGCGAGGAGATCCTCGCCGTTTTCGACACCGCCTTCGGGGAGCTGCTCGCCGCCGACCCCGCGGCCTTCCGTGTGAAATTCCGCAAGATGGCGGCCTCCGCCTTCGCCTTCTACCGGGGCACGGCCTGCCTGTTCTACCGGGACCTGGAGGCGTACGCCGCGGAGGACGACGGAGGCACGGACAGCGGCCCGTATCTGGACGAACGGACCGCCCGGGTGTGGATTCACGGCGATCTGCACGCCGAGAACTTCGGCACGTACATGGACGCCACCGGCCGGCTGATCTTCAACGTCAACGACTTCGACGAGGCGTACGTCGGGCCGTTCACCTGGGACCTGAAGCGGTTCGCCGCCTCGATCGCGCTGATCGGCTACGCCAAGGCGCTCGGCGACAAGCAGATCACCGACCTGGTGCGCACCTACGTGGCCGCCTACCGGGAACGCATCCACGCGCTGGCCTCCGGGACGAAGCGCTCCGACAAGGACGAGCTGCCGCCCTTCACCCTGGACACCGCCGAGGGCCCGCTGCTGGGCGCGCTGCGCGACGCCCGCTCGCTGACCCGGTTCGGGCTGCTGGACTCGATGACGGAGATCCGTGACTTCGAGCGGCGCTTCGCGCCGGGCGGCGGCAGCGTCGAGCTGGACGCAGCGACCCGCTACAAGGTCCTCGCCGCGTTCGACGGCTATCTGGAGACACTGCCGGAGTCGAGCCTGAACCGCCCGGACTCCTACCGCGTCAAGGACGTGGTGGGCCGCCGCGGCATCGGCATCGGCTCGGCCGGTCTGCCCTCGTACAACATCCTTCTGGAGGGCAACAGCGACGCCCTGGAGAACGATGTCGTGATCTACATGAAGCAGGCGCAGACCCCGGCCGTCTCCCGGCACATCACCGACCCCGCGGTCCGCGGCTACTTCCGGCACGAGGGCCACCGCACGGTGATCTCGCAGCGCGCCCTCCAGGACCACGCCGACCCGTGGCTGGGCTGGACCGAGCTCGACGGCGCCGGCCAGCTGGTCGCCGAGATCTCGCCGTACGCGGTCGACCTGGACTGGTCCGACATCGACGACCCGGACGAGATCGCGGCGGTGGTCGCCGACCTGGGCCGGGCCACCGCGACCATGCACGCCGCGGCGGACGACGAGAGCGGCCACTCCCTGGTCCCGTTCTCCACGGAGCGCGCCATCGACGCGGCCATCGCGGCCGACGAGGAGGGCTTCGCGGCGCTGCTGGTGGACTTCGCGCACTCCTACGGCGCCCGCGCCCGCGCCGACCACCAGATCTTCGTGGATCTGTTCCGCAACGGCCGGATTCCCGGCCTGTAGGTTCCCGGGGGCCGCAACGTTCCGTACGCACCGGATCGCCCGGTGCGTACGGGTTCGGCCCCCCTTAAGCACCTCTTATCCCTGGTCATGGCACACTCGGCAGCGATGGACATTTCGGCGGGACACCTGCGGGCGCTGCGCGCGGCGCTCTTCACGGCGCTGTGCGTCACGCTGTCCACGACGTCCCATGTGCTGCTGTCCCGTATGCCGCTGCCGCTGGTCACCGTCGCCACGATCGGCGCCGCCGTGTTCGCCCTCGCCTATGCGCTGGCCGGCCGCGAGCGCGGCTACTGGCGCATCGCCGCACTCCTGGTCCCCCTGGAACTCGCCGCCGATCTGGTCTTCAGCCTCGGCCAGCACACCTGTTACGGCGCGGCCGGCGGCCCGGTCGCCGGCCCGCTGCGCTCCCTCGGCGTGGATCTGCTGTGCGGCGGCGACCCGGTCGGAGCCCCGCTGACGCAGCTCCCCACGGACCAGGCCGGGCCGGTGGGCGGCTGGCTCGCGCTGCTCGCCGCGCATCTGCTCATCGGGCTGCTGGCGGCGGGCTGGCTGCGCCGCGGTGAGGCCGCGCTGGGCCGGCTGCTGGGCGCGGTGGCCGGCTTCGCCTTCCGCCCGCTGCTGCTCGCCGTCGCGGTCATCGGCGCCACCGCCGCACCGCGCCGCCCGGCCCCCGCTCCCGTACGGTCCGGGTCTCCCGCCGACGCCCAGCCCCTGCTCGTGCACTGTGTCGTGCGCCGTGGGCCGCCCTGCGCGCTCGCCGCGTAGGCGCCACCGCACCCCTTTCCCACGGATTCCACGGAGCACGAACAGTCATGAGCAATCGCAACAACCAGGCCAACAAGCAGGCGGCCCGCGAGCGGCTGCGCGCCGAGCGCGAGCGGCAGGCGAAGAAGGACCGGCTCCGCCGGCAGCTGATCGTCGGCGGCGCGATCGTCGGCGTCCTGGCGATAGCCGGCGGTATCGCGGTCGTCGTCGCCGGCTCGGGCGACGACGGCGCGGACGCCCCGCTGGTCAAGCCCGCCCACACCAGCGGCGCCAACGGCACCACGATCGTGGTCGGCAAGCCGGACGCCAAGAACACCCTGGACCTCTTCGAGGACCCGCGCTGCCCCGGCTGCGCCGCCTTCGAGCAGACCGCCGGCGCCACCGTCGAGAAGGACATCAAGGCCGGCAAGTACAAGGCCTCGTACCACCTGGGCACGTTCCTCGACAACAACCTCCAGGGCACCGGCTCCAAGAACGCGCTCAGCGCGCTGGGCGCCTCCCTCAACGTGAGCCCGGACGCCTTCCTGAAGTACAAGTACGCGCTGTTCTCGAAGGAGTTCCACCCGGACGAGACCGGGCCGGACAAGTTCGCCGACGACAGCTACCTGATCAAGGTCGCCGACACCGTCCCCGCGCTCAAGGGGAACGCCGCCTTCCAGAAGGCCGTCAAGTCCGGCACGTACGACCGCTGGGCACTGGAGGTGTCGCAGGCCTTCGACTCCGTCAAGGACGTCAAGAGCACCCCGACGATCAAGCTCAACGGCACGGTGCTGGGCACGGACACCCCGCAGGGCAAGGCGGCGCCGTCCAGCGTGGCCGCCTTCAACTCCATGGTGGACAAGGAACTCAAGAAGTGACCCGGGAGGACCGGCGGCCGGCCGGTCCTCCGCCCCGCTTCCCCGGCCGGCGTGCTCCCCGCACGCCGGCCGATGCCAAATCTTGACCCCTCCCGGTGCCGTGCACATGGCAGACTCCGACCGTGCAGGCGACGGGAGGGCGTCCCGGGACCCGGCCGGCGGCCGCGCCGGGGGTCCAGCTCAGGGCGGTGCGGGCGGCGTTGTTCACCGCGCTGTGCACCACCCTGTCCGCCACCTCCCATGTCCTGCTCTCCCGCGCCCCGTTGCCACCCGCTTCGGTCGCCGCGATCTGCGCCGGCGTCTTCGCCGCCGCCTATGCGCTGACCGGACGGGAGCGCGGCTACGGCCGGATCGCCGCGCTGCTGGTGCCGCTGGAACTCGCCGCCGACACGGTCTTCACCGCCGGACAGCACACCTGTTACGGCGCGGCCGGCGGCCCGGTCACCGGCCCGCTGCGCTCGGTCGGCGTCGGTCTGCTGTGCGGCGGCGGCGAGTTGGGCACGCCACTCGCCAGGATCGCCGCCCATACGGGCACCCCGCTGCCGCCGGTCCCGCCGGCCGCCCCCTGGCTGCTGCTCGCCGCCCATCTCGCCGTCGGCCTGCTCGCCGCGGCCTGGCTGCACCGCGGAGACGCCGCGCTGGACGCGCTGCTGCGCGCCGCCGCGGCCGGCGCCTTCCGCCCGCTGCTCTTCGCGGTCACGGCGGTCACCGCCGCGTTCCCGCCGCCCCGCCGGCGCGTCCGCCCGCTGCACCCGTCGCCGCCGGCCCGCCCGCTCCCGCTCCTGGTGCACTGCGTACGGCGCCGTGGCCCGCCCGCCGCGGCCGCCGTCTGACCAGTCCGCAGCAGCAATCACATCGTTGAGGGACGGAACCCCCCATGAGCAACCGCAACTCCCAGGCCAACAAGGCCGCGGCCCGCGAACGCATCCGGGCCGAGCGCGAGCGCCAGAAGAAGCAGGAGAAGCTGCGCCGCCAACTCGTCGTGGGCGGCGCCCTGGCCGGCATCCTGGCGGTGGCCGGCGGCGTCGGATTCCTGGTGATGAAGGCCAACCAGCCCACCGGCTGGGAGGCCGCCAAGGAGGCCAAGCCCGTCGCCCCCGCCCACACCCAGGGCAAGAACGGCACCGAGATCCTGATAGGCGACAAGAACGCCAAGGAGACCCTGGAGGTCTTCGAGGACATCCGCTGCCCGGCGTGCGCCTCCTTCGAGCAGAGCAGCGGCGAGGCGCTGCTCAAGGACGTCGAGGACGGCCGCTACCGGGTCCGCTTCTCGATGTACACCTTCATCGACGACGCCTCGGGCGGCGGCGAGGGCTCGAAGAACGCGCTGAGCGCGCTCGGTGCGGCCCTGAACGTCAGCCCGGAGGCGTTCCTGAAGTACAAGACGGCGCTGTACTCCGCCAAGTTCCACCCCGAGGAGCAGGTGGACGCCTACAGCAAGGACTCCGAGCTGCTCAAGGTCGCGGCCACGGTGCCGGCGCTGAAGGGCAACAAGGCGTTCGAGACGGCGGTGAAGGAGGGCACCTACGACCGCTGGGCGATGGACATGTCCGCGCTCTTCGGCCGTAAGGGCGTCAAGGGCACGCCCAGCTTCCTGCACGGCGACAAGAAGCTGACGCTCCCCCAGATCCCGCAGCAGCAGATGACGCAGGAGCAGTTCAACAAGCTCGCGCAGGCCAACTTCAAGAAGATGATCGACAAGGAGTTCGGCCCGGCGAAGGGCTCCGGCAAGCCGGACCCGGGCAAGGGCATCGCCGAGGGCGAGAAGGACCCCACGGCGTCCCGCTGAGTGCCTTTAGGACAACGGGAGGGCGAATTCTCGGAGTTGCCGTGAATTCGCCCTCCCGGCGCCGCTTACCGGCCAGTAGGGTGATCGGCCGTGACCGATCATGACCAGATCTCGCGCCGCACTGCCGTCACGGCCGTAGCCGCCACCGCCGCACTTCTGCCGTTCGCCGGCGCCGCCCCGGCGCACGCCCAAGAGGCCCCCGGGGCCCAGTACTTCCAGCACGGAATCGCCTCCGGTGATCCGCTCCCGGACGGTGTCCTGCTGTGGACCCGGGTGACGCCGACCCCGGCGGCCACCCCGGGCTCCGGCCGCGGACCGGCCACCAAGGTGAGCTGGCAGGTGGCGACCGACAAGGACTTCGCCTCCGTCGTCGCCCGGGGCAGCCTGACCGCCTCCACGGCCACCGACCACACCGTCAAGGCCGACGTCCGCGGCCTGCGGCCCGCCACCCCCTACTACTACCGTTTCACCGTCGACGGGCAGCACTCCCCCGTCGGCCGGACCCGCACCGCCCCGGCCCACGACACCGCCGCCGGCAACGTCCGCTTCGGCGTGGTCTCCTGCGCCAACTGGGAGTCCGGCTACTTCTCCCCGTACCGGCACCTGGCCGCCCGCACCGACCTGGACGCGGTGCTGCACCTCGGCGACTACCTCTACGAGTACAAGTCCGGCGAGTACCCGGAGTTCAAGTACGTGGTCCGCCCGCACTCCCCCGCCCACGAGCTGCTGACGCTCGCCGACTACCGCATCCGGCACGGCGTCCACAAGACCGACCCGGACGCGCTGGCCATGCACGCCTCGCACCCGGTCATCGCCATGTGGGACGACCACGAGTTCGCCGACAACGCCTGGAAGGGCGGCGCGACGAACCACACCCCGGAGACCGAGGGCCCCTGGTCGGCGCGGATGGCCGCCGCGAAGCAGGCGTACTTCGAGTGGATGCCGGTCCGCCCGTCGACCGCCGGCACCACCTACCGCAGGCTGCGCTTCGGCACCCTCGCCGATCTGCACCTGCTGGACCTGCGGTCGTTCCGCGACGAGCAGGCCAAGACGGGCAGCGGCGCGGTCGACGACCCCAGCCGCACGCTCACCGGGCGGGCTCAGCTGGACTGGCTGAAGGCCGGCCTGGAGCGCTCGGACACCGCCTGGCGGCTGGTCGGCACCTCGGTGATGATCTCGCAGGTCGCCTTCGGTGCCGTGCCCGCGAAGCTGCTCGGGCCGCTCGCCGACATCCTCGGGATACCCAAGGAGGGCCTGGCGATCAACACCGACCAGTGGGACGGCTACACCGACGACCGGCGCGAGCTGCTGAGCCACCTCAGCGACCGCGGCATCGACAACACCGTCTTCCTGACCGGTGACATCCACATGGCCTGGGCCAACGAGGTGCCGCTCCAGGCGGCGACCTACCCCGCCGACCGCGCGGTGGCGACGGAGTTCGTGGTCACCTCCGTCACCTCCGACAACGTGGACGACTTCCTGCACGTCGCCCCGCACACCGTCTCGCTGGCCGGGGTCGCCGCCCTCAAGGCCGCCAACCGCCATGTGAAGTGGCTGGACATGGACTCGCACGGCTACGGGGTCCTGGACGTCAGCGCCGAGCGCACGCAGATGGACTACTTCGGAGTCTCCGACCGGACCGACCCGCAGGCCACCAGCAGCCTGCTGCGCTCGTACCAGACCCGGTCCGGTTCCCAGCAGATCGAGCGGGCGTACCGGCCGGTCGGCTGACGGAGGTGCCTCCCGCGCCTCCCGTGCCCCGCGGCCTGCCGGTCAGAGCCCGGCGAGGAAGCCCAGCGCCACCTTCCAGGCGCGCTCCGCGGCCTCCGCGTCGTAGTCGGGCAGCTCGGGATCGGTGAAGAGGTGGCCGGCGCCGGCGTAGCGGTAGACCTCTACGTCCGCGCCGGCCCGGCGCATGTGGAGGTACCAGGCGTTCAGCCAGTCGTGCGGCTCGTACGGGTCCGGGTCGGCGACATGCAGCTGCACCGGCAGGTCGTCGGCGGCGGCGTCCTCGGGAAGGTCCGAGGTGCCGTGCAGCAGCAGGAGCCCGCGGGTCTTCTCGTCGCCCAGGGCGAGGTTCTGGGCGACCGAGCCGCCGAAGGAGAAGCCGGCGTAGACCAGCCCGCGGTCGGAGTACGGCGCCACGGCCGTGATCGCCCGCTTGAGCAGCTCGTCCTTGCCGATCTCGTCCTTGATCAGGATGCCGTCCGGGACCGAGTCCGCGGTCCGGCCGTCGAACAGATCGGGGACGATCACCTCGTGTCCCGCGGCCCGCAGCCGGTCCGCGGCGGCGTGCACCGCGGGACGCAGCCCGCACACCGAATGAAACAGCACAATCGTCGAAAGCCCGCTGGTCGAGGACTCGGAGGCGGCCGGCACTGACATCACTTCCCTGGGGTTGGATCGCTCTCGCCCCATCCTGCCAGTTACCGTCGCGGGGACCGGGTACCAGCACACCACAGCCCCTCGCACCCCACGGAGGAGGAGTCCCGTGTCCTTGGAGGACGTCCTGCGTCCGGTCGCCGTCATCGGCGGCGCGGTCCTGCTCACGCTCATCCTGGTCTGGCTGACCGACCGCGGTCTGCGCCGGATCGACGCCGCCCATCCCGAGACCCCGTTGTGGGGGCTGCTGCGGCGCTGCCGCATACCGCTGCAGGTGGCCCTGTGCACGGCGCTGCTGCGCGGCTCGTTCGACGAGGCGGGGCTGAAGGCCGCCGCGGACCACGAGGCGGGCGTCGGCCAGGCGCTGACCCTGGTCCTGATCGCGGCCACCGCCTGGCTCGTGGTGCGGGCCGCGGCGGCGATCGTGGAGTCCTCGTACTCGCGCTACGCGGCGAGCGGCCGGGACGCGGCCCGGGTGCGGCGGGTACGGACCCAGGTGACGCTGATCCAGCGGGTGGTGACCGCGGTGGTGATCGTCGTCGCGGCCGCCTCGATGCTGCTGACGTTCCCGGCGATGCGGGCGGTCGGCACGTCCATGCTGGCGTCCGCCGGGCTGCTCGGCATCGTCGCCGGTATCGCCGCCCAGTCCACCCTCGGCAATCTCTTCGCCGGGCTGCAGATCGCCTTCGGTGACATGGTGCGGATCGGGGACACCGTCGTCGTGGACGGCGAGTGGGGCACCGTGGAGGAGATCACCCTGACCTCGCTGACCGTACGGACCTGGGACGAGCGCCGGATCACCATGCCGGTGTCGTACTTCACCGGCAAGCCCTTCGAGAACTGGTCGCGCGGCGGGGCGCAGATGACCGGCACGGTCTTCTTCCACCTCGACCACAGCGCGCCGGTGGAGAAGATGCGCCAGCGGCTGCTGGAGGTCCTCCAGGAGTGCCCGGACTGGGACGGCAGGTCCTGGAGCCTGGTGGTCACCGACACCACACCGTCCACGGTCGTGGTGCGGGCGCTGGTCACCGCCCGGGACGCGGACACCCTCTGGGAGGTGCGCTGCCAGGTCCGTGAGCGGCTGCTGGAGTGGCTGCGCACCGAGCACGCCTACGCGCTGCCGCGGATCGCCACCGCGCCGGCCCCGCTCGGGCTCCCGGAGGCCCGCCACGGCGAGGAGCCGGACGCCCGGCGGCTGCCGAAGGGCTGAGCGGCGGCCGCCCGGCCGGGTGTCAGGGCGTGTGCCGCAGGCTGCGCACGTCCAGGTGCCGCAGCACCCGGTCCACGATCTCCGGGTCGGCGCCCGGCTCGCTCCGGGCGGCCAGCACCTCGTGCCGGGCGGCCGAGAGCATCTCGCCCTGGATGCGCTGCACCTTCTTCATCCGGTGGATGCGCTTCTCGAAGAGTTCGCGCCGCTCGTCGTCGACGATGTCCGGCGCGATCCGGGCGCCCATGTCGTACGCCCGGCGCGCCAGCTGGTCGCTGACCTCGTCGGGCAGCTCCTCGACCTCCAGGATCTCCTTCAGCCGCCGCTTGGAGGCCTTGATCACCCGGAGCGCCAGCTCCCGCTCCAGCGCGTCGACGGCGTCGGTGTCGGCCCGCACCCGCAGCCTGCGCACCAGCCAGGGCAGGGTCAGGCCCTGGATGAGCAGGGTGCTGAGCACCACAGCGAAGGCGATGAAGAGGATGTCGTCACGGGCCGGGAAGCCGCTGCCGCCGTCGACGCCGAAGGGAATCGCCAGCGCCAGCGCCACCGAGGCCACCCCGCGCATCCCCGCCCACCACATGATGAGCGTCTCCCGCCAGCTCATCGGGATCTCCTCGTCGTAGTCGCGGAGCTTGTGCATCCGCTTGGCCAGCCAGGCGGCGGGCAGCAGCCACAGCAGCCGGACCGCGACGACCACCCCGACGACCGCGGCACCGGCCCCGAGCAGCTGGCCCCAACGGTGCGACGCCGCACCGAAGATGTTGTGCAGCTCCAGACCGATCAGCCCGAAGGCGACGCCGGTGACGAGGGTGTCGACGACCTCCCAGAAGGTGTAACCGGCCAGCCGGCCCAGCACGTCGTCCGCGTCGACGGCGTACTCGGCCAGGAACAGCGCGCAGGTCAGCACGGCGAGCACCCCGGACCCGTGGAACTCCTCGGCCAGCACATAGGCGACGAACGGCACCAGCAGCGTCAGCCCGATCTGCAGCGTCGGGTCACCGAGCAGCCCCATCAGCTTGTTGGTGACCCAGCCGAGCAGCAGGCCGACCGCTATGGCCACCACCGCGGACAGCACGAGCGAGCCGACCGCGGCGGGCAGCGAGAAGGTGCCGCTGATCGCCGCGGCGAGCGCGACGTGGTAGAGCACGATCGCGGTGACGTCGTTGAACAGCCCCTCGCCCTCCAGGATGGAGACCAGGCGTCGGGGCAGCCCCAGCTTGCCGGCGACCGCGGTCGCGGCGACCGGGTCGGGCGGTGCGACCAGCGCGCCGAGCACCACCGCAGCGGCCACCGGCATCCCGGGCACCACCGCCTGGGCGACCGCGGCGACCGCGGCCGTGGTGGCGAAGACCAGCGCCACGGCGAGCAGGAAGATCGGCCGCAGGTTGGCGGTGAACTGCCGCCAGGAGGTGCGCTGGACGGCCGCGTAGAGCAGCGGCGGCAGCACCACCGGCAGGATGAACTCGGGCGGCACCTCGACGTTGGGCACGAACGGCAGCAGCGCCAGGACGGCGCCGGCGAGCGTCATCAGCACCGGTGACGGGAGCCCCAGCCGGTCGCCGACCGGAACCATGACCACGGCTCCGAGCAGCAGGACGAACATCAGAGCCAGCTGGTCCACGGTGGCTACGCTCCGGGGTGGGTCCGGTCATTGTCCGTCCCCAGCCTGCCACGAAGCCGCCGCAGGCCCGCCGTGGCGGCCCCGGTACGGCCCGCCCGCGTCAGCTGCTCTCGTGCCGCACGGTGTCGAGGGCGTGCTGCAGATCGTCCGGGTAGCCGCTCTCGAACTCGGCCCAGCGGCCGTCCGAGGGGTGCTCGAAGCCCAGCCGGACCGCGTGCAGCCACTGCCGGCCGAGGCCCAGCCGCTTGGCGAGGGTGGGGTCGGCGCCGTAGGTGAGGTCGCCGACGCAGGGGTGGCGGTGGGCGGCCATGTGCACCCGGATCTGGTGGGTGCGGCCGGTCTCCAGCTTGATGTCGAGCAGGCTGGCCGCGCGGAACGCCTCGATCAGGTCGTAGTGCGTGACCGACGGCTTGCCCTCGGCGGTGACCGCCCACTTGTAGTCGTGCTGGGGGTGGCGGCCGATGGGGGCGTCGATGGTGCCGCTCATCGGGTCGGGGTGCCCCTGGACCAGGGAGTGGTAGCGCTTGTCGACGGTGCGCTCCCGGAACTGCTGCTTGAGCAGGGTGTAGGCGCGCTCGGACTTGGCGACCACCATCAGGCCGGAGGTGCCGACGTCGAGACGGTGCACGATGCCCTGGCGCTCGGCGGCGCCGGAGGTGGAGATGCGGTAGCCGGCCGCGGCCAGGCCGCCGATGACGGTCGTCCCGGTCCAGCCGGGGCTCGGGTGGGCGGCGACCCCGACCGGCTTCATGATCACGACGATGTCGTCGTCGTCGTGGACGATCTCCATGCCCTCGACGGGCTCGGCGACGATCTCGACGGGCGGAGCGGCCTGCGGCATCTCGACCTCCAGCCAGGCGCCGCCGTGCACCCGCTCCGACTTCATCACCTCGGCTCCGTCGACCCGGACCTTTCCGGCGGCGGCGAGTTCGGCCGCCTTCGTACGGGAGAAGCCGAACATCCGGGCCAGCGCGGCGTCGACGCGCTCGCCCTCCAGGCCGTCCGGTACGGGCAGGGTGCGGATCTCGGGAATGGTGCTCACCCCACGAGTATGGCAGTCCCGCGGTGGTGTCCTGCCCGGGGCCGGACCACGGCACCGGGCCCCGGGCAGGGGCCCGCCGGCCGGCACCACCAGCGGCTCCCGGCCCGGCCGGCCCCGCCGCGGGTGTCAGTCCTTGTGCACGGTCCCGTCGGGGTCCAGCCCGCGGAAGGAGAGGATCACGATCAGCACACCGCCGCAGACGATCGCGGAGTCGGCGAGATTGAAGACCGCGAAGTGCGCCGGCGCGATGAAGTCGACCACCGCACCCTCGAAGACGCCGGGCGCGCGGAAGATCCGGTCGGTGAGGTTGCCGAAGGCGCCGCCCAGCAGCAGCCCGAGCGCGATCGCCCAGGGCAGGCTGTAGAGCTTGCGGGCGATCCGGAAGATGACCAGGATCACGGCCGCCGCGATGATGGTGAGGAAGATCGTCAGCGCCTCCCCCATGCCGAACGCGGCACCGCGGTTACGGATCACCGTGAACCGCAGCAGCGTCCCGATCACCTCGATGGGCGCGTGGTGCTCCAGCTTCGCGACGACGAGGAGCTTGCTGCCCAGATCGAGCAGGTAGACGACGAGCGCGACCAGCAGCAGCGCGGCGATCCGCCGCTTGCCACGGCCCTTGCCCTGCTCCGGCTGCACCGGCCCTCCCCCTTCGGCCCCCGTCGCGGGGTCCGCCCCGGAACCCGGCTCGGGTTCCGGCGTACCGGTGATGCGTTCGGCCTCTGCCACGTGTGCGTCCCTCAGCCCGTTTGTGTCCCCGGCCGGGCCGTGCCCGGCTGAACCACGAGAGTACGACACACGCGTGCGGGCGCGGGCGGTACGGGTGCCGTCCGCGCCACCCGATGCCGCGCTCAGCGGCGCTCCTGCTGCTGCTTGCACTCCACGCACAGCGTGGCGCGCGGGAAGGCCTGCATCCGCGCCTTGCCGATGGGGTTCCCGCAGTTCTCGCACAGCCCGTAGGTGCCCGCGTCCAGCCGGCCGAGGGCCCGTTCGGTCTGGTGGAGCATCTCGCGGGCGTTGGAGGCGAGCGCCAGCTCGTGTTCGCGGGTGATGTTCTTGCTGCCGGTGTCGGCCTCGTCGTCGCCCGCGCCGTCCCCGGAGTCGCGCATCAGCCCGGCGATGGCGTCCTCGGCCGAGACGATCTCCAGCCGCAGCCGCGCCGTCTCCTCCATCAGCTCGGTCCGCGCCTCGGCGACCTCCTCGGGCGTCCAGGGGTCCTCGCCGGGGCGTACGGCGAGTTCGCCGGGCGCCGCGGCCACCCGGGCCATGGGCACCGCGGACCCGTCGTCGTGCGCCGTGGCCGCTGCGGCCGCGGTCTTCTTCGCCACCACCGTCTTGGCTCCCGTCTTCTTGGCGGACACCGCGGCCGTCTTGGCCGGCGCCTTCTTCGCGGCCTTCTTGGCCGTCGTCTTCTTGGCCGCCGTCTTCTTCACGGCCTTCTTCGCCGCCTTCTTGGCCGGCGCCTTCTCCGGCGTGGTCGTCGCGGCCGCCGTCTTCCTGGCCGCGGCCTTCTTCGGAGCGGTCCTCTTGGCTGCGGGCTGCTTCGCGACGGCCTCGTCGGCAGGCGTCGTGCTCTTCTCCGCGGCGGTCTTTTTCGCCACCATGGCCGCGACCCCTTCACATATGTGACTTTGTTCGCGAATCGTGACGGGAACGATAAATCGCCACACGCCACGCGGCAACGGGACGCACCGCCCCGCCCGGTCCCGGCCCCGGCCCGGCAGTGCGGTACGCCTCGCCCGTACCCGCTCCCCGCCGGGCCGGACCCGCCCGTGGGAGGAGCGGCGGGCCGCTGGCCATTCGGGTCAGCGCACGGGGCGGGGCCACCGCCCGTGCGACGGTCCGGGTCACCGTCGTACGGCGTCCCGCCCCGGCCCTCCGCCGGAAATCCGGTCGGCCGCTGTGGGGACAGCCCCGTACACTGGCCCCAGCGACAGGCATTGACGGGACGAGTAGCGCCGTACGCAGCCAGCAGCGACCCGGGGACGGTGGAAGCCCGGGGGCGTGCACGACGTGAAGATCACCCCGGAGCCGCCGGAAGAAAGTCCTGGACAGCGGGCCCGGCCCACGGGCCTCGGGCCCCCAGGACGAGTAGAACCGGCAGCGCGACCCCAATGAGGGGGCGGTGCGACGGCACCGCCAAGGAGGGTGGTACCGCGGGAGCCGAGGCTCTCGTCCCTCCGGACGGAGAACGCAGCAGGTGTCCCGCCGGAGGAAGCCCCCGATGAGTCCGCAGCCCCAGTACCGCCAGGTACCCGCCCAGGTAGACCTCCCCGCCCTCGAGCACGCGGTGCTCGATTTCTGGCAGGAGCAGAAGGTCTTCGCCCGTACCCTCCAGCAGTCCGAGGGGCGGCCCGAGTGGGTCTTCTACGAGGGCCCCCCGACCGCCAACGGCATGCCCGGCGCGCACCACATCGAGGCGCGCGTCTTCAAGGACGTCTTCCCCCGGTTCCGGACGATGCAGGGCTACCACGTCGACCGCAAGGCCGGCTGGGACTGCCACGGCCTCCCGGTCGAGCTGGCCGTGGAGAAGGAGCTGGGCTTCAACGGCAAGAAGGACATCGAGGCGTACGGCATCGCCGAGTTCAACGCCAAGTGCCGGGAGTCGGTGACCCGCCACACTGACGCCTTCGCCGAGCTCACGACCCGTATGGGCTACTGGACCGACCTGGACGCCCCGTACCGCACGATGGACCCCGACTACATCGAGTCGGTGTGGTGGTCGCTGAAGGAGATCTTCGGCAAGGGCCTGCTGGTCCAGGACCACCGCGTCGCCCCCTGGTGCCCGCGCTGCGGCACCGGCCTGTCGGACCACGAGCTGGCCCAGGGCTACGAGAACGTCGTCGACCCCTCGGTCTTCGTCCGCCTCCCGCTGACGTCCGGCCCGCTGGCCGGCCGGGCCGCGCTGCTCATCTGGACGACCACCCCCTGGACCCTGGTCTCCAACACGGCCGTCGCCGCGCACCCCGACGTCACCTACGTCGTCGCCACCGACGGCACCGAGCAGCTGGTCGTCGCCGAGCCGCTGCTGGAGAAGGCCCTCGGCGAGGGCTGGACCGCCACCGGCGAGTCGTTCACCGGCCGCGAGATGGAGCGCTGGGCCTACCGGCGCCCCTTCGATCTCGTCGAGCTCGACGGCGCCAACATCGTCGTCAACGCCGAGTACGTCACCACCGACGACGGCACCGGCCTCGTCCACCAGGCCCCGGCCTTCGGTGAGGACGACCTCAGGACCTGCAAGGCGTACGACCTCCCGGTGATCAACCCAGTCCGTCCGGACGGCACCTTCGAGGAGCAACTGGCCCTGATCGGCGGCCAGTTCTTCAAGAAGGCCGACGAGACACTGGTCGCCGACCTGGACGCCCGCGGTCTGCTCTTCCGGCACGTCGCCTACGAGCACAGCTACCCGCACTGCTGGCGCTGCCACACCGCGCTGCTCTACTACGCCCAGCCGTCCTGGTACATCCGCACCACCGCGGTCAAGGACGCCCTGCTCCGGGAGAACGAGAACACCAACTGGTTCCCCGGGTCGGTCAAGCACGGCCGCTTCGGCGACTGGCTCACCAACAACATCGACTGGGCGCTGTCCCGCAACCGCTACTGGGGCACCCCGCTGCCCATCTGGCGCTGCGAGGAGAACCACCTCACCTGCGTCGGCTCGCTCGCCGAGCTGACCGAGCTGACCGGCACCGACCAGTCCGGCCTGGACCCGCACCGCCCGTACATCGACGCGGTCACCTTCCCCTGCTCCCACGAGGGCTGCACGCTCACCGCCACCCGCGTCCCCGAGGTCATCGACGCCTGGTACGACTCGGGTTCGATGCCGTTCGCGCAGTGGGGCTACCCGTACCGCAACAAGGAGCTGTTCGAGAAGCGCTACCCGGCGCAGTTCATCTCCGAGGCCATCGACCAGACCCGCGGCTGGTTCTACACGCTGATGGCGGTCGGCACCCTCGTCTTCGACAAGTCGAGCTACGAGAACGTCGTCTGCCTCGGCCACATCCTCGCCGAGGACGGCCGGAAGATGTCCAAGCACCTGGGCAATATCCTCCAGCCGATCCCGCTGATGGACCAGCACGGCGCCGACGCGGTCCGCTGGTTCATGGCCGCCGGCGGCTCCCCCTGGGCCGCCCGCCGGGTGGGCCACTCCACCATCCAGGAAGTGGTCCGCAAGACGCTGCTGACGTACTGGAACACCGTCGCCTTCCAGGCGCTCTACGCCCGTACGTCCGGCTGGGCGCCCTCCGCCGCCGACCCGGCCCCCGCCGACCGCCCGCTGCTGGACCGCTGGCTGCTCGGTGAGCTGAACACCCTGGTCGAGCAGGTCACCGAGTCGCTGGAGTCCTTCGACACCCAGCGCGCCGGCAAGCTCCTCTCCTCCTTCGTCGACGACCTCTCCAACTGGTACGTCCGCCGCTCCCGCCGCCGTTTCTGGCAGGGCGACGCGGCCGCGCTGCGCACCCTCCACGAGGTCGTCGAGACCGTCACCCGCCTCATGGCGCCGCTCACCCCCTTCATCACCGAGCGGGTCTGGCAGGACCTGGTCGTCCCGGTCACCCCGGACGCCCCGGACTCCGTCCACCTCTCCACCTGGCCGGTCGCCGACCGGACGCTGATCGACCCGGCGCTGTCCGGCCGGATGCAGCTGGTGCGCCGGCTGGTCGAGCTGGGCCGGGCCACCCGCGCCGAGTCGGGTGTGAAGACCCGCCAGCCGCTGTCCCGCGCGCTGGTCGCGGCCCACGGCTTCGCGGACCTGTCCGACGACCTGCGCGCGCAGATCGCCGAGGAGCTCAACGTCAGCTCGCTGGCCTCGCTGTCGGAGGTGGGCGGGTCCCTGGTCGACACCACCGCCAAGGCGAACTTCCGTGCCCTGGGCAAGCGTTTCGGCAAGGGCGTCCAGGCGGTCGCCAAGGCCGTCGCCGCCGCGGATGCCGCGGCCCTCTCCCTCGCCCTGCGCGAGGGCACGGCGAGCGTCGAGGTCGACGGTGAGACCGTCACCCTCGCCCCCGACGAGGTCATCATCACCGAGACCCCGCGCGAGGGCTGGTCGGTGGCCTCCGACGCAGGCGCCACGGTCGCCCTCGACCTGGAGATCACCCCGGAGCTGCGCCGGGCGGGCCTGGCCCGCGACGCGATCCGGCTGATCCAGGAGGCCCGTAAGAACAGCGGCCTCGACGTCGCCGACCGGATCGCGCTGCGCTGGGAGTCCACCGACGAGGAGGTCCGCACGGCGCTGGCCGACCACACCGGCCTGATCTCCGACGAGGTGCTCGCCACGGACTTCACACCCGGCGAGGCGGACGGCTCCTACGGCCCCGCGTTCACCGACGAGAGCCTGGCCCTCACCTTCCGGCTGCGCAAGGCGTAACCGCCCCCGCGGCACACCCGCCGCGACGTCCCGAGCCCCCCGGCGCCACCGCACCGGGGGGCTCGGCCGTCCCCGCCGACCGCACCGCCCCCGCACAAGTCCACACAAAAGGGCCGGGCCCCGAAGGAGTGTTCCTTCGGGGCCCGGCCCTGATTGCCGACTGTGCGCGCTACGCGGACGTCAGTTGTCGTCCTCGTCGATCAGGAAGCCGCGCATCGGCGACGGCGTCTGCTGCATCGGCTGCGGGCTCTGCGGACGCACCGGAGCCATCGGCTGGGTCATCGCCGGCGACATCTGCTGCTGACCGCCGTAGGACGGACCGTTGCCGGACGGACCGGCCATGGAGTGGTTGCCGCCACCCATCGACTGACCGCCACCCATGGTGTGGTTGCCGCCCATGGTGCCCGCACCGGCCGACGCCATCGAGGGCGACGGCGGCAGCGAGGGAGCGGCCGCCGGGGTGCGCGGCGGGGCCAGCGAGTCGTCCGCCTGGTTCTCCAGCTGGCGCAGCTGGCTCTCCAGGTAGGACTTCAGCCGCGTGCGGTACTCGCGCTCGAAGCCGCGCAGGTCCTCGACCTTGCGCTCCAGCGTCGCGCGGGCCGACTCCAGCGAGCCCATCGCCACGCGGTGCTTCTCCTGCGCGTCCCGCTCCAGCGCGTCGGCCTTGGCGCGGGCGTCCCGCTCCAGGCCCTCGGCACGGCTGCGCGCCTCGCCGACGATCTTGTTGGCCTCGGAACGGGCCTCCGCGATCGCCTGGTCGGCGGTCTGCTGTGCCAGCGACAGCACGCGCGCCGCGCTGTCACCGCCCGGGCCGCCCTGCTGGCCACCGGGGCCGGGCAGCTGCGGTCCGCCGGGGCCGCCCATCGGGCCGCCCATGGGGCCACCGGGGCCCATCGGACCGGGGCCGTGACCC
Source organism: Streptomyces sp. NPDC048612 (assembly GCF_043199295.1). Lineage (NCBI taxonomy): Bacteria > Bacillati > Actinomycetota > Actinomycetes > Kitasatosporales > Streptomycetaceae > Streptomyces > Streptomyces sp. NPDC048612. Next base: position 117,565 of record NZ_JBICVV010000020.1, read on the forward strand.
TGCGGGCCGTGACCACCGGGACCAGGAGGCAGCTGAGGTGCTCCACCGGGCAGTTGGGGAGGTCCACCCATCCCCTGCTGCTGCGGCGGCACCGGCTGCGGACCGGATATGGCGGCGGGCACCGGAGCCCCCGGACGCTGCTGCTGCTCCTGCTGCTGCTGGTCCGGTCCCTTGCGCATGCCCTGCTGCTGCTGGTTCTGCGCGGCGGCGCGGGTGGCAGCGGCAAGCTTGGCGCGAAGGTCCTCGTTCTCCCGCAGGAGCCGGGTCAGTTCGGCTTCGACCTCATCGAGGAAGGCATCGACCTCGTCCTCGTCATAGCCTTCTCGGAGGCGGACGGTCGTGAACTGCTTGTTCCGCACGTCCTCGGGGGTCAACGGCATCTCTACTTCACCTCAACGTAGTCGTCGGCAATCGGCAAGACCGTATCGTTCACACCAACAACACCGACCTCACGGCGGTGATCAGCAGGTAGACGATGATCATCAATACGAAGAAGGACAGGTCGAGCGCCACGCCCCCGAGACGCAGCGGCGGGATGACCCGCCGCAGAAGCTTGAGTGGCGGATCAGTGACAGTGTAAGCGGCCTCAAGAATGACCACCATCGCCTTGCCGGGTTGCCATGAACGGGCGAACTGGAAGACATAGTCCATCACCAGCCGGAAGATCAACACGATCAGGAAGCAGTACAGCGCGATGTAGATCACCTGACCAAAGACACTCATCTCGCGCGGTCCCTCTCCCCTTGCCTTGCTCCTGTGTTGGCCTCACGGCCTCGGTGTGCCCGGTGTTGCGTCTAGCTCTGGTTGAAGAACCCGCCCTCTGCGATACGGGCCTTGTCCTCCGCCGTGACATCGACGTTAGCAGGCGACAACAGGAACACCTTCTGCGTCACCCGCTCGATGCTGCCGTGAAGACCAAACACCAAACCGGCCGCAAAGTCGACAAGTCGCTTCGCGTCGGTGTCGTCCATCTCCGTCAGATTCATGATCACCGGAGTGCCCTCACGGAAGTGTTCCCCGATGGTACGGGCTTCGTTGTAGGTCCGGGGGTGGAGTGTGGTGATGCGGTAGGGCTCCCGCTCGGACACAACCTTGGGCATGATCACCGGTGCGTTCTTCTCCAGATTCGGACGGTCGGGTGTGATGGATGCCACGGGGGCGATTCGCGCGGGTCGTCCGTTTTCCGCGACAAGCGGGGCCGGTTCACGTTGCGCCGGAGGCGTCACGGCACGGACGGGTTCCTCCCGTTCCGGGGGGATTTCGGCCTGCACCGGGTGCTGTTGACGCCGTCCCCGGTCGGGCTCCGGGTCAAGCTCGGGCTCGAACTCGTCATCGGGGTCGAACCCCCGGCCGTCGTACCCATCGTCCTCCACGAGGCCGAGGTAGACCGCCATCTTGCGCATCGCGCCGGCCATTCTCTGCGTCCTCCGCTCTGTGGTGGATCGGCTCCGTCACCAGGGGCCCTGAATCCACTCGGCCTGCCCCGTTTTTTACGGGAATGACCATATTTTGTGCTGTGGTCCGACTTGCTTGGCGACGTTACCGGAGCCGTGGTCGGACTCCGAGTACCGCAGTGCCGACGCGCACATGTGTCGCTCCGGCCGCCACTGCGTCCTCAAGATCCGCGCTCATGCCTGCGGACACCATGGTGGCAGCAGGATGGTCGGCGCGCAGGTCGGATGAGATTTCCATGAGCCGTTCGAAAGCCGCGAGTTCACGCCCCGCATAGGGCCCGGCCAGCGGCGCCACGGTCATCACGCCGTCCACGCGCAGACCTTGGGCCCCGGCGATCACCTCGGCGAGCGCCGGGACACCGTCCGGTGCCACACCTCCGCGCTCACCCCGCACCCCCGACTCCGCGTCAAGTGCCACCTGGATCAGGCACCCCAGTTCGCGCCCGGCGCGCACCGCCTCCTTGGAGAGCGCGGTGACGAGACGGGCCCGGTCGACCGACTGAACAATTCCGGCATAACCAGCCACCGACCGCACCTTGTTGGTCTGGAGTTGACCAACGAAGTGCCAAGTAAGGGGCAAATCAGCGCATTCCGCGGCCTTGACCGCGGCCTCCTGGTCGCGGTTCTCCGCGACCTGCCGCACCCCCAGCTCCGCGAGCAGCCGGACATCACTCGCGGGGTAGGTCTTGGTGACCACGATCAGGGTCACCTCGTCCCGCGGCCGGCCGGCCTGGGCGCAGGCGGCGGAGATACGTTCCTCCACCCGGGCCAGGTTCTCCGCCAGTTGCGTCTTCCGGTCCTCCGTCACGACGTGGCCTCCCCCGGCCCCGGGCCTGGGGTGTCGTCCCCGAGCCACACATAGCTCGCGAGCCGCCCGGTCGTACGGTCGCGTCGATAAGAGAAATGGTCCGCGGATTCGCGGGTGCAGATGTGGGAATCTTCACGCACCAGCACGCCCTGCGCGGCGAGTTGGGCCCGGACGCCCGCCGTGACGTCCACCGCGGGAGTCCCCCAGCTCGTCGTCGCACGAGCCTCGGGCACCACCGCTGCGACATCGGAACGCATCGCCTCGGGCACCTCGTAACAGCGCCCGCAGATCGCCGGTCCGGTGTACGCGATGATCCGGGCCGGTTCCGCGCCCCGCTTCACCATGGCCTCGACCACCGCCGGGACGACCCCGGCGACCAGGCCGGGCCGGCCGGCGTGCGCGGCCCCCGCGACCCCGGCGACCGGGTCGGCGAGCAGGACCGGGGTGCAGTCGGCGGTCAGGACCGCGAGCGCGAGACCCCGGCGCTCCGTCACCACCGCGTCCACGGCCGGGACGTCGCCCTGCCACGGACCGTCGACCACGGCCACGTCCCGGCCGTGGACCTGGTTCATCCAGACCACCGCGGCCGGGTCGAGGCCGAGTGCCGTGGCGGCGCGGGACCGGTTGGCGTGTACGGCGTGCGGGTCGTCGCCGACCGCGCCGCCCAGGTTGAGCTGATCGTACGGAGCGGCGCTCACCCCGCCCCACCTGTCGGTGAAGGCGAAGTGCGCGCCGCTCTCGTGGTGCTGTTGCCCTATCACTTCAGTGCTTCGGTCACTTCAGGAAGTCGGGGACGTCCAGTTCCTCGGCCGCCGAGTCCGAGTACGGACGGGCCGGGGGAACCTGGGGAGTGCTCGACGGGGTCGACGGGGTCTCGCCCAGCGAGGAGGAGGACTCGGCGGGTGCCGGCTCCTCGTCCCGTACCGGCACCGAACCCAGTCCGCCGAAGGACGACGAACGCGGCTCGGGCGGAGTGGCCGGGCGGCTCGGGGCCGGGGCGGCCGCGGGCTCCTCGCGCTTCGGGGCGGACAGCGCGGAGGACTGCGCATCCCGGCGGGCCGGCGGCTGGCCGCCGTCGAAGCCCGCGGCGATGACCGTGACCCGGACCTCGTCGCCCAGCGCGTCGTCGATGACCGCACCGAAGATGATGTTGGCTTCCGGGTGTGCCGCCTCGCTGACCAGCTGGGCGGCCTCGTTGATCTCGAAGAGACCGAGGTCGGAACCGCCCGAGATGGACAGCAGCACCCCGCGGGCGCCGTCGATGGACGCCTCCAGGAGCGGCGAGGAGATCGCCATCTCCGCCGCGGCCACCGCGCGGTCGTCGCCGCGCGCCGAGCCGATGCCCATGAGGGCCGAGCCGGCCTCCGACATCACGGACTTGACGTCGGCGAAGTCGAGGTTGATCAGGCCCGGGGTGGTGATCAGGTCGGTGATGCCCTGGACACCCGACAGCAGTACCTGGTCCGCGGACTTGAACGCGTCGAGCACGCTCACCTGGCGGTCCGAGATGGACAGCAGTCGGTCGTTGGGGATCACGATGAGGGTGTCGACCTCTTCGCGCAGCTGCGCGATGCCGTCCTCTGCCTGGTTGGCGCGACGGCGGCCCTCGAAGGTGAACGGCCGGGTGACCACACCGATCGTCAGGGCGCCCAGCGAGCGGGCGATGTTGGCGACGACGGGTGCGCCGCCGGTGCCGGTGCCGCCGCCCTCACCCGCGGTCACGAAGACCATGTCGGCCCCCTTGAGGACCTCCTCGATCTCCTCGCGGTGGTCCTCGGCCGCCTTGCGACCCACATCCGGGTTGGCGCCGGCGCCGAGCCCGCGCGTCATTTCGCGGCCGACGTCGAGCTTGACGTCGGCGTCGCTCATCAGCAGCGCCTGCGCATCGGTGTTGATCGCGATGAACTCGACGCCCTTGAGCCCGACCTCGATCATCCGGTTGATGGCGTTCACGCCACCGCCGCCGATGCCGACGACCTTGATGACTGCGAGGTAGTTCTGCGGTGCTGCCACGTCGAAGGCCTCTCGCCTCGAGTTACGTGTCGTCGCCGCACGTGCGTGTGGACGCCGACTGATGCCGATGGGACGGTTCGTATCGCCGACCCGAACCCTAACGTTGAAGTTTAGGGTTACCTGTGCCTGTGTTCCTTGCTTCCATAGTCCCTTTGGAACGAGACACTAAGTCGACAAGGCGCGCCCGTTCAACGAACACGCCGAACCTCCCGTTTTTCTTTTCACCCTATGTGATCACCCATAGTCGTAGCCATCCAGGGTGCTGGCCTGCGGCTCCGGACGTCAACTCCCGGACACCGCAGGGGCGCTGGGCACCGAGATGTCGAAGTGGCGGGCCTCGCGCGCCGCTTTCAGCAGCGCGGTCAGCACCTTTGCCTTCTCGGCGCCCTGTTCGCGGCTGCCCCAGGCGACCGTGCGGCCGCCGGTCAGTTCGAGGGTGATCGCGTCGTAGGACCGTACGCGGACCTTCCGTACGTCCTTGTGCACGGCCGCGGGCAGATCCCGGGCGACCTCGACCGCGGCGCGCCGCAACCGGTCGGTTCCGAAACGGCGCAGACTCGGGGAGTCGGATACGGACATTTCCAGAAGCGGAACACCCCGGGGAGCCGTGCGGACGGTGGCGAACCGGACGCCCCCGGCGTCCACTTCGACAAACTTTCCGCCCGTTCGCAGCAGCAGTTCCGGCACCCTTTCGGTCACCTTCAGGCCGATTGTGTGCGGCCAGGACCGCTCGACGTCCACGGTCTTGATGCGCGGCAGCCGGGCGCGGAGCCGTCGGGCCAGCGCGTCCGTGTCGACCGAGACCAGCGGTGCGTTCATCGGGGCGTCCGCCGCGGCGACGACGTCATGCGGCGTCAGCACCTTGGTGCCGGTGGCGCGGACACGTTCCACCCGGAGCCAGTTCGAGGCGTAGAGGGCCCAGACGCCGAACGCGCCGAGCAGCGCCGCGGCGACCAGGATGATGATCAGACCACGACGGCTCGGCGCGCGTAGCGGAAGGCGTTCCCACCGGAGTCTTCGCCGCGGGGGCGCCGCGGCGGAGGGCGGGCCGGACGGTGACTTCTTCTCGCCTCGACGGGCGGTTGCCGGTCCGGCCACGCTCCCTGCCTTCTCTCGTGCGCTACTTGTTGTGCTGCGCAATCGCCTCGTAGACCATGCCGACCAACAGCTCATCGGCGTCCCGGCGGCCGAACTCGGAGGCCGCGCGCGACATCTCGTACAGCCGGTGCGGATCGGCCAGGACCGGGAGCACGCTGTTCTGCACCCAGTCCGGGGTCAGCTGGGCGTCGTCGACCAGCAGGCCCCCGCCGGCGTTGACCAGCGGCTGGGCGTTGAGCCGCTGTTCGCCGTTGCCGATGGGCAGCGGGACGAAGGCGGCCGGGAGCCCGACGGCGGACAACTCGGCGACGGTCATCGCGCCCGCGCGGCAGAGCATCATGTCGGCCGCGGCGTACGCGAGATCCATCCGGTCCACGTACGGTACCGGGACATAGGGGGGCATCCCGGGCATGTTGTCCGCGTGCGGCAGTTCGTTCTTCGGGCCGACCGCGTGCAGCACCTGGATGCCGGCGCGCTGGAGGGCCGGAACGGCGGCCTGGATGACCTCGTTCAGCCGACGGGCCCCCTGGGAACCACCGGACACCAGCAGGGTCGGGAGGTTGGGGTCGAGACCGAAGGCGGCCCGCGCCTCGGGGCGGACCGCGGCGCGGTCCAGGGTCGCGATGGTGCGGCGCAGCGGGATGCCGACGTAGCGGGCCCCGCGCAGCTTGCTGTCGGGGGTGCTGACGGCGACGAACTTGGCGTACCGCGAGCCGATCTTGTTGGCGAGGCCGGGGCGGGCATTGGCCTCGTGGACGATGATCGGCACGCCGAGCCGCTTGGCGGCCAGGTAGCCGGGCAGCGCCACATAGCCGCCGAAGCCGACCACGCAGTCCGCCTTCGTGCGCTCCAGGATCTGCTCGGCGGCCTTGATCGTGCCGCGCAGCCGCCCGGGGACGGTGATCAGCTCGGGGGTGGGCTTGCGCGGCAGCGGCACGGCCGGGATGAGGCCCAGCTCATAGCCGCGTTCGGGGACGAGCCGGGTCTCCAGGCCCTTTTCCGTACCGAGTGCCGTGATCCCCACGGTGGGGTCCTGCCTCCGCAGTGCGTCCGCGAGGGCGAGCGCGGGCTCGATGTGGCCGGCGGTCCCCCCACCGGCGAGTACGACATGCACCGAAATTCACCGCTCTCCGGACGGCCGCTTCTTGACGCGCCGTCTCATCGTCTTCCATCTCACCCCAGCCCGCTTCCTGCCCAAGGCCGGCTTCCGCGCCGACCGGGCAGACAACGCCGCCCGTGCAGCGGGCTCGTCACGCGCGAAGGCGATCAGCAGCCCGATGGCGAACATCGTCGGCAGCAGGGCGGAGCCTCCGTAGGAGAACAGCGGGAGCGGGACACCGGCGATCGGCAACAGGCCGAGCACCGCACCGATGTTGATCACGGCCTGGGCCGTGATCCAGGTGGTCACGCCTCCCGCGGCGTACCGTACGAAGGGGTCCTCCGTGCGTCCGGCCACGCGGATACCCGCATAGCCTAGAGCCGCGAAGAGGGCGAGCACCGACAGCGTCCCCGCCAGACCCAGTTCCTCCCCGGTGATGGCGAAGATGAAGTCGGTGTGCGGTTCAGGGAGTTCACCCCATTTTTCCATACTGGCGCCGAGGCCGGAACCGAAGAATCCGCCGGAGGCCAGAGCATAGATGCCGTGCACGGCCTGCCAGCACTGGTCCCCGGGTCCCGGATCGGTCGCCCCGATGCAGGCCAGCCGGGACATCCGGTTGGCACTGGTCTTGATCAGCAGCGCCCCGATCAGGGTGGCGGCGCCCAGCACCCCCACGAACAGCCGGGTCGGCGCACCGGCCAGCCACAGCAGCCCGAAGAGGATCGCCGTGAGAATGATCGCGGTCCCCATGTCGCCGCCGAGCATGATCAGCCCGAGCAGCAGGAACGCCACCGGGATCAGCGGCACCAGCAGGTGCTTCCACTGCACCAGCAGCCTTTTGTCCTGTTTGCGAGCCAGCAGATCGGCGCCCCACAGCACCAGGGCGAGCTTGGCGAACTCGCTCGGTTGCATCTGGAAAGGTCCGCCGAGGCTGATCCAGTTCTGGTTGCCGTTGACCGCGACCCCTATCCCCGGGATCTGCACCAGGCACATCAGGAACACCGAGACCGCGAGCAGCGGATAGGCCAGCCCGCGGTGCAGCCGTACCGTCATCCGGGAGGCAGCCAGCAGCAGCCCGCCGCCGAGGACGGCGGCGAGCAGCTGCTTGCGGAAGAAGTACGTCGGGGCGAGACCGGACTGCAGTGCCTTGATCTGGGACGCCGAGTAGACCATCACCAGCCCCAGGACGGTGATCAGCAGGCTGCCGCCGAGGATCAGGTAGTACGCGGTCAGCGGGCGGTCCCAGGCGCGTTTCAGCCGGATGTGGAGGCCCCGGGGGCCGCCCGGGGCGCGCCCGCCGCGCGGCTTGCGCACCGTGGAGGGGCGGCGCGCCGGGCGCGAGGTGGCCGCTTTCGCCGATCGGGCCGTCATCCTCGTCCCCTCCACAGGTGCGCGCGTCGCCGGCGCTCGGCGACAGCGGGGAGAAACGGTCTAGAGGTCCCGTGCGGTCAGCTCACCGACCGCCGCGGCGAAGGCTTCGCCCCGCTTGTTGTAGTTGACGAACATGTCCATCGAGGCACAGGCCGGGGCCAGCAGAACAGTGTCACCGGGCTCGGCCAGACGGGCCGCCTCCCGGACCGCCTCGGGCATCGCCCCAGTGTCGGTCCGGTCGAGGTCGACCACCGGGACCTCGGGGGCGTGTCGCGCCAGGGCTTCCCGGATCAGCGCCCGATCGGCGCCGATCAGCACCACCCCGCGCAGCCGGGCCGCGGACTTCTGCACCAGCTCGTCGAAGGTCGCGCCCTTGGCGAGCCCGCCGGCGATCCACACGATGTGCTCGTACGCCGCCAACGACGCCTCGGCGGCGTGGGTGTTGGTGGCCTTGGAGTCGTCGACGTAGGTGACGCCGTCCAGCTCCGCGACGAGCTGGATGCGGTGCGCGTCCGGGTGGAAGGCGCGCAGTCCGTCGCGGACGGCGGCGGGCCGGACGCCGAACGCACGGGCCAGCGCCGCCGCCGCGAGGGCGTTGGCGATGTTGTGCGGGGCGGGGGTCACGGAGCCGGGCGCGATGTCGGAGACCTCGGCGAGCTCCTGGGCCTGTTGCTGCCGGTTCTCCACGAAGGCGCGGTCGACGAGGATGCCCTCGACGACGCCGAGTTGGGAGGGGCCGGGGGTGCCGAGGGTGAAGCCGATGGCCCGGCAGCCCTCCTCGACGTCGGCCTCGCGCACCAGGTCCTCGGTCGCCTTGTCGGCCGCGTTGTAGACGCAGGCGACGGTGTTGCCCTCGTAGATCCGGCCCTTGTCGGCGGCGTACGCCTCCATGGAGCCGTGCCAGTCGAGGTGGTCGGGGGCGAGGTTGAGGACCGCGGCGGAGTGCGCGCGCAGGGACGGCGCCCAGTGCAGCTGGTAGCTGGAGAGCTCCACGGCGAGCACGTCGTACGGGGCCGCGCCGTCCTGGCCCTGCCCCAGGACGACGTCGATGATCGGGGTGCCGATGTTGCCGACGGCCAGGGTGCGCAGGCCCTCGGCCTCCAGGATCGAGGCCAGCATCCGGACGGTCGTGGTCTTGCCGTTGGTGCCGGTGACCCCGAGCCAGGCCGCTGCGTCGGGGCCCCGCAGCCGCCAGGCGATCTCCACGTCTCCGACGACCTCGACGCCCGCGGCCGCGGCCGCGGCGAACAGCGGGCTGTCCGGCTTCCACCCGGGCGAGGTGACGACCAGGTCGGTGCCCTCGGGGAGGGTGTCGCCGTCGCCGAGGCGGACAATGATCCCCTGCTCCGTCAGCTCACGGGCGGCCGCCCGCTGCTTCTCGCCGTCACCGCCGTCGACGACGGTGACACGGGCGCCGAGGCCGGCCAGCGCGCGGGCGGCACTGCTGCCGCTCACGCCCAGGCCGGCGACGGTGATGTGCTGACCGGAGAACCCCGTGGGAACGCCGGTCGGACCCTGGGTGGTCACTTTGCTGCCTGCCAGCCGCCGTAGAAGATGCCGAGTCCCACAATGACGCACATGCCCTGGATGATCCAGAACCGGACCACCACAAGGACTTCCGACCACCCCTTGAGTTCGAAGTGGTGCTGGAGTGGCGCCATCCGGAAGACCCGCTTGCCGGTCAGCCGGAACGAGCCGACCTGGATCACCACGGACATGGTGATCAGGACGAACAGGCCGCCGAGGATGGCCAGCAGCAGCTCCGTACGGGAGCAGATGGCCAGACCGGCCAGCGCGCCGCCCAGGGCCAGCGAACCGGTGTCACCCATGAAGATCTTGGCGGGCGAGGTGTTCCACCACAGGAAGCCGAAGCAGGCACCCATCAGCGCGGAGGCCACCACTGCGAGGTCGAGCGGATCACGGACCTCGTAACAGGCCGGCCCGGCGGTGATCGGAGTGGCGCAGGACTCCTGGTGCTGCCAGATGCCGATGAAGGTGTACGCGCCGAAGACCATCACCGAGGCACCGGTGGCGAGGCCGTCGAGGCCGTCGGTGAGGTTCACGCCGTTGGACATCGCCAGGATCATGAACAGCGCCCAGATCACGAAGATCACCGGGCCGATCTGCCAGCCGAAGTCCTGGGTGAAGGAGAGCCGGTCGGAGGCCGGGGTCTGCCCGCGCAGGTCGGCGAACTGCAGCGAGAGCACCGCGAAGGCGATACCGACGATCAGCTGTCCGGCCATCTTCGCCTTGGCCCGCAGGCCCAGCGAACGCTGCTTGACGATCTTGATGTAGTCGTCGAGGAAGCCGACCAGGCCCATGCCCGCGAACAGGAAGAGCACCAGCACACCGGAGAAGCTCGGATCACTCGAGGTGATCACCTTCGTCACGGCATAGGCGATGATCGTGGCCAGGATGAAGGAGATACCGCCCATGGTGGGCGTTCCCTTCTTGCTGCCGTGGGTCCGCGGGCCGTCATCGCGGATGAACTGCCCGTACCCCTTCTTGGCCAGCAGCTTGATCAGCAGCGGGGTGCCGATCAGGGTCAGGAAGAGCCCGATCATTCCGGAGAAGAGGATCTGCTTCATCGAGTTCATCGGGACACGGCTCCGCCCTCAGCGCCCGTGGCGCCCAGCATGCCCTCGTCCAGCAAAGCTGCGGCGACCCGCTCCAGCCCCACCGACCTGGACGCCTTCACCAGCACGACATCTCCTGGCTGCAGCTCGCTGCGCAACAGGTCGACCGCCGCCCGCGCGTCGGACACGTGCACCGACTCCTCACCCCACGAACCCTCGTTCTTGGCGCCCATGTCGAGCCAGGCCGCTTCCCTGCCGCCGACCGCCACGAGCTTGCTGACGTTGAGCCGGACGACCAGGCGTCCGACCGCGTCGTGTTCGGCGAGTGACTCCTCACCGAGCTCGGCCATCTCACCGAGCACCGCCCACGTACGACCGCCCTTCGCCTGACGGGCTGCGCCCATCGCGACCAGCGCTCGCAGCGCCGCTCGCATGGACTCGGGGTTCGCGTTGTAGGCGTCGTTGACGACCGTCACGCCGTCCGCGCGCTCGGTGACCTCCATACGCCAGCGGGAGAGCGTGCCGGCTTCGGAGAGCGCAGCGGCGATCTCGTCTACGGGCATGCCCAACTCATGGGCTACGGCGGCCGCGGCGAGCGCGTTCGACACGTGGTGCTCACCGTACAGCCGCATGGTCACATCACTGCACCCGGAGGGTGTGCGAAGCGTGAAAGCGGGCTGACCAAGATCCGTGAGCCGGACATTCTCGGCACGGACCGCGGCCTCGGGGGACTCGCCGAACAGGACCGTGCGGGCACGGGTGCGCGGAACCATGGCGCGGACGTACGGGTCGTCGGCGTTGAGCACCGCGACCCCGCCGTCCTCGGCCGCGGGCAGCGCCTCGACGAGTTCGCCCTTGGCCAGGGCGATCTGCTCACGGCCGCCGAACTCGCCGATGTGCGCGCTGCCGACGTTGAGCACCACCCCGATCCTCGGCGGGGTCAGCCCGGCGAGGTAGCGGATGTGGCCGACGCCGCGGGCGCCCATCTCCAGGACGAGGTGACGGGTGTCCTCCTCGGCGCGCAGCGCGGTCAGCGGCAGCCCGATCTCGTTGTTGAGGTTCCCCTCGGGCCAGACCGTCGGGCCGTGGCGCTGGAGCAGCTGGGCGATCAGGTCCTTGGTGCTGGTCTTGCCGGCCGAGCCGGTGAGGCCCACCACGGTGGTGCCAAGACGTGCGACGACGGCGCGGGCGAGTGCGCCCAGCGCGGCGACCACGTCGTCGACGACGATCGCGGGGACGCCGAGCGGGCGGGCGGCCAGGACGGCCACCGCGCCGGCCTCGACGGCGCCGGGCGCGAAGTCGTGGCCGTCGACGCGTTCACCGGCGAACGCCACGAACAGGGCGCCCGGACACACCGCGCGGGAGTCCGCCACGACCGGTCCGGTCACCCGACGGCCGTCGTCCGGTATGTCGTGCTGCTGTCCTCCGACGATGCTCGCGACCTCGGCGAGCGACAGGGAGATCACAGGTCACCCCCGGCACGGGGCGGGCGGTGACGGTAACGGGGTTGTGCGCGCATGGCGGTGTGTCATCCCTGATGGTTCGGCTGCTGCGACTGCGGTGACTGAGGTGACTTCAACGAGTCCTCGATGGCATGGCGCAGTACCTGGCGGTCGTCGAAGGGGCGGACCACTCCGGCGATGTCCTGGCCCTGCTCGTGGCCCTTGCCGGCGACGATCACGGTGTCACCCGGCTCGGCGCGGGCGACGGCGGCGGCGATGGCGGCGGCGCGCTCCTCCTCGACGAGCACCGTGCCGCGTTCGTGGATGGGGACCTCCGCGGCGCCCGCCAGCATGGTGGCGAGGATCGAGAGCGGGTCCTCGCCGCGCGGGTTGTCGGAGGTCAGGACGGCCGTGTCGGCGAGCCGGGCCACCGCGGCACCCATGGGGGCGCGCTTGTGCGGGTCGCGGTCGCCGCCGCAGCCGAGGACGGCGTGCAGCTTGCCGTCGGTGACCTTGCGCAGGGCGCGCAGAACCGATTCGACGGCGTCGGTCTTGTGCGCGTAGTCGACCACCGCCAGGTAGGACTGGCCGGCGTCGATGCGCTCCAGGCGGCCGGGGACGCCGGGCACCGCGGCGACGCCGTCGGCGGCGGTCTGCGCATCGATACCGGCGACGACCAGCGAGACGATCGCGGCGAGCGCGTTGGCGACGTTGAACGGGCCGGCGATCGGGGACGCGGCGCGCACGGTGACGCCGTCCGGGCCGTGCACGGTGAAGGTCGAGCCGAGCGTGCCGACCTCGACGTCGGACGCCCGCCAGTCGGCGTCGGGGTGGCCCTCGGCGGAGAAGGTGGTGACCGGGACCTCGGACTCGCCCTCGGCCAGCCGCTTGCCGTACTCGTCGTCGAGGTTGACCACGCCGGCGCGGCTGCGGGCCTTGGTGAAGAGCTGGGCCTTGGCCTGGAAGTAGTCCTCCATCCCGGAGTGGAACTCCATGTGCTCCGGGCTGAGGTTGTTGAAGATCGCGACGTCGAAGACGCAGCCGTCGACCCGGCCGAGGACCAGGGCGTGGCTGGAGACCTCCATGGCGACCGCGCGGACGCCGCGCTCGCGCATCACCGCGAACAGCGCCTGGAGGTCGGTGGCCTCGGGGGTGGTGCGCTCGGACTTGATGCGCTCGTCGCCGATACGGGTCTCGACGGTGCCGATCAGGCCGGTCCGTCCTCCGTCGGGCCGCTCGGCGGCCGCGGCCCGCAGGCCGCCCTCGATGAGGTAGGCGGTGGTGGTCTTGCCGGAGGTGCCGGTGATGCCGATCTGGAGGAGGTCCTCGCCCGGCGCTCCGTAGATGGAGACGGCCAGGGCGCCCATCCGTGCGCGCGGATTCTCGACGACGAGGACCGGCAGGCCGGTCGCGGCGGCGCGCTCGGCGCCCGACGGGTCGGTCAGCACCGCGGCGGCGCCGAGATCGGCGGCCTGGGCGACGAAGTCGGCACCGTGCAGCCGGGCACCGGGCAGCGCCGCGTAGACGTCACCGGGACGGACCGCCCGGGAGTCATGGGTGATGCCGGTGACCATCACGGGCTGGGCGGCACCGGCCGCTCCGGCGGGGCCGGCTTCGGGGGCCGGGCATCCCAGCTGCTCGGCGAGGTCCGCCAGGGGGGTGGGGCGGACCCGTTCAGGGCGCGGCGCTCCCGGGTAGGTTCCGGCCCCGCCCTTCTCGGCGTGCTGGGGTTTCGGGGACTGATCAGCGTGTGACACGGCGGTGAGCGTACCGGGCACCACCGGCCCGGGGCGAAGTGAGGGCCTCGGAGAGGAGCAGTTTCCCGGAGTGGAGGTGTCCTCCGGGGTGCCGTCTGGGGTGATGGTCGTCACGGCGGAATTGCCTCGATTTCATTGGCCTGGCGTGAAGGTGACCGGCAGCCGCGGGGGCTTGGCGCCGGTCGGCGGGACCTGGAGGGTTTTCAGCGCGAAGGCCATGACCTGCTGGTAGATCGGGCCGCAGACCTGGCCGCCGAAATAGCTGCCCGTAGTGGGGTTCTGGACGGCGCAGTAGACCGTGATGCGGGGTTTGTCGGCGGGGGCGAAGCCGGCGAACGAGGCGGTGTAGCCGTGGTAGCGGCCGGTCCGGGGGTCCACCCGGTTGGAGGTGCCGGTCTTGCCGCCGACGCGGTAGCCGTCGATCTTCGCCTTCGCTCCGGTGCCCTCCTCGTCGTCCACCACCGATTCGAGCATGGTGGCGAGCGTGCCCGCGGTCCTCTTGCTGATCACCCGGTTCTTCGCGGGCGCGGGCGCCGGCGCGTAGTGCCCGTCGGGGCCGGTGCTGCCGCGGACCAGGGAGGGCGCGATGCGCTCACCGCCGTTGGCGATCGTGGAGTAGACGGAGGCGGCCTGTATGGCGTTGAGGGACAGGCCCTGGCCGAACGGGATGGTGAACTGCTGCGAGGTGTTCCAGTCCTGCGGCTTGGCGAGGATGCCGTCGGTCTCCCCGGGGAAGCCGAGCCCGGTCGGCCGGCCGATCCCGAACTTGCGCAGGTAGGAGTAGAGGACCCGGTTGGCCTCGGGCTGGGTCCGGCCGAGCTGGCCGGTGGCGAGGATCGTGCCGATGTTGCTGGACTTGGCGAGCACACCGTTGAGCGTCAGGTGCCAGGTCTCGTGGTCGACGTCGTCGGCGAAGAGCCGGTCGCCCCGGTGCAGCCGGTTGGGCACGGTGACCCGGGTGGCGGGTGTGGCGGCGCCCTCCTCCAGGACGGCGGCCATCGACATCACCTTGCTGGTGGACCCGGGCTCGAACGCGTCGGTCAGCGCGGCGTTGCCCAGCGCTTCCGGATCGGCCTTCGCCACCTCGTTGGGGTCAAAGCCGGGTGCGTTGGCGAGCGCCAGGATCTCGCCGGTACGGGTGTCCTGGACGACGACATAGCCGCGGTCCGCCCCGGACTTGGCGACCTGCTGGGTGATGGCCTGCTGGGCCGCCCACTGGATGTCGCGGTCCAGGGTCAGCTCGACGTCGCTGCCGGGGACGGCGGGGTGTTCCTGGGTGTCGGCGGTGGGCACCCGGCGGCCGCCGGACTGGGCGTAGACGAGCTTGCCGTCCTTGCCCGCCAGCTGCTTGTCCAGGCGCGCCTCCAGGCCGCCGCCGCCCCGGCCGTCGCCGTTGACGAAGCCGAGCACGCCGGCGGCGAGGTTCTTGTTGGGGTAGAGGCGCTTGCTGTGTTTGTCGGCGAAGATCCCGACCAGGACGTCGGGCCGGGGCGCGTTCCTGGGGGCGGCGGCCGCCTTGGCGTCGAGGGTCCTGCGCAGGTCCCTGATCTTCTTCCAGACCTGCGGGCTCTGCTGCCGGGCGAGCAGGGCGTAGCGCGCCGCGGGCCGGTCGAGCTTCTCGGCGAGGGTGGCCCGGTCCTGGCCCAGGATCGGCGCGAGCAGCGCGGCGGCCCGCTGCGGGGCGTCGTCGATCTTGGTCTTCTCGGGCGCCAGCAGGCTGGGGTCGGCGGTGATGTCGTACGCGTCGACGGTGGTCGCCAGGTCCACACCGTTGCGGTCCTTGATCGCACCGCGCTCGGCGGCCAGCTTGACCGGGACATAGCGGTTCTCGTTGGCCTTGGCGGCGAACGCCGCGGCGTCCACGGCCTGCACCTGGAAGAGCCGTACGACGAAGATCATCATGATCAGCGTCAGCCCGAGGGCGACCAGCCGCAGCCGCGGGCGCGGGCTGCCGAGCCGGAGCGCCGGGGAGCCGGGCCGGGGGCGTACGGGACGGGCGGCGGGCCGGGGCTGACCGGGCCGGGAGCCGGGACGGGGTGCGGGGCGCCGGGCGGCGGGCGGGCGGCCGGTGCCGCTGCCGGCCCGGCCGCCGCGCTGGGCGGGGCGCGGCACCCGGCGGGGGTCCCTGGGCTCGGTCATGCCGCGTTCACCTGCCGGAGGTCGTCGGGGAGGGGGCGGCCGCGGTGCCGGGCGCGGGCGGGGCGGATGAGGTCAGGGGCGCCGGAGGTGCCGGGGAGGCCTGCGGAGCCGGAGCGGCCGCTTCCGCCGCGCCGCCCGGGGCGCTGTCCGGGCCGAGCACGCCGGACAGCGCCGGGACCGGCGGCACGGCCGGGCGGGGCAGGGCGGTGCGGCCGGTCCCGCCCAGGGGCGACGGTCCGGCGGAGCTGCTCAGCGGCGCGCCCTCCGGTCCGGCCACGCTCGTTCTGCCGCGGACCGTGCCGTCCGGGAGCAGGAACGCCGGGCTGCCGCCGGGCACCATCCCCAGCTTCCGGGCCCGCCGCTCCAGCGCGCCCGGGGCGGAGTAGGCGTCCACGTCCTGCTGCAGCGCCTGCTGCTCGTCCGTCAGCTCCTCGGTCCGCTTCTCCAGCTTGCTCAGCTCGAACGAGCCCTGGTTGAGCGCGGAGTTGAGCAGCAGCAGGGTGATCAGTCCGGAGCCGAGGAGGACGACGATGAGCAGCACGAAGGGTGTGCGTGCCGCGGTGCCGCGACCTCCGGCGCCGGACGGGAGCAGCGCGGCGAGACGTTTCTGTCCGCCGCGCTGCCCCGGGGCTTTCATGCGGTGTCCTCGACGTTCTCGCGGATGCGCTCCGCGCCGCGCAGCCGGGCGGGGGCGGCGCGGCGGTTCTCGGCGATCTCCTCCTCCGTGGGGAGTTCGGCGCCGCGGGTGAGCAGCTTGAGCCGGGGCTGGTAGCGCTCGGGGACGACCGGCAGGCCGGGCGGCGCCGTATTGGCGGCGCCGGCCGCGAAGACCTGCTTGACCAGGCGGTCCTCCAGCGAGTGGTAGGCGAGCACGGCGATCCGGCCGCCCACAGCGAGCGCCTTCACGGCCGCCGGGACGGCTCGCTCCACGCTCGTCAGCTCCCCGTTGACCTCGATGCGCAGCGCCTGGAACGTGCGCTTGGCGGGGTTGCCGCCGGTGCGCTTGGCGGCCTGCGGCAGCGCGTCACGGATCAGCTCGACCAGCCGCGCGCTGTTGGTGAACGGCTCCCTGGCGCGCTCACGTACGACGGCCTCGACGATCCGCTTGGCCTGCTTCTCCTCTCCGTAGGAGCGCAGGATGCGGACCAGCTCACCGGGCGCGTAGGTGTTGAGGACATCGGCGGCGCTGATGCCGGCCGACTGGTCCATCCGCATGTCCAGCGGGGCGTCCTGCGCGTACGCGAAGCCGCGGTCGGCCTCGTCGAGCTGCATGGAGGAGACGCCGAGGTCGAACAGCACGCCCTGGACGCGCGGGGTCCCGAGCCGGTCGAGGACCTCGGGGAGCTCGTCGTAGACGGCGTGTACCAGGGTGGCGCGGTCGCCGTACGGGGCGAGCCGCTCGCCCGCCAGCTTCAGGGCCGACGGGTCGCGGTCGAGGGCGATCAGCCGGGCCGCCGGGAAGGTGGACAGCAGCGCCTCGCTGTGCCCTCCGAGGCCGAGGGTGCAGTCGACGACGACCGCTCCGGGCTCGGCGAGCGCGGGGGCGAGCAGGTCCAGACACCGCTGGAGCATGACGGGGACGTGGCGGGTGTTGGCGCTCATGCGGCGGCCTCGCCGTGCCCGGCCCGCCTGCCGGGGCAGAGCGCGCACCTCTTCCTGATTCGCTCGCTACGCTCGCTCATGTGCCTTCCGATGGGCTGGGCGGCAGGTGGGGCCCCGGCCGCTGGCTGGGGGATGCCGCACGTACCGCTTGGTCCCCGCCCGCTCTGAAGGGGAAGTGGCCCTCCGGCGACGGGGAAGTGACGTCGGATGACCAAGGGAGCGGGAGGAGGCCGAGCCGTACGTACGACGCGCGCACGCGAGGAATCCGGTATCCAAGGAGAGCGTCACGCCTCCCACTTCGCGCCACTTTAGTCCACCGGCTGCCCCGGTCAATCAACTGGTTCCGCGCGTCCCCCGACGGCTTTCCCGCCGCCTTTCTCCCGGTCCTGTCACCCGGACGGCGGCGAGACGTGCGGACCTGTGGATTACCTCACAAGGAGTGATGATGACCCCTATGCCCGACCTCTCCTGCGGCTGAATCGACCGCCGCCGATTACGGTGAATCCATGTCCATACCTGCGTCGCAGCCGCTGCCCCCCTCCGCCGACGGCGCCGCCGTCCGTACCGGTGACACGGTCACCGACAGTCTCGTAGCGGCCAACAAGCGCTACGCGGCCGACTTCCGTGACCCCGGGATGGATGCCCGGCCCGTCCGCAACGTCGCCGTCGTGTCCTGTATGGACGCCCGGATCGACCTGCACGCCGCGCTCGGCCTCGAACTCGGCGACTGCCACACCATCCGCAACGCCGGCGGAGTGGTCACCGACGACATCATCCGGTCCCTGACGATCAGCCAGCGCGCCCTCGGCACCCGCTCCGTCGTCCTCATCCACCACACCGGGTGCGGACTGCTCAGCCTGACCGAGGACTTCCGCCACGACCTGGCCGCCGAGGTCGGACAGCGCCCCACCTGGGCGGTCGAGGCGTTCAAGGACCTCGACGAGGACGTCCGGCAGTCCATGCAGCGGGTGCGCACCTCCCCCTTCCTCCTGCACACCGACGACGTCCGCGGCTTCGTCTTCGACGTCACGACCGGCCTGCTGCGGGAGATCGACCCGCAGCGCTGACCCCGCCCCCGGTCCTCCCGGCTCTCCGCACCGGCCCGGAAAGCCGGGTTCGCCCGGAACGCCGGGAGATAACCTTGTGAGTTATCCACAGGTCATGACGCGAAGCCGCGCGGACAGCAAGAATGCGTAGGTGCCGTCGTCCCGGCCCCGGCCGGGTGCGATGCGCGCTGTCGGGGTGGGCCGGGTCCGCAAAGGGGGCATCGGCCCGTAGTACGGGCCGAGGAGGGCCGAGTGACGGCGTATGACGAACGAGCGAGCCTCGGGGGTCCCCCCGCGCGGGCGAAGCCGGGCGCAGGGGGAGAGCTGACCGCCACCGCGGAGCGGGTTCACCGGTCGGTGGAGGAAGTGATCGAGGGCAAGCCGGAGGTCGTACGGCTCGCACTGACCGTGCTGCTGGCCGAAGGACATCTGCTCATCGAGGATGTGCCCGGCGTCGGCAAGACCATGCTCGCCAAGGCACTGGCCCGCTCCATCGACTGCTCGGTGCGCCGCATCCAGTTCACGCCGGACCTGCTGCCCTCCGACATCACCGGCGTCAGCATCTTCGACCAGCAGCAGCGGGACTTCGAGTTCAAGCCCGGCGCGATCTTCTCCCAGATCGTGATCGGCGACGAGATCAACCGCGCCTCGCCCAAGACCCAGTCGGCGCTGCTGGAGTCCATGGAGGAGCGCCAGGTCACGATGGACGGGCACACCTACGAGCTGCCCGAACCGTTCATGGTGGTCGCCACCCAGAACCCGGTGGAGATGGAGGGTACGTACCCGCTCCCCGAGGCACAGCGGGACCGCTTCATGGCGCGGGTGTCGATCGGCTACCCCAGCCCGGCGGCCGAGCTGGAGATGCTGGACGTGCACGGCGGGGCCTCCCCGCTCGACGACCTCCAGCCGGTCGCGCACGCCCACGAGATCGTGAAGCTGATCGACACGGTGCGTACGGTCCATGCCGCCGACACCGTGCGCCGGTACACCGTCGATCTGGTGTCGGCCACCCGCAGCCACCCCGAGCTGCGGCTCGGCGCCTCACCACGGGCGACCCTGCATCTGCTGCGCGCCGCCAAGGCCGCGGCCGCGCTCCAGGGCCGGGAGTACACCCTCCCGGACGACGTCCAGGCACTGGCCGTGCCGGTGCTCGCGCACCGGCTGCTGCCCACCGCCCAGGCCCAGTTGAACCGCCGGACGGCCGAGCAGATCGTGCTGGAGATCCTGCAGCGCGTCCCGGTCCCCGACCCGTCCGCACCGCCGTGGCGGACGCCCGGACGGCGGGCACCCGGCGTACGGGGGCTGTGATGTCCGGCGGGGGGAGCGAGGGCGCTCCGGAGCGGGACGGGCTGCGGGCGGCCCTCGGGGGGCTGACCACCCGGGGCAGGTCGTTCCTGGCGGCCGGGATGGCCGCCGCGGTGTGCTCCTACCTCCTCGGTCAGGCGGATCTGCTGCGGGTCGGTCTGCTGCTCGCCGCCCTCCCGCTGGTGTGCGTCCTGGTCCTGCACCGCACCCGCTACCGCGTCGTGGGCAGCCGGACGCTCGCCCCCTCACGGGTGCCCGCGGCCACCGAGTCCCGGGTGCGGCTGCGGATGGAGAACGTCTCCCGGCTGCCGACCGGCGTGCTGATGATCCAGGACCGGGTGCCGTACGTCCTCGGGCCCCGGCCGCGCTTCATCCTGGACCGGGTCGAGGCCGGCGGCCGCCGCGAGGTCTCCTACCGGGTCCGCTCCGACCTGCGGGGACGCTATCCGCTGGGGCCGCTGCAGCTGCGGCTGTCGGACCCGTTCGGGATGTGTGAGCTGACCCGCTCGTTCAGCGCCGCCGATATCCTGACGGTCGTGCCGCGGGTCGAACCGCTGCCGGCGGTGCCACAGGCGGGCGAGGCCACCGGGTTCGGCGACGGGCGGCAGCACTCCCCGGCGCTGACCGGGGAGGACGACGTCATCCCGCGCGGCTACCGGCACGGCGACGATCTGCGCCGCGTCCACTGGCGCTCCACCGCGCGCCACGGCGAGCTGATGGTCCGCAGGGAGGAGCAGCCGCAGAAGGCGCGCTGCACGGTCCTGCTCGACACCCGCGAGACCGCCCATCCGGGCTCGGGCCCCGACTCGCCCTTCGAGTGGGCGGTGGCGGGCGCCGCCTCCACCGCGGTGCATCTGCTGGAGCGCGGCTACTCGGTGCGGCTGCTGACCGACACCGGCAGCTCGGTACCGGGCCCCGACGGCACCGGCGGCTTCGCGGGCGGCACGGACTCCGCCGACACCGCGGGACTGCTGCTGGACACCCTCGCCGTCGTGGAGCACTCCGAGCGGACGGGCCTGTCGGCGGCGTACGACGCCCTGCGCGGCGGCACCGAAGGACTACTGGTCGCCTTCTTCGGCGATCTGGACGAGGAGCAGGCGGCGGTCGCCGGGCGGATACGGCAGCGCAGCGGCGCGGCCGTGGCCTTCGTCCTGGACGGCGACGCCTGGACACAGGGCCCCGGCGGCATCCGGTTCTCCGACGGCCAGGTCCCGGTGGCCGAGCGTCTGCGGCTGCTGCGGGAGACCGGCTGGACGGCGCTGCCGGTGGCACCCGGCGACAGCCTCGCTGCCCTGTGGCGCGCGGCCGCGGACCGGTCGGGCGCCCCGGAGACGGTGACGGGAGGCCGGCCATGAACGGGGACGTGTGCCGTGGACGTATCAGGGACGGGCGAGCGCTGAGGGACCGGCGGCCGCCCGCCGACGGACAACCGGGAGCGCGGTGCCCCCGCGACCGGACCAGCGGCCGGCGCGGGCCCTGCCCCGGCGGCCCCGAGCGAAGTGAGGCACAGGCATGAGCGGCCGGGCGCGGCTGGCGCTGTGTGCGGCGGTGGCCACCCTGTGTGCCGCCGGCGCGCTGCTGCCGCTGGTGGAACCGATCGACTGGCTGATCGAGGCGGCGGCCCTGCTGGCCGTCGTGACGGGGGTGGGCGCGGCCGCCCGCCGGACGCCGCTGGCCGGACCGCTGGTCATCGGCGCACAGCTGCTGGCCGGGGTGCTGCTGATGACCCTGCTCTTCACGCCGGGCGAGGCGATCCTCGGCATCCTGCCGGGCCCGGACGCGATCGCGGAGTTCGGCCGGCTGGTGGAGGCCGGCGTACGGGACGTCGGCCGGTACGCCTCCCCGGCCCCGGTCACCCCCGGTATCCGGCTGCTGCTGGTCGCCGGGGTGCTGCTGATCGGCCTGATCGTGGACGCGCTGGCGGTCACGTACCGCAGTGCGGCGCCCGCCGGGCTGCCGCTGCTCGCGCTGTACTCGGTGGCGGCGGGGCTGTCCCAGGGTGGCGCGGGCTGGCTGCGGTTCCTGATCGCGGCGGCCGGCTATCTGCTGCTTCTGCTGGCCGAGGGCCGTGACCGCCTCTCCCAGTGGGGCCGGGTGTTCGGCGGGGGCACGGCGGGCGGGCCGGAGCGCCGGGCGGGCTTCGCCGCCCTCGGCGGCACGGCTCTGGCCCCGGTCCGTACGGGCCGCAGGATCGGCGCGCTGGTCCTCGGCATCGCCCTGGCGGTGCCCGCCCTGCTGCCGTCCCTCGGCGGCGGGCTGTTCGGCGGCTCCGGCAGCGGTGGGGGCCCCGGCGGCGGAGGCGGCACGATCTCCGCGGTGAACCCCCTGGTGTCGTTGCAGGACAGCCTCAACCAGCCCGAGGACAAGGAAGTCCTCAACTACCGCACGACCGCCGCCGACACCCGCGATCTGTATCTGCGGATCGTCGCCCTCGACCAGTTCGACGGCACGACCTGGAAGCCGTCCGAGCGCACGGTCACGGACGTCCCCGACCGGCTGCCGGAGCCGCCCGGCCTCAGCCCCACGGTCGACCTCAACCGCGTCAACACCTCGATCTCGACCGCCGAGTGGTACGCGCAGAACTGGCTGCCGCTCCCCTACCCGGCGTCCAAGGTGGACATCTCC
This sequence comes from Streptomyces sp. NPDC048612, assembly GCF_043199295.1. Taxonomy (NCBI): domain Bacteria; kingdom Bacillati; phylum Actinomycetota; class Actinomycetes; order Kitasatosporales; family Streptomycetaceae; genus Streptomyces; species Streptomyces sp. NPDC048612. The sequence goes on from NZ_JBICVV010000020.1 coordinate 139,900, forward strand.
GGGCGCTGGCGCTTCGAGCCCAAGGGCCGCACACTCGTCGGGGACCGCGGTCAGAACACCCGCGGCCTGCAGTACCAGGTCGAGAGCATCCAGGTGCGGCCCACCTCCCAGCAGCTGGCCGCCGCCCCCGCGCCCCCCTCCGGGCTGCTGCGCGAGTACACCAAGGTCCCGCGCTCGCTGCCGGAGGTCGTCCGGACCACCGCTCGTCAGGTCACCCGCGGCGCCCCGACCACGTATGCCAAGGCCGTCAAGCTCCAGGACTGGTTCGCGCTCAACGGCGGCTTCAGCTACAACACGGACGTCCGGGCGGGCAGCGGTGCCGAGGCCATCGCGCGGTTCCTGCGGCAGAAGGAGGGCTTCTGCGTCCACTTCTCGTTCTCGATGGCGGCGATGGCCCGGACGCTGGGCATCCCGGCCCGGGTGGCGGTCGGTTTCACCCCCGGCACCAAGCAGCCCGACGGCACGACCTCGGTCGGCCTCAAGGATGCGCACGCCTGGCCGGAGCTGTACTTCCAGGGCATCGGCTGGACCCGCTTCGAACCGACCCCGAGCCGCGGCAGCATCCCGGACTACGCCTACCCCGACGCCCCGGACACCCCCGGCCGGGACAACCCGGCCCCCGAGCCCTCCCGGTCCACGGCCCCCTCGGACAGCCCCTCGGCGGACCCGTCCTGTGGCCCCGATGAGCGGCGGTCCGGCTCCGGTACGGCCTGTGTCACGCTGCCCGCGGAGTCCGGCACCCAGCCGCCGGGCGACGGCTCGTCCCCCTGGACCCTCGTCGCCATGGCACCGGCCGCGCTGCTCGTCCTGCTGCTGCCCGCGGGCCCGCTGCTGTGGCGCCGGCGCATACGCTCCGGACGGCTGGCGGCCCCGGACGGCGACACCGCGGCGGCCACCCTCGCCGCCTGGCGGGAGCTGCTGGACACCGCCTGGGACTTCGGCATCCTGCCGGACGAGTCACTGACCCCGCGCAAGGCCGCCGAGCGGATCGTCCGCCTCGCGGCTCTGCCACCGGAGTCCGCCGCGGCCGCCCGCAGAGTCGCCACGGCGGTCGAGCAGGTCCTGTACGCCCCGCATCCGCGGCCGGTGTCCGGGCTCGCCCCGGACGTGGAGCAGGTGCGGGCCGGGCTGACGGCCGGCGCAAGCCGCGGCCTGCGGCTGCGGGCCCAGCTCGCCCCGCGCTCCGCGGCCCGGCTCCGCTGGGCCTGGTCGGCCCGCTGGGCGGCGCTGACGCTCCGGTGCCGTACCAGCCGCCCGGTGGCCGCGGCCCGGCGCGCACTGGCCGCCGTCCGGCCGGGGCCACGGAGGGTCTGACCGCACGGCACGAAAGTGTGCCGGGCCCGCCCGGCAAGATCGGGCGGGCCCGGCACACAGGGTCTTCCAGCACCGACGGAGAACACTGCCGTGCCCCGAAAGTGCGGGAAATCGGCGGCGAAACCTCAGGCCCGCCCCGGCCCGGCCGAGGGCGAACTGCGGGCCGGAAACGGCGAACTGGGACGGCGGAAACTCAGCCCGGCCGTCGAGAAGCGGCGGGAAAGAATGCGGCACAGCGCTGCGCGGCGCAACTGGAAGGAAAAGGGAAAAGCGAAAGCGACGAAAAGAACGTCTCCCAGGGCGCGCTGAACACGCTCAGGAAGACGCTCTCGACGGGCGCGGCGGGCTCGTTCGCCACTTCACGGTCCCGCCCCGCCCGGTCGTGGCTCAGTGGCCCTGTTGTTCGTCCCGGCGTCGCTGCCAGCGGTCCTCGATACGGTTCATCATCGAGCGCCGCTGCCTGGCCTGACGGCGAACCTGGGCAGCCGTGCCCCCTCCGGAACCCGCACCGGACGGCTGCTCGCCCGGCTTGGGAGCCTTGCGCCAGCCGGTGACCGCCAGCACGGCGCAGCCGAGCATGACGAGGAAGCCCACCACGCTGATCCAGATCTGCTGCGCGACCATGCCGGCCATGAGCAGGGCGATACCCACCAGGAAGCCCGCGACCGCTTGGTAGACCCGTCGCCGGGTGTACGTACGCAGCCCGCTTCCCTCAAGCGCTGTCGCGAACTTGGGATCTTCGGCGTACAGCGCTCGCTCCATTTGCTCGAGCATGCGCTGCTCGTGCTCCGAGAGCGGCACGGAGTCCTCCTACTCGTCGGTCGCGGGGGGCGACCGGGGTGCGACCCTTTCAGGATAGGCAGGGAATCGTCCCCGTGAAACCCGCCCCTCGACGCCAGTTCACCGTCCGGGCCGCCACGGGGACCGGTGGTGATGCTGCCTGCATTCCCCACCCGCCGGTCCGTCATGCCGGAACGTCGTACCCCGATCATACGGGGCGAAGGGGCTGATCGGGTGGTCTGTGGCCGACTGCACGCGGTAGTCGCGTGAGCCGCGTGGGTCAGTCGCGCTCGGCGAGGACGTGCAGCTGGGTGGCCACCGAGTGGAAGGCGGGCTGTTCGGCGGCGGCCGCCTCTAGCTTCAGCAGGGCTTCCATGGCGCCCGGCTCGGTGTCGACGAGCACCCCGGGGACCAGGTCGGCGAAGACCCGTACGCCGTGGACCGCGCCGACCTGCAGGCCGGTGGCGGACACCAGCTCGGTGAGCTGGTCGGCGGTGAAGCGGCGCGGCACCGGGTCGCCCTCGCCCCAGCGTCCGGCCGGGTCGGTGAGGGCCTGGCGCGCCTCGTTGAAGTGGCCCGCGAGGGCGCGCGCGAGGACGGCGCCGCCCAGACCGGCCGCGAGCAGGCTGAGGGTGCCGGCCGGGCGCAGCGCGTCGACGGCGTTGCGGACGCCCTCGGCCGGGTCGTCGACGTACTCCAGCACGCCGTGGCAGAGCACGGCGTCGTAGCCGCCGCGCTCGACGACGTCGAACAGGCCGTGGGCGTCGCCCTGGACCGCCCGCACCCGGTCGGCGACGCCGGCCTCGGCGGCGCGGCGCTCCAGGGCGAAGAGGGCGTTGGGGCTGGGGTCGACGACCGTGACGCGGTGGCCGAGGCGGGCGACCGGCACGGCGAAGTTGCCGGTGCCGCCGCCGGTGTCGAGGACGTCCAGGGCGTCGCGGCCGGCGGCCTTGACCCTGCGCTCCAAGGCGTCCTTGAGGACCTCCCAGACCACGGCGGTACGAAGGGATGCGCGCGGGCGCAGCGGGTCAGACACGGCGGGTGGCTCCTCGGCGGGGGCATGAACGTCTAGGCGTCCACCACCCTATTCCGTCCCGCGCCCTCCGCCGCCTGCAGAGGCAGCCGTGACGCGTGTGGCGCTCGGCGGGAGGGCGGTGGGGCGGGTGTCCACTGTTGCGCTCTCCCCCTTCTCCTCCCTCCCCCGGGCCCCCGCCCCACCCACCCACCCCGCTCCCCCTCCGCCAGCTCGCCCGGCTCAGCCGCTGGTCATCCCGTCCGCTCCCGCTGGGGCGGCAGGGAGGGCTGGAGGAGCAGCATCCGCTCCACCAGGCGCAGGAACATGGCCACGTCCCTCAGGAGATCGTCGGCGTCGCGACGGCTCGCGGCGCCCGCTATACCGGCCTCGGCCTTGGCGCGGCGGGCGGCGCCGGCGGCGAACAGGGCGCTCCACTCAGCCAGTTCGGGTGCGACCTCGGGCAGCACCTCCCAGGCGCTGCGGATACGCTGCCTGCGGCGCAGGGTCGTCTCCGGCCGGCCGCGGACGGCGAGGACGGCGGCGGCGGTCCGCAGTGCGGCCAGATGGGCGGTGGCGAACCGCTCGTTGGGGGTTTCGAGGGTCTGGGCGTCGTCGAGGCCCTGCTGGGCCTGGGCGAGCAGGTCGAGTGCGGCGGGTGGTGCGGCCGACCGCCGCAGGACGGGGTGGACATCGCTCGGGGGACCGTACGCAGCGGAGCTGCCCCCGGTGGGACGAGCTGCCATGACGAACCTCCTGTCGTCGCATGCCGGTTCGGGACCGAATGCCGATTTCGGACCGGATGCAGCCATCGTGACGTACGCCACTGACAATCGGCACTGACCTGCACTTTCGTCAGAAGAGGCGGAATGTGCGCGCGGATTGGCGGGAGCGGGTTCGCGTCATCCCCTTGCGGAACGGGGCGCGGGGTGCGGATACTTTTTGAACTGACCAGTCAGTTCAAGGGAGGGGATCGTGGACAGCACCCCGCACGGGGCGGCGGTCACGGCCGCGGGATTCGGGGTCAAGGGCCCCCGCGGATGGGCGTTCCAGGACATCGGCTTCACCGCCGGACCCGGCTCACTGATCGCCGTACAGGGCCCCTCGGGCTCGGGCCGTACGTGTCTGCTGCTCGCGCTCACCGGCCGGATGAAGACCGCCGCGGGCACCGCCGAGGTCGGCGGGCTGCCGCTGCCGAAGAAGAAGGCCGCGGTCCGCTCGGTCACCGCGCTCGCCCATGTGCCGGGGGTCGCCGAGCTGGACCCGGCACTCACCGTGGGCGAGCATCTGCGTGAACGCGCCCTGTTGCAGGGCCGGTTCGGCGGTTCACTGCGGGCGCTGCTGCGGCCACGGCACGAGCGCAGGGCCGCGGCGCGCGCCCTGGTGGACAGCGCGCTGGCGGCGGCCGGCCTCGATCCGGAGTCGCTGCCCAAGGGGGTGCGGACGTCCGTGCGCGACCTGGAACGGCTGGAGGCGCTGCGGCTGTCCGTGGCGCTCGCGCTGATCGGCGGCCCCCGGCTGCTGGCCGTCGACGACACCGATCTGAAGCTGTCCGACGAGGAGCGCGGCGCGGCCTGGACGATGCTGCGCGGCCTCGCGTCGGCCGGCACCACGGTGCTCGCGGTGTGCAGCGAGCCGCCGGAGGGCGACGAGGACGTGGTGCTGGTGCGTACGGGCGGGCGCCCCGAACCGACCGCCCCCGAGGACGCGCCCGGCACCTCCACCGCCACCACGGACGGCGAGGACGGCAAGGGCAGCGAGGGCGGCTCCGACAGCAAGGACAGCGGAGAGGGCGCGGACGGCGAGGGCGGCACGGGCGGTCCGTCCTCGGCGGGCGGCGCCGCGGGCGCGGACCGCACACCGGGCGGCGCGCCCGCCGGCGACGGGGACGACGAGGAGGGGGCGGCCGATGCGCTCGCCGAAACTGGCCGCGCTTGAGCTGAGGCGGTTCGGGAGGGGCAAGATGCCGCGCGCCGCGCTGGCCGCCCTCCTGTTGTTGCCGCTCCTGTACGGCGCGCTCTACCTGTGGTCGTTCTGGGACCCGTACGGGCGGCTGGACAAGATCCCGGTCGCGCTGGTCAACGAGGACACCGGCGCGGCCGTCGACGGGAAGCGGATCTCGGCGGGCGACAGCATCGTCTCCGGGCTGCGGGACAGCCACACCTTCGACTGGCGGCCGGTGGACGCCAAGGAGGCCGCACGCGGCGTCGAGGACGGCTCGTACTACCTGTCGCTGTCCATCCCGGGGGACTTCAGCCGGCGGATCGCCTCCAGCTCCGGGGACCATCCGGAGACCGGCGCCCTCAAGGTGCGGACGAACGACGCGAACAACTACATCGTCGGGCAGATCTCCCGGACGGTGTTCTCCGAGGTGCGCTCCGCGGCCTCCACGAAGTCGGCGCGCACCTTCCTCGACAAGATCTTCGTCTCGTTCTCGACGCTGCACGGCAAAACCGAACAGGCCGCGGACGGCGCCGACCGGCTCGAGGACGGCATCGGGCAGGCCCGGCACGGCACGGGCAAGCTGGCCGACGGCCTGGGCACCGCCAAAGACGGCAGCGGCAAGCTGGTCACCGGCCTGGGTGACCTCGACGCGGGCGCGGGGCGGCTCTCCCGGGGCAGCTCCGATCTCGCCCGGGGAGCCGGGACCGCGGCCCGGGGCTCGCGCCAACTGGCCGAGGGTTCGGGGCAGGTGGCGCAGGGCACGCAGCAGCTGGCCGACAAGGTCAACGGAGTCGTCGGCAAGGTGGGGCCGTTCGTGCGGGCGCACGGCAAGGAGATCGGTGAGGCGGCGCGGCTCGTCGCCGACGGTTCGCAGGCGATCCGTGACCACCTGGACAAGCTGCCCGCCGCGGCCTCCACGGGGGCGAAGCTCTCCCGGGGGATGTCCGACCACCTGTCCTCCTACTACCGGCTGCGCTGTGAGGGCGGAATACGGCTCGACACGTCCTGCGCGGAGCTGAAGCAGCTCAAGGAGGAGGCGGCCACCGCGGCGGACAAGGCCGAGGAGATCAGCGGGTACGTCCACGACCAGAAGAACCTCGACCAGCTGGACCGGGACCTGGGCACGCTGCACTCCCTGGCGGACGAGCTGGCGCGGCGCGGGCCCACGCTGGGCGCCGACATGGACGCCGCGGTCAAGAAGATCAACGCGCTGAACGACGGGGCGCACAAGGTGTCCGAGGGGGCGCGCAAACTGTCCGCCGGCAACGCCCGGCTGGCCGACGGCGCGGACGAGCTCAACGACGGTGCGCACCGGCTGCACGACGGTACGGGCCGCGCGGCGGACGGGATCGGCGACCTCGACTCCGGTGTGGGCCGGCTCAAGGACGGCGCGCAGACACTGAACGGCGGCATGTTCAAGCTCTCGGACGGCTCACAGAAGCTGGCCGGCGGGCTGCACGACGGGGCGAAGCAGATCCCCGACTACGGCAGGAAGGACCGCGACGCGCGCACCCTGGTCATGTCCGACCCGGTGCAGCTGTCCTCGGACGCCGCGCACAAGGCGCCCAACTACGGCACCGGGTTCGCCCCGTACTTCATCCCGCTGTCCCTGTGGGTCGGCGCCATGGTGGCGTACATGCTGATCCAGCCGCTCAACCGGCGGGCGCTGGCGATGGGCGCGGCCTCCTGGCGGGTGGCGCTGTCCGGCTGGCTGCCGGTGTTCGGTGTGGGGGTGCTGCAGACCGCGGCGCTGATGTCCGTACTGCACTTCGGGCTCGGTCTGGAGATGGTGCGGGCGGCCGGCACGATCGGCTTCCTCGTCCTGGTCACGGCGTGTTTCTCGGCTCTGGTGCAGTGGCTGAACGCGCAGTTCGGACCGGCCGGGCGGATCTTGGTGCTGGCGCTGCTGATGCTCCAGCTGACCTCGGCGGGCGGCACCTACCCGGTGCAGACCAGTCCCGGCTTCTTCGCCGCCATCCACCCGTATCTGCCGATGAGTTACATCGTGGAGGGGCTGCGCCGGCTGATCACGGGCGGTGATCTCGCGCCCGTGTGGCAGGGCAGTGTGGTGCTGCTGGCGTTCACCGCGGGGGCACTGGCGCTGACGTCCCTGACAGCGCGCGGCCGCCAGGTGGTGCGGATGAAGGACCTCCATCCAGAACTGAGCCTGTGAGCGCACACCCGCCGGGGGCGGCACAATCGCCCCCATGGACAGCTCCACTACACGCCGCGACGCGACCCGGCGCAAACTCTTCGAGGCCGCGGTCACGCTCATCGCCGAACAGGGATTCTCCTCCACCACGGTGGACGAGATCGCCGAGCGGGCGGGGGTCGCGAAGGGCACCGTCTACTACAACTTCGCGAGCAAGAACGTGCTCTTCGAAGAGCTGCTGCGGCACGGCATCGAGATGCTGGCGACCTCGTTGCAGGAGGCCGCGGAGGAGACGGCCGCCCGTGGCGGCAGCCGGGTCGACGCGCTGGACGCGATGATCCGGGCCGGGCTGGACTTCATCTCCCGTTACCCGGCGCTCACCCAGCTCTACGTCGCGGAGCTGTGGCGCACCAACCGGGCCTGGCAGTCGACGCTGATGGTGGTGCGGCAGCGGGCCATCACGGTGGTGGAGGACGTGCTGCGGGAGGCGGTGGCCCGTGAGGAGCTGAGCGAGGAGATCGACATCCCGCTGACCGCCTCGGCGCTGTTCGGGATGGTCCTGGTGGCCGCCCTGGACTGGCAGTCGTACCAGCCGGACCGGTCGATCGACGACGTGCACGCGGCGCTGTCGCGGCTGCTCCAGGGGCGGATCAGCGGCCGGCCCTCGCAGTGACGGAAACGCTCCCGGAGACGGGAGAGTGCGCGCCGTAGTGGTCGGGTACGCCGCGCACCCCGTGTCGTTCCCCCCGGGCACGCGCAGAAAAGTGCGCTGCCCTGGCACGGATCGTTCCCCCATCGATCCGACCAGGACAGCGCTTCCCCCGTGCTCCCCCGTGTTCCCCCGTCACGTCCGGGAGCCGCGCCGCTCCGCCGCCCCGTGTCGGCGGTGCGGCGCCGCTTCCCTTCCGTGGTCCCCACTCTTCCGTCCGGGCGGGCTCCGGCCCATCCGCGTACCTACTCATCTCGGCGTCTGAGTACGGATACTCAAAGCTGAGCACCGGCCCCCAGCCCGGGGCCTACGATCTGCGGCGTGTCCGTACTTCCCTTGGTGTTCACCAGTGGCTGGGCGAGCGGGATCAACGCCTATGCCGTCGTCCTGCTCTTCGGGCTGCTCGGCGCGGCCGGCCTCACCGACGAGGTGCCCGCCGCGCTGCAGCGCCCGGACGTGCTGATCGTGGCCGGGGTGCTGTTCGTGGCCGAGGCCGTCGCCGACAAGGTCCCGTACGTGGACTCGGCCTGGGACGCCGTGCACACGGTGGTCCGGCCGGTCGCGGGCGGTGTGGTGGCGGCGCTGCTGGCCGGCCACGACGGGTCGCTGCCCGAGCTGGCGGCGGGCGCGGTGGGCGGTTCCACGGCGCTGCTGAGCCATCTGGTCAAGGCGGGCACGCGGATCGCGGTCAACACCTCGCCGGAGCCGGCCAGCAACATCGTGCTGAGCCTGGCCGAGGATCTGGGCGTCGCGGGGCTCATCGCCCTCGCCGTGTTCCACCCGGTGGCCGCCGCGGTCATCGCGGGGACCCTGCTGGCCGCGGGGATCGCGGTGGTGGTGTTCCTGTGGTCGCGCATCCGCCGGTTCCTCCAGCGGCGGCGGCAGCGGCGCACGGAGAAGCGGCTCGCCACGGCGGGCGGTGCGGCGCCTCCGGTGGCCTGACGGCGGGCTTCCACCGGTGGCGTGCGGCCGCCGGCAGGCCCGTTCTCCACAGCCGTGCGGGCGTTGTCAGTGGGTCCGGATAAAGTCGCAGGCATGGCACGGATTGCGGTGATCGGCGCCGGGATGGGCGCGATGGCGGCCGCTGCCCGGCTGGCCGTCGCGGGCCACCGGGTGGCGGTGTTCGAGCGGGACGCGACGTACGGCGGCGCGGTGCGGCGGCTGGCCCGGGACGGCTTCGCCTTCGACACGGGACCCGGACTGCTGCATCTGCCGGCCGTCTACCGCGACCTGTTCCTCAAGACCGGACGGGAGCCGCTGGAGAGCTGTGTCGACCTGTCCCAGGTCGACCCCGCCGCCCGCCATGTCTTCGCCGACGGCACCGCGTTCTCGCTGCCGAACGCCTCGCGGGCCGGCGTGCTGGCGGCCCTGGACGAGGCGCTGGGCGCGGGCTCCGGGGAGCGCTGGAGCGACCTGGTGGCCCGCGCCCGCGACGCCTGGGACGCCACCCGGCGACCCCTCCTGGAGGAGCCGCTGTGGCAGGACTGGCGGGTGCTGGGGCGCGATCCGTATCCGGCGGTCCGCAGGCGCGGCCTGTTCGGCCGGGGCAAGGGGCCCACCACCGCCACCCTCGCCGAGGTGGCCCGCCGCGAGCTGGCCGATCCCCGGCTGATCGCACTGCTGGAGAGCCATGCGCTGGCGTACGGCTTCGACCCGCGCAGCGCCCCGGCGAGCGCCGTCGTGCTGCCGTACATGGAGCAGACCTTCGGCAGTTGGTATCCGCGCGGCGGGATGCGGGCGCTGGCTGAGGCGCTGTACGAGCGCTGTGTGGCGCGCGGGGTGGAGTTCGGTTTCGGGGCGGCGGTGACCGGGATCGTGGAGAAGGACGGCCGGGCGGCGGGCGTGGAGCTGGCCGACGGCCGGGTGTCCGAGGCGGAGTTCGTGGTCGCGGGCGTCGACCCGGTACGGCTCGTGGAGCTCTGCCGGGGGCGGGAGCCGTGGGGTGCGGAGGATGTCCGCCCCGCCCTGGGGCCGGGCGACCGCGCCACCGCACGGCTCACGGTCTGCCTCGCGCTGCGCGGCGCGCGCCCCGGGGACGCCGCTCACCGGACGGTGGTCCATGCCGCGGACCGCACGGCCGAGCTGGCGGGCGTGTTCGGCGACGGGTACGGCCTGCGGACCCCCTGCGAGCGGCCCACGGTGACGGTGCTGCGTCCGGACGACCCGGCCACGCGGCCCGACGACGCCCATGAGGCCGTGACCCTGACGGCGACGGTGGCTCCGCCCGGACCGGTCGACTGGTCCGACGGGGAGGCCCTCGCGGCCGACGCGGACCGGATGACCGAGGCCGCCGAGGCCGCGGTTCCCGGGCTGCGGGAGCGGGTGCTGTGGCGGGAGGTGCTGCCGCCGTCGGATGAGGCGCTGGTGCCGGGTCCGGCACTGGCGGGCCGGGAGGGCCGGTTCCTGCGGCCCGGCAACCGCACCCGGATACCGGGGCTCTACGCGGTCGGCGGCTGGTCGCACCCGGGCGGCGGCCCGGCCCATGCCGGGATGTCCGGTGCGATCGTCGCGGGCCTGATCGTGAACGGCGACGACTGGCACGGCTCCACGTGACGCACCACGGGAGTTGAGGGCCCACGGCAGGCCGGGCGCGCACCACCACAGGTGAGCAACGGCCTTGCGAGCGGCGCCACTTGCCGCGGAGGCCCGTCGCCCCGTCGTCTGTGACGGGATCGCAGCGGCCGCGGCCCCGGCTCCGGCGCCCGTCACGGTCACCCGCCCGGCCGTCGCGTCACCGGCCCGGCCGGCGGCTCAGTAGCGGTACTGCTGCCCGTCGTAGCCCGGCTGCTGGTAGGGCGGGTAGGGCTGCTCGGGCGGGAGGTCGCCGTCGCGCTGCTGGGGGACCCAGACGCCGCCGGGCGGGGTCTCCCCGTAGCCCTGGCCCGGGTACTGGCCCAGCGGCTGCCCCTGAGCGTCGTACTGCTGCGCCGCGTAAGGCGGTTGGGCGTAGGGGTCGGACTGCTGGTACGGGTCGTAGGCGTACGGCTGGGTGCCGAGGTAGGGGTCGGCGTAGGGCGCCTGTCCGCCCTGGCCCGCGGCGTCGCCGTATCCCGCGTAGGGGTCGGCGTAGGGGTCCTGCGCGGCCGGGCCGCCCTGGCCGTAACTCCCGTCGTACGCATAGCCGTTGCCGTTGGCGGCGGCGCCGTTGTAGGCGTCGTAGCCGTAACCGTCCTGCTGACCGCGGGCATCGGGGCTGTAGACGCCGTACTGGCCGGTCTCCTCGGGCATCGGCTGCGGAGCGTAGACCGCGGCGGCTTCGGCCCGTGTGTAGTCGTCCTGGACGGCGAACGCCTGCGTCGCGTACGGGTCCTGGTCCTGCTGCGGCTGGTAGGGGTCCTGGCCGCGGTAGCCGTCGTCGGGGGTGTACGGGTAGCCGCCCGGCCCGCCGTAGGAGCCCTGCCCGACGAAGGTCTCCTGGGCGGCGAAGGCCTCCTGCCCCGCGGTGGTCTGCTGCTGTGCGGCGAAGGTGTCCTGGGGCGCGAACACGTCCTGCCCGGCGGCGGTTTCCTGCGCGGCGAAGACGTCGCGGCTCTGGAAGCCGCCGGTGCTCTCGAAGGTGTCCGGGCCGCCGTCGGGGACCGGGCCGCTGCCGCCGGTGGGCGGTACCGCCTCCAGGCCGGAGACCTGGAGGGTGGGTTCCGCTGCCGCCGGGCCGGACGGGCGGGCCCGCCGGCGCCGGCTGTCGCCGGACTTGCCGACGCCCAGCGCCCAGCCGGTGGTGAAGCCGCGGCGGAAGGAGAGCGTGACCTGCGTCTGCCCGAGGGCGAAGGCGATCAGGCCCAGCCCGATCACGATCACCGAGGGGATGACCACGCCGATGACCACACCGAGGAAGCCGGAGAAGGCGAGCAGCCGCCAGCGCAGCCGTGCCTTGTTCTGGAGCAGCACCTCACCGAGCAGCCACAGGGCGACCAGACCGAACGCGATGTAGAGGATCGTCCAGCCCATATACGCCCCTCTTCCGCCGCCTCGCCGGCCACCGTGATCAGGACTGCTGGTGCAGCCCCAGATTCTCGTAGATTTCCAGGGTCGCCGTGGAGTGGTTCAGGGTAATGAAGTGCAACCCGGGAACATCCTCGGCCATCAAGCGTGCGCACAGTTCCGTTGCGTACTCGATCCCAATGGAGCGTACCGCCGCGGGGTCGTCCTTGACGGCCAGGATGCGCTCGGCCAGCTCCGGCGGGAACGCCGCATTGCTGAGCTGAGCGAACCGTTCGATCTGGCGCACGTTCGTCACCGGCATGATCTCCGGAATGATCGGCGTGGAGCAACCCGCAGCCGTGACCCGGTCCCGGAGCCGGAAGTAGTCCTCCGGGTAGAAGAACATCTGCGTGATGGCGAAGTCCGCACCGGCCCGGCACTTGGCGACGAAGTGTGCCACATCGGCGTCCCAGTCGGTCGAGCGCGGATGCATCTCGGGGAAGGCCGCGACGCCGACGCAGAAGTCGCCGGACTCCTTGATCAGCCGGACCAGGTCGGCCGCGTAGTCGACGCCGTCGGGGTGCCGGACCCACTCGCCCATCGGGTCGCCGGGCGGGTCCCCGCGCAGCGCGAGCATGTTGCGGATTCCGGCGTCGGCGTACTGGCCGATGATGTTGCGCAGGTCCGCGGTGGAGTGGTTGACGGCGGTGAGGTGGGCGACCGGGGTGAGGGTGGTGTCGGTGGCGATGCGCTCGGTGGCGCGCACCGTGCCGTCACGGGAGGTGCCACCGGCGCCGTACGTCACGGAGACAAACGTCGGGGAGACGGCCTCGATCCGACGAATGGCGTTCCACAGGGTCCGCTCACCCTTCTCGGTCTTCGGGGCGGCGAACTCGAACGAATAGGACTGCTTGCCGGAAGCGAGCAGTTCGCGCACCGTGTGCGCACGATCAGTCCTGGTGGAAGCTGTACCTAGGGCCATACCGGCAGGTTAACCAGCGGCGGGGCGCGTACCAACCGTCTTCGGCGTAATGCCTGGTTGGTCGGGTTCGTGTCCACTGGCTGGACATTTCCCGGTGGCCCGGACGACGGAGAACCGCCACTCGCGCGCCGGCCGCACGCCGGGACGTGATTCCGGTCACCCCGGGTGCCGCGGCCCGCGGGACGCGTGTGCCTAGGCGTCCCAGGACCGGATGCGCTTGGCCAGGGACGCGGCCGCCGCTCCCGGGTCGTCCGCCTCGGTGATCGCGCGGACCACGACGACCCGCCGGGCACCGGCCCGCAGCACCTCGTCCAGATTCCCGGCGTCGATCCCGCCGATCGCGAACCAGGGGCGCTCGGGGGCGCGGGCCGCGGTGTAGCGGACCAGGTCGAGGCCGGGGGCGTGACGGCCCGGCTTGGTGGGCGTGGGCCAGCAGGGGCCCGTGCAGAAGTAGTCCACCCCGTCCTCGGTGAGCGCGGCGTCCACCTCCGGCTCGGCGTGGGTGGAGCGGCCTATCAGGACGTCCTGGCCGAGCAGGGCGCGGGCGGCCGGGACCGGCAGATCACCCTGGCCGAGGTGCAGCACCGCGCTGCCGGCCGCGTGCGCGACATCCGCCCGGTCGTTGACCGCGAGCAGTGTGCCGTGCCGCCGGCAGGCGTCCGCGAAGACCTCCAGGTGCCGGAGTTCCTCGCCGGCCTCCATGCCCTTGTCGCGCAGCTGGACGATGTCCACGCCCGAGGAGAGCACCGCGTCCAGGAACTGCGGGAGGTCGCCCTGCCGCTTCCGGGCGTCCGTGCAGAGGTAGAGCCGGGCGTCGGACAGGGCCTGTCGTGCGGTGGTCATCGGGCGGCTTCCCCCCAGGTCGGGGGCGTACGGGCCGGGCCTTCCGGCACGTACGCCCCTCGGGTGCGGTTACGGATGCGGGTACGGCGGCCTCAGGGGGGCGCGCCGGGCGGGTCAGACGGCGAGCGCCTGGGCCCGGCGCTTCACCTCCGTGCCGCGATTCTCGCGCAGCGCCTGTGCGGGCGTGCCGGGCAGGCTCTCATCCGGGGTGAACAGCCACTCCAGCATCTCCGCGTCGGTGAAGCCGTCGTCCTTGAGGAGGGTGAGGGTACCGACGAGGCCCTTGACCACCTTGTCGTCCTGGATGAAATCGGCGGGCACGTGCAGCGCCCTGTTCTCGCCGCGGCGCACCGCGATCAGCTGGCCCTCCTTGACCAGCTGCCGGACGCGCGTCACCTCGACGCCGAGCTGTTCGGCGATATCGGGGAGGGTGAGCCAGGCGGGGACGAGTCCATCGATGTTTGCGTCAATCTCGGTCACAGGACAAGCCTGCCACCTCGCACTGACAGCCGGTAGCCGGGCATCGCCATCAGGGGCTTCCTGCACACCGGAGGGTGACGGCGGCCGCCCGGCAACCGGCGGCCCGGAGTCCGCTACACGGCCGCGGCCTTCAGCGGTACGGACGCGTTCGCCGCCCGCTCCCGGTCCAGTGCGACGCCCCGCTCGATCAGCTTGCGCCCCTGGGCGAGGTCCCGCGGCCGCCCCACGGCCAGCAGCGCGACGAGCCGTCCCTGACGCAGCCAGATCACCGACCAGGCGGCGCCGGCCGGGTCGCCGCGCCAGACCAGTTCGTCGGCGTTCCCGTGGTGGCCCGCGTACTGCACGAAGCGGCCGAACTGCTCCGACCAGAAGTACGGGACGGGGTCGTAGACCATCCCTTCGGCGTCGCCGCGGGCGATGTTCTCGGCGACCGTACGGGGGCCCTGGAGGGCGTTGTCCCAGTGGTGGATCAGCAGGCGGGTGGCGTAGCGGGCGGACGGGAAGGAGGCGCAGTCGCCGACCGCGTAGACGTCGGGGACGGAGGTGCGCAGCCGGTCGTCGGTGAGGACGGAGCCGTCCTGCGGGGAGACCTCGACGCCGGAGCCGGCCAGCCAGGCGGTCGCGGGGCGGGCGCCGATGCCGATGACCACCGCGTCGGCGGGCAGCGTCGCGCCGTCCGCGAGGGTGACCGCGCCCGCGGTGACGGACGCGACCCGGGCGCCGGTGCGCAGCTCGGCCCCGGCGTCCGCGTACCAGCCGGTCATGTGGGCGGCCACCTCGGCGGGCAGCGCACCGGCCAGCGGGCGGTCGGCGGCCTCGACGACGGTGACCGCGCAGCCCGCCTCACGGGCCGCGGTCGCGAACTCGGCGCCGATCCAGCCGGCCCCGACGACCACGATCTCGTGCTGCGCGGCGAGCACCGGGCGCAGCCGTTCGGCGTCGTCGAGGGTACGCAGCAGGTGGACGCCGGGCATGCCCTCACTGCCGGGCAGCACGACCGGGTCGGCGCCGGTGGCGATGACCGCGTAGTCGTAGGGGACGGGCCCCTCGGCCGTCTCGACGAGGTGGGCGTCCGGCACCAGGCGGGTGACCGGGCGGCCCAGGTGGAGGTCGATGTCGAGCCCGGCGAAGTCGATGTCGAAGGCGGCGCCCTCGGTCTTGCCCAGCAGGAGGGCCTTGGACAGCGGCGGGCGGTCGTAGGGCTGGTGCGGCTCGTCACCGAGGAGCGTGATCT
The DNA here is from genome assembly GCF_043199295.1 of Streptomyces sp. NPDC048612. Taxonomy (NCBI): domain Bacteria; kingdom Bacillati; phylum Actinomycetota; class Actinomycetes; order Kitasatosporales; family Streptomycetaceae; genus Streptomyces; species Streptomyces sp. NPDC048612. The sequence goes on from NZ_JBICVV010000020.1 coordinate 155,271, forward strand.
CGCCGCGCCAGCCCTGTTCGCGCAGGGCGACCGCGGTCTGCACACCCGCGATTCCGGCGCCGACGATCACGACGCGCGGCGTGTGGTCAGGGGCCTGGGAGGACTTGCTCTGCTCGCTCACCCGATCACTCTAGGACGGCCCGTGACGCCGCCCGCAGCAGCACGCAAGGAGATCTCTGACACACCGTCACCGCCGCGGGACCCGGAGTACCGGCCCCCGGGGGCCGGAGGACGGTCCCTTACGGCCCGTCGCGGCACCGTACTAGGGTGACGGTTACACGCACTCGCGGGAGCCCGGACGTACCGGGCTGAGAGGGAGGCTGGCCGGCCTCCGACCGTACGAACCTGATCCGGGTCATGCCGGCGAAGGGAGGGGCTGAACTCTCATGCACGCATCTGCCACACCGGCGGGACCGGCCGCGCCGCGTCCTGATGTGCTCGTCCTCGGCGGCGGTGTCATCGGCCTGGTCACCGCCTGGCGGGCGGCCGGCCGCGGGATGACCGTCGCGCTGGCCGACCCCGCGCCCGGCGGCGGCGCGGCCCGGGTCGCGGCCGGGATGCTGGCCGCGGTCACCGAGCTCCACTACGGCGAGCAGACCCTGCTGGGCCTCAATCTCGCCTCGGCGCAGCGCTACCCCCGCTTCACCCAGGAGCTGGAGGAGGCCACCGGGCAGCGGATCGGCTACCGGCGCTGCGGCACCCTGGCCGTCGCGCTGGACGCCGACGACCGTGCCCACCTGCGCGAGCTGCACGCCCTGCAGACCCGCTCCGGGCTGGACTCCCAGTGGCTCACCGGCCGCGAGTGCCGCCGCCTGGAGCCGATGCTGGCCCCCGGGGTGCGCGGCGGGCTGCGAGTGGACGGCGACCACCAGGTCGATCCGCGGCGGCTGGTGAGCGCCCTGCTGGCCGCCTGTGAGCGCGCCGGAGTGGCGTTCCACCGGAGCGCGGCGGCGCGGCTGACGGTCGGCGGCGGGCGCGCCACGGGCGCCGAACTCGCCGACGGCACACGGCTGTCGGCCGGCCAGATCGTCCTGGCCACGGGCAGCCACAGCGGCCGGCTCGCCGGGGTCCCCGACGAGGTGCTGCCGCCGGTGCGGCCGGTCAAGGGCCAGGTGCTGCGGCTGCGGCTGCCACGGGTGCCCGCGGGCAGTCCCGCCTTCCTGTCGCGCACCGTACGGGCCGTGGTGCGCGGCGGGCCCCTCTACCTGGTGCCGCGGGAGAACGGCGAGCTGGTCGTCGGCGCCACCAGCGAGGAGCTGGGCTGGGACACCACGGTGACCGCGGGCGGGGTCTACGAGCTGCTGCGGGACGCTCATGAGCTGGTCCCGGGCATCACCGAGCTGGCGCTGACCGAGACCTGCGCCGGGCTGCGCCCCACCTCCCCCGACAACGCGCCGCTCCTGGGGCCGACCGCCCTGCCCGGCCTCCACCTGGCCACCGGCCACCACCGCAACGGTGTGCTGCTGACACCGGTCACCGGTGACGCGATGGCCGAGGCGCTGGCCACCGGGAGCCTCCCCGAAGAGGCCCGCCCCTTCTCCCCCGCGCGTTTCTCCCCCACGCCTGAACGGCGCGGGGGGACCCCCATCGCCACGACGGGGCCGGAGCGCACCCGCGCCCCCGAGGAGCAGCCCGTATGAGCAAGCGAACCGTGACCAGGTGCCCGGGTGGCGACGGCGCACCCGCCGAACGAAGCGAGGCCGGCGCATGAGCGCGTCCACCGTGTCCGTGTCCGTCAACGGCGAGACCCGGGAGATCCCCGGCGGGCTCACCCTCGACCGGCTCGTCGCGACCCTGTCCCAGGCACCCGCCGGGGTGGCCGCGGCGGTCAACGAAACCGTGGTGCCGCGCACCCAGTGGCCCGCCACCCCGCTCGGCGACGGCGACCGCGTCGAGGTGCTCACCGCGGTCCAGGGAGGCTGATCCGCAGACATGACCGACGATCCGTTCACCCTCGCCGGCACCACCTTCGCGTCCCGGCTGATCATGGGGACCGGCGGCGCGCCCAGCCTCGACGTGATGGAACGGGCGCTGCTCGCCTCCGGTACGGAGCTGACCACGGTCGCCATGCGGCGGCTGGACCCGACCGTGCAGGGCTCGGTGCTGTCCGTACTGGAACGCCACAAGATCCAGGTGCTGCCGAACACCGCGGGCTGCTTCACCGCCGGTGAGGCGGTGCTCACCGCCCGGCTCGCCCGCGAGGCGCTCGGCACGGACTGGATCAAGCTGGAGGTCGTCGCCGACGAGCGGACCCTGCTGCCCGACCCCATCGAGCTCCTCGACGCCGCCGAGACCCTGGTGGACGACGGCTTCACCGTGCTGCCCTATACGAACGACGACCCGGTGCTGGCCCGCAAGCTGGAGGACGTGGGCTGCGCCGCGATCATGCCCCTGGGCTCGCCGATCGGCTCCGGCCTGGGCATCCGCAACCCGCACAACTTCCAGCTGATCACCGAACGGGCCACCGTCCCCGTCATCCTCGACGCGGGCGCCGGCACGGCCTCGGACGCCGCCCTGGCCATGGAACTGGGCTGCGCCGCGGTGATGCTGGCCTCCGCGGTGACCCGGGCCCAGGAGCCGGAGCTGATGGCGACGGCCATGCGGCACGCGGTGGCGGCGGGACGCTTGGCCCACCGAGCCGGCCGTATTCCGCCCCGGCGGTTCGCGGTGGCGTCCTCGCCGGCGGAGGGTGTGGCGGCCTTTGACCCTGAGCGGCCCGCTTTTTAGCCCCCACGTTTTCGGCTTTCCCGCCGTGGTGGCTCGCGCCGTTTCGGCTCCGCTGCGCGGGGCGTGGGCGCGGGTGATGCTTGCGCTTCCCCGCCGTTGCGCCTGCGGCGGGCGGGGTCCGCTGCGCGGGGCTGTCGGAGTGCGGTGACGGGCCGGAGGGGCCTGGTGTGTGGACTGCTTCGCTTTACGTCCACACACCAGGCCCCTCCGGCCCCCCCCCACCCCTTGGGGGGCGGGGTAAAAGGGGAGTGGGGGCGGATTGCAGTGGT